>CALEKX010000053.1 GCA_937904525.1 uncultured Phycisphaerales bacterium
GCCAACTCAACCAACAGCAGGTATAGGTGACAACTTCTGATCAGGACTTGACAAGGGGGCGGCAGTGCATCTTCATCAATCACCACCCATCTCCGCGTCTCCGTGGTTCATTCGACTCTTCGCAGCACAGCCACATACCCCCCATCGTGATACGCCGTATCCGGCACATCCGCTGACGGCAGAACGCTGTCTTCCTCCACCAGCTCAAACCCACCATGCCGCGACAGGAATGCCTGCACGCGCTGCTGGTTTTCTTCCAGCCAGATGCTGCATGTGCTGTAGATCAGCAGCCCACCGGGCGCGATAGCGTCCGCTGAGTCGTCGAGGATGCGATCCTGCAACTTGGCCAGCGCTGTCAGGGCTCGCTCGCTCTGGGCATACCGCGCCTCCGGCCGGCGCGCCATGACGCCGCTGTTGCTGCACGGCGCATCGACGATCACGCGATCGAACTGCCGCCGGGCATCGGCTGGCAGTTCTTCCATCATCCCGGCTTGGTGTACGGCAATGTTCGCAAACCCGCGCGCCGCCATCATCCGTCGCAAGCCGTCGATCCGCGCTGCATTCGGATCCATCGCGACGACATATCCGCCTTCGCCGACCTGCTCTCGCATTTGCAGCGTCTTGGTCCCCAGACCGCAGCATCGGTCGAGCACCGCCTGCCCGGCTTGCAACCCGGCCCGATGAACGACGCGCGCAGCCGTCGGATCCTGCACCTGCGCAATCCCCTGCTGGGCCCACTGCGCCAGCAGCGAGGCCTTCGCGCCGCGTACGACATACATGCCGGGCATCTCGTGCGCCTCGACCGCCACACCCGCGTCGGCTGGCGGTGGCGAGGCTGCGCGCACGATCGTCGGCGCCTCGCGATTGTCGTGGCGGCAGATGGCCAGGGCCGTCTCCGTCCCCGCGAGTTTCTCCAGCCGCCGGAACAGACCGGCTGGGTGTGACAGCACGATCTGCGCATACCGCGCCGGATCGCCTTCATCCGGCAGCGGCGGCGATGGCTCGCGCGTTGCGTTGCGCAGGACCGCGTTGACAAACTTCGCGGCCCGCCCGCGGCCGAAGCGCCGCGTCTGCTCGACCGCCTCATCGACAGCCGCCGCGTCCGGCACGCGATCGAGATGCCGCATCTGATACAGCGCGATCGCAAGAATCTTCTGCACCAGCGGATCGACGCTCTTCAGCGATCGCCCGGAGTAGTGGCTGACCAGATGCTGGAGCAGCAGCAGGTTCTTGATGACGCCGACGATGATCTGCTCTGCCAGCGCGCGATCGCGCGGATCGGCCGGCTCAGCCACACGCCGACGCACCAGTCCCGACGGCCAGCCGGGCAGCGTGCGACGATCAAGCTCGAACAGGGCGTAATCGCGGGACATGGGGGAGAAGACAGAATACAGAAGGTAGAAGCAATCCGGTTGTGGCACGGGCGCCTTGCCTGTGCATCGGGTTACACGCCTGCAGGCGACGCGCATGCGCTATGCCGTGCCTGAGTCAGGCTCGGCAGTATACGCATCGCCGACGATAACGCGTAGCCGGCGAGGGACAACCACGATCTCGATCGGCTCATTGCTGATCAGCTCTCCATCGACGTTGAACCACATGCCTGGCTCGCTGTGAACGGCAATCTTCCGGGCCTGCCGATGCGTCACCGCATCGCTGTCGGTGTAATCCCCCGCCAGCAGGCGCGCGGCGACCTCCGCCATCTGCCCGATCGTCCCGGCATGGACGATCACGACATCCAGCAGGCCGTCCTCCGGATTGGCCCGCGGCGCGACAACCACCCCGCCGCCGGCTGTGCGGCCGTTGGCGATGATCAGGTTGTACGCCGCGATGGTCTGCTCGGGCTCGTCATCCAGACGCATGAACGTCCTGTAGCTGGTCAGATCGGGCAGGACCTTCAGTGCGCCGCGCAGATAAGCCAGCGGGCCCCAGGTCTGCTTGATCTCGTCCGTCATGGCTTCGTTCATCTGCCCCGTGAACCCGCCGGCGGCGACGTTGCAGGCGTAGAGCATTCGGCCAGCCGTTCGCACCTTCATCAGGTCCAGGCGCGTCTCGCGGCCCTGGGCGATCGTCTCGATGGCGGCCAGCGGATCGTCGGGAATCGCCAGCGTTCGCACGAAATCATTGCCAGTGCCCAACGGGATGATGGCCAGGCGAATCTGCGTGTGATCAGCAGCCATCAGGCCGTTGATGATCTCGTGGATCGTGCCGTCCCCGCCGGCTGCGATGACCGTGTCGAATCCTTTGCCCGGCGCCTCTTTCGCCAGTCGGCTGGCATGGCCGGGCGCGTTGGTCGGGCAGACCTCACAGCCGAATCGGTCGACGATCTGCTCGACCCACTGCTGCTCCTCTGCGGAACCGGCATTGGGATTGAGAATCAGGCATGCCTGCATCGCACTCGAGCATATCCATGCGCGCGATCCGCCGGGAATCAGCAGAATCGGCGCACAAAATGACACAAGCCTCCGCATGGGAGGCTTGCGTCCGTAAGTCATGTTTGAACCGGGGGCTGGATCAGGCCGCGGCCTTTTCGCGCCGCCGGGCCAGCAGACCCAGAGCACCCAGGCCCAGCACGCCCAGGCTGGCCGGCTCGGGGACGGCCGTGATCGTCGTAGACCTAAACGGCTGGCTCAGGCTCTCACGATTGGCCCAGGCCCAGTTGTCCATGTGAAGGGTGAAGTTCGCGACATAGAACCCTTCGGCGTCCGGGTTGCCCTTGGAGGGCGTGTAGGTGTAGTTCCGGTTCTCAAAGATCGCGGTGAATGTTCCGGTGACGCCCGTCGGCTCGTTCTCGGCGGTGTACAGGCCGTTCTCGTACACGCCGTTCAGACCGCTGAGCGTCAGGTCAAGGGCGTAGCTGTGGTAGTAGCCGAAGGACTGTTCCATCGAACCGGTGTAGTTCGGCGCCCACAGACGGGCATGGTCATGCGGCGTCCGGGTGGGATCCCGATGCGCGCCGCTGCCGGCGACCTGAAGCGTGAACTGCGTCCCATCGTTGCTGAACTGGCCGTTCATCGTCGTGACGGTGTTGCCGTCAAGATCACCGATCTGGAAGAACCCTTCCTGAACGTTGCTCGGGTTGGCAACGCCGCTGTCGGCGTTGCCGGTGATGCTGTAGAACCAGCCCGTCAGGATGTAGACCATGCGGTTGCCATTACCGTCGTCCGTCAGATACAGCGACAGGTCGCGATTGCCGTTGTTGCTCGTAATCTGATATGTGCCGAGAGGATTGATGCCGGCCTGTGCATCTTCGAGCGTCGCATAACGTGTGACCGAACCCGAGTAAGCAAGGCGATCGGTCGAGACGAACATTTCCGCGGCATCCGCAGTCGATGCGTGCGACAGCAAGGCGCTCGCCGCAAGAACCTAAGCGACACCCATGAGACCACCTTTGCCGAGACCGCGGCGCGTCATTGTGAGATCCTTCCACCCCTCATGCAGAGGGGACGTTTACACTGCAAGCCTGGCCCACTGGAACCACTCCGCGGCTGCGCTTGCCACCAATCTTTGCTCGTTCGTGTGAAGGTTCCCTTCCGTTTGCGGGGCCGTTGTGGAGATACAAATCGACACCCTGGAAGGCTGCCCTCGTTGTTTGTTACCCATTTATCGGCGAGTGTGACTCCTCATCGCCACACCTCGTCGTCGGCGAGTTGACATAAACATAAAACGTAAATGCCAAGCGGCCACCGATTCTTGGAAATATGGTGCTCCGGAAAACCGCTATGGATGAGATGCTGGGTAATTGGTGGGGATCAGACTCGCAGGATCGTTTGTGCACGCATGTTATCGCCCCCAGAACGGCTCGCTGCCGGCCGGATGCGTGTGAGGTGTCCAACATTTCGCATCGGCGCGATGCGATTGCAGGTCATCAACTGATCAAGTCGATATTGTTGTCCAGATTACCGTAGTCGATGTACTCGGTTGGATCGGTGCCATTCAGGTACTCTTCGACGTTGGTGTAGCCGTCGTTGTCTTTGTCGAGCGCGCCGTCGGCTGGATCGTTGGGATCCAGGCCGTACTTGCGTTCCCACTCATCCGGCATGCCGTCGCCATCGCTGTCGGCTGGCACCTGCGCCGGATCGAAGGTGTACTGCGGATACCCGCCTACTTCGTCGGGCGAATTGATGATTCCGTTGCCCGCCCCGACGTTGCCCGTGCGGACCATCTCGATCACGCGCGCATCGACCGCATCCCGCCGTGGCAGCGTGGCGCCCGCCTTCGCAAGCACCGTCTCATACGCTTCCAGCGCCGTCTGCTGATGCATCGGCCAGGCCTCGAACGGCGTATGCACGCGCGCAGCCTGCGGTCCTGGACCGCGATCGGTGCTTTTCATTCCACGCCAGTTATCAGCCGTCACTTCCGGCGCGCCGTCGACGTAATTGCCGGCGACATACCATTTGCCCGGCCGCCGCTCGCCGGCTGGGTACCATTGCTGCCCCTGCCATCGTCGCCCGGGCAGATACATATTGCGCACTTCGATGCGGGCGATGGTGTCGCGCATGTCCGGCGCCGTCGCCGGGCCGGGCTTGTAGTAGTTGTTGATCACGTTGATCAGTGACGTCTCATCGCCGCCGTCCATCGTGCGATGACCCCAGTTGAAGATCACATTATTGCGGTAGTCGAACTCCCCGCTCATGCCGATCGACGGATTGCGCGCCGTGTTGCAGGCGAACAGGTTGTGGTGGAAGGTCGAATCCTCCCCGCCCCATGTTCCGCCGAAGGCGTGATTGCCGGCATTGAGTGCCTCGCTGGAGATGCAGTACTGGATCGTCAGGTTCTTAACCGCCAGCTTCGTTGCGCTGCCGTCGGGGTTGGGCCGCATGTAGCGGTACAGCGACAGGTTCTCGTCCATCCCCCAACTGGCTGAGCAATGATCGACGATGATCTGCCCGATCGGGTTGCCGCCGATGTTGTCCGACCCCTGCCCACCCTCCGGTCGGCCGCGCCGCACACGAAGGTGACGCATGATCACATTGGACGTGTTGATGTTGACCGAGTGATTGGCGATGCAGATCCCGTCGCCCGGCGCCGTCTGGCCGGCGATGGTGATGTCCGGGTTGTTGATGTCGATGTTCGACTCCAAGTGGATGATCCCAGCCACGCGGAAAACGACAATCCGCGGGCCTTCGGCTTCCACAGCCGCGCGGAAGCTCCCCTCGCCGCTGTCGTTGAGATTCGTCACCGCGATGACGCGCCCGCCGCGTCCGCCGGTGGCGAACATCCCGCCGCCCCACGCACCGGGAAACGCCGGCACGACGCCCTCCGGCAGCCGCGGCGGCAGCGGCGGGATCAGCCCCGGCTCGGGCTCCTGCCCCATCGTGCGCTGTGCCCCCCAGAGCATCATCCCCGCCAGAACGCCCGCCACGATCGACCGGGTGGAATGTCTCATCACATCAGCTCCTCATGTGGATTGCCTTCGCCAGCCGTTCAGCTGCACGTGCTGTCATACCACACACCCCTTTGTCTTTATGGACGGACTTTTTGTAATTATCAGCAGCACCGGCCCAATGCCGCGCTTTCGGCCATGGCACGCGGGCGTACAATCGCCGTGTCCGCTCAACACATCCCCTCGACACCCGCAGGAGAAAGGAGCCCATCATGCGCACTGTGGTTCAGGCATGCCTGATCGTGCTGACGTTGACCTCTTTCGCCGCCGCCCAGGTGAAGTACGAATATGCCGAGTTCCAGATCATCCGGATCGGAGCCGGCCCCGAAGCCGGCCAGCCCTGGAACGTCGTCGGTGTACAGGTGCATTTCCGCACGGCTGACACCAGCTACAGAACAGCCACGGCGAGCGAGCCGGTCGACCAGGCCTATGAGCGTGTGATCGGCCGGCGCTGGGAGGGCGAATGGCCGCCGGACTACGAGCGGGCCCACCTGAAGTTCCTCAATGCGCTGGGCGAACAGGGATGGCAGGTCATCCACGTTGGCGACATGTACCTCCTGCAGCGCCAACGGAACTGATGTCCGATGGCGTCGCCGATCGCCGATGCGTCGGACGACGATTACTCAGGCTTTCGGCAGCGCCCACTTAAGCTGGAATTCCAGCTCCTCTTCGCCCCCGCCGCGTTCGTGTTCGATATTCACGATCGCATCCGGCGGCACGGTGATGCGCTCGCCCGCCACCTGGATTTGAAACCGCTTGCCTGTCTCCAGGCAATCCGCCAGACGCCGGAGCTTCGCGATCAACTGCCGCCTGGGATAGTCCTTCTCGATGTCGCGCTGGGGACGGGGTTTGCGTTGGGGCATGGAGGGAAGTCTACCGTCCGTGTCGGAGTTCGCGAACCATCTTCGGTGCGCGTCGCCAAGGCGCAAGCGGTGCACCCATATCGATTGATGTCCTGCGATCGCTTGCGCCGTTGCGCTGCGCAGTTTTGCATGGATACGGCGTTGGGTTATTCTTCCCGATCTGACATGAAGCACGACACGTACGAATCGCCCCTGGTTTCCCGCAATGCCTCTGCTGAGATGCTGCGGTTGTTCTCCCCGCAATATAAGTTCTCGCTGTGGCGGAAGTTGTGGCTGGAGCTGGCGCGGGCCCAGCGGGAGCTGGGGTTGACGCGCATCTCCGAAGAGGCCCTTCGGCAGATGGAAGCCAAGCTCGAGGACATCGACTTCGAGCGGGCGGCGCAGTGGGAGAAGCGCCTCCGCCATGACGTGATGGCTCACGTCCACACGTTCGAGGAGGCGGCGCCGGCAGCCAAGGGGATCATCCACCTGGGGGCGACCAGCCAGTACGTCGTCGACAATGCCGACCTGATCATCATGCGCGAGGCGATGAAGCTGGTCGCCAATCGCCTGGCGTGCGCGATCGACGCCCTGGGGACGTTCGCTGAGAAGTGGAAAAACCTGCCGACGCTGGGCTATACGCACTATCAGCCGGCTCAGCTCACGACCGTCGGCAAGCGGGCGACACTCTGGGCGCAGGATCTGGCGATCGACCTAGCGGAGATCGAGCATCGCATCCAGACGCTGATGTTCCGCGGCGTAAAGGGCACGACGGGGACGCAGGCATCGTTCCTGTCGCTGTTTGACGGCGATCATGCGAAGGTGCTGGAGCTGGATCGGCGGGTCACGAAGGTCTTCGGATTTGAAAAATCCTTCCCCGTGACGGGCCAGACCTACCCGCGCAAGGTCGATGCCCAGATCATCAACTCGCTGGCAGGGATCGCCGCCAGCGTGCATCGGTTCTGCAACGACATCCGCCTGCTGGCGGGGATGAAGCAGATCGAAGAGCCGTTCGAAGCCGAGCAGGTCGGGTCGTCGGCGATGGCTTACAAGCGCAACCCGATGCGCTGCGAACGGGCGACCGGGCTAGCCCGGTTTGTGATCAGCCTGAGCAACTCGCCGCTGCAAACCGCGGCTGAGCAGTGGTTTGAGCGGACGCTGGATGACTCCAGCAACAAGCGGCTGGCCATTCCCGAGCCGTTCCTGGCCATCGACGGATGCCTGCAGATCGTCGTGAACGTCGCGCGCGGGCTGGTGGTCTATCCCAAGGTGATCGAGAGCTTTGTGATGGCGGAGCTGCCGTTCATGGCGACGGAGGAGATCCTGATGGCAGCCGTACGGGCGGGCGGCGACCGCCAGGAGCTCCATGAGAAGATCCGCCAGCACTCGCTGGCGGCGGCTGAGCAGGTCAAACAGTATGGCAAGCCCAATGACCTGCTGGACCGCCTGCGGCAAGATCCCGCCTTCGCGAAGGTCGACCTGAGCAGCGTGCTCAATCCGTCCCACTTCGTCGGCCGGGCCCCGCAGCAGGTGGACGAATTTCTCGAATCTACGGTGCTCCCAATTCGCGAGCGGTATCAGAACGCCCTCGGCCAGGCGGTCGAGCTGAAAGTGTAAGTTCTTGCTGCTTCACCACTAACTGCAGGCATGCCTTGCGCACCATTTCCGCGTTCGCAAGCTCAAGCGTCGCAGAATTATCGGATGTTGCGTAAAGATTAAAGCTTTCCAGACCTGGCAAATCTGATATGATTGGCAAAAGCGACATATCTGCGCTCATCGCGGTGATTGAGCGGGACAGGGTAAAGACTGGAATGAGGGGCCGTTTATGAAACGGGGAAAATTGCTTTTCGGGGGTGCAGCGGGCGCGATGCTCGCATTGAGCGCATCTGCCACGCAAGCGGCTATCAGTTACGGCACGTTTGTGGGGCCGACGACCATCTATTCCAATGTCAACGAAGACAATCAGGGATTGTTCGGCGCCCCGACGCTTCAGGGCGATACGCTCGATTTCGGCCCGGGCGAGTTCCACGCGGAGTCTTCCCTCTCGGACGATTTCGGACAGTTCACCGCCGGCTACCTCACGTTTGTAGTCGAGTCGGTCAATCCCCTCCACTACATCACCAGCATCACGCTGGCTGAGAGCGGCATCTTCCGCCTCTTCAGCGTCGATGAGGGCGGCGATCCGGGTGACACCTTTGTCGATGTGTCGATGGAAGGTGTCTATCAGATCCTGGCCGCCAACAACGCATCGCCCTCAAGCCCCATCCATTTTGAGGCGACGTTCGACCCCGAGATTACCGGCACCTTCACGCTCGAAGACCACGAAACCGGCCCGAGCACGTCGACCCGCTGGAATGGCGGCTACACCATCACCTTCCCGGCTGAAGCCCAGGTGACGCGGGTGGAGATTTCGTTCACCAACAGCCTGCTGGCCACCAGCGATCCAGGCACCTTCGCCTACATCGACAAGCAGGAGCTCGAGATCACGGTCAACACCCAGCTCGTGCCCGAACCGGCCAGCCTGACCATGCTGGGCCTGGGCGCGGCGGGATTGCTCCTTCGCCGTCGCCGCTA
>CALEKX010000054.1 GCA_937904525.1 uncultured Phycisphaerales bacterium
CTGCCCTACGGACTGGGATCTGAGAGCTTGAGATTTGGAGCTTCGGCCCCTCACTGCTGACTGCAGACCGCAGACTGCAGACTGACCTGCCGCCCGCTGCCTGCTGCCTGCCGGAACCTACCGCCCGCTCGCGGGGATCGCGGGGACGAGTTCCAGGTCATGCTGGCCGACGGTCTGCATGATGGCGGGGGGGGCGGTGAAGGCAGCGATGCGGAGCTGGTGGTTCCAGAGGCGGGCTTGCTGGTCGCGGATGTGGGCGTGCAGGCGGTTGTTTTCGTACGCCAGATCGCGTCCCTGCTGGCGGAGCTGCATGAGCGTGCCGGCGACGACCAGTGAGCTGACCAAAAGCAGGATGATCTTGACCATGGCGATGTTGGCTTGCGGAAGGCGGCTGCGGCAGGTGCGACGGCGTGCCGGGTTGTGGCCGGCACGCCGCCGCGATGGGATGGTGGTTCAGTTGGCGACCGCCACCGGCTTGGCCGGCAGGCGGAGCGTCATGCCGACATAAACGATGTCCTTGTTGGGGCCTTTGAGCACGTCCTGGTTCATCTTCTGGATCGTGCTGACCAGGCGCGGATCGCCGAGCTGTTCGTTGGCGATCTTCCAGAGGCTGTCACCCGGCTTGGCGGTGTACAGATACGTGTGATCGCTGGTCGTGCGGACCTCGGCCTGGTGCGGCTGGGGCTTGGGCTGGGCGGCAGCCGGCTGGGGGGTGGCCGTGACCGTCTCCTGCGGGATGAGGTAGGTCCGGCCGGCGACGATCAGGTTGGGGTTGTCCTTCAGCGACGGGTTGGCCCGGACGATCGTCGCCTGCGTTTCGGGCGTGCTGCGGCCGTAGAAGCGGGCAGCCATCTTCGACAGCGTATCCCCCGGCTGGGCGACATACTCACGAGCCTGCACCGGCGCGCGGTGGCTGGCCGTGGTGGCGCGATCGTCAGCCACGGGTCGGCCGGAGCGGTCGACCACGACCAGCTCCTCATGCTGGGCCAGCCGCTGCAGTTCCGGCGGAAGCTGCGTGACATAGGGGACTTCCACCGGCGGTTGGCGGGGCAGCTCCACCTGCGCGACGGGGGTGGATTTGGCCGGCGGCGTGATGCCGACAACCTGTTCGGGCGTGACGATCTGGTACTGCGTCCGGGGCGTCTGCTGGTCCGCGGAGGTCTGCTGGCTGTAGTAGCGGATGGAGACCGGCGGTTCGTTCTGCACGGGCGAAGCCGGCAGGACGCTGACGACCGTCTCGGGCGTGCGCGGAGCATGCAGTTCTTCGCGGGTCAGGATCGGCTGGGTGGGTGCGATCTGCTCGGGCGCCGCCGGTTGGATGGTGGCAACCGTGCCGGGGGTGATGATCCCCTCGCGGACGTTTTCGCCCGCCTGGGCGAGTGCCGCCTGGGGCGGTTCGGCGGTCACGGACAGGTGATCGCTGAGCAGGATGCCAATCAGGATGATGAAGGCCAGCCCAACCAGCAGGCCGATCTTAGTCTCGCGCGTCATGTCGCACCTCGGTAGGAGTACGTCTCTAGGGGACCCGCAGCGGAACGCAGCTCGGCACTATCGATTGCGGATTTCGGAGTGCGGATTGCGGATTGATCGTACTGCCAACCGCCAACTGCAAACTCTCACCGGCCCACTGCCTACTGCTCACTGCGGTGGTCACACCGCTCTGCCACTCTCAGCTTTGCGGAGCGCGCTCTCGGGTTGCGGGCGATTTCGGAATCGGAAGGTGCGAGGGGCTTTTTGGTGATGAGCCGCACAAGCCCGGTCTGCTCCGCCGACCGCAATGCCTGCTTGACGAGGCGGTCTTCCGTCGACTGGAAGCTGATGACCGCGAGGCGGCCGCCCGGGACCAGATGACGCGGGGCCTGCTCCAGCAGGGCCTGCGTGTTTTCGATCTCGCGATTCACCACCATGCGAAGCGCGAGAAAGGTTCGGGTCGCAGGATCGATCCTGTCAGCTTTCCGCAACGGAACGGCCTGGCGGACCAGCTCCGCCAGCGCTGCCGTAGTTTTGATCGGCGAGACGCGGCGGGATTCGACAATCTTTCTGGCGATCCGGCGGCTGTAACGCTCCTGGGCCAATTCATATAGGACGTTGGCCAGGTCGTTCTCGCGCATCGTGTTGACCAGATCGGCTGCCGTCTGGCGCAGGCGGGGGTCGATGCGCATGTCGAGGGGGGCATCTGCCGCGAACGACAGGCCATAGTGGGGATCGAGCAACTGGTTGGTGCTCAGCCCCAGGTCGGCGAAGATCGCGTCGACCTGCAGCCGGCCGACGTCGGCCAGCACATCGGGCAATTCCGCGAAATTCGCATGGAACAGGCGATGGGGGCAGGGGGCGTCGGCCAGCCGAGACTGGGCGTACTCCAGGTTCCGCGGATCGACATCCAGGCCGATCAGCAGCCCGCCCGGCCCCAGGCGGTCGGCGATCAGCCGGGCATGGCCGGCTCGGCCGAGCGTGCAATCCACCACCGTCGCCCCCGGGCGAAGCTTAAGCGCGTCGAGGGATTCCTCGACCAGCACGGGATCGTGACCGGTGGGGGGGATCGTCATGGGAACGCGGCAGGCCGAATGCGGAATGCAGAATACAGAAGATAGGGGACAGAATACAGAAGGCGCAGGGGCGCGGGTGGGCCTTCTGTCTTCCGGTCAGGCGGCGCCGAGGCGGTGGCGGATGAACTCCGCCCGGGCGGCGCGGCGGAGGTCGCCTTCGAGCTTGCGGCCCTGCAGCTTCTGCAGGTGCGCCGGCTGGGTCAGCAGCACCAGCTCGTTGACGGTCTTGATGTCCACATCCTTCACCCGGCCAAGGTTCACGCCCATCCGCAGGTGTGACAGCAGGAACAAAGCCTCGTCGCTGCCGATCAGTCGGGCCGATCGCAGGATGCCCATGGCGCGGTGCACCTTGTCATCCAGCGCCGTCGTGCGGTCGTTGAGCAGCGTCCGACGGGCGTGATGCTCGTAGTCGATGATTTTCGGGATGACGACGTGCTTGAAGTCGCTGATGATCTCCTCTTCGCTCTTGCCGAGCGTGGTCTGGTTGGAGATCTGGTAGAAATCGCCGGTGGCTTCGGTCCCTTCGCCGTACAGGCCGCGGACGGCCAGCCGCAGCTCCTTGGCTGCGCGGAAGACCTTTTCGATCTCGCCGGTCAGCTTCAGTGCCGGCAGATGCAGCATCACGCTGACGCGGATGCCCGTGCCGACGTTCGTCGGGCAGGCCGTCAGGTACCCGAAACGCGGGTGGAAGGCGAAATCCAGCCGGCTTTCCAGGCGATCGTCAATCTCGTTGATCTGCTCCCAGGCCTCCTCCAACTGCAACCCCGACCGCAACACCTGCACCCGCAGGTGATCCTCCTCGTTGACCATGATGGAGACGGTCTCGTTCGCACCGATCGCGACGCCGCGTGCGCCTTCGGCATTGGCGTGCTGCTTGGAGATCAGGTGCCGCTCGACCAGGATCTGTCGATCCAGTTCCGGCGCCTGGGTCATGTCGACGTAGAGCGTCTTTTCGGAGATGCCGACTTCGAGGATCGTGTCACGAATCCGCTGCTCGAGCTGCTGGCGCTCATGGCGCGAAGCGCGCGACAGGAAGTGATACCCCGCGACGTTTCGCGCGAGGCGGATGCGGGAGGAGATCACCACCTCTCCCTGGGGGCCGCTGCCGCGCAGCCATTCGGAGGCCTGGTTGGTGAGGTCGGAAAGCTTCATAGGTTCTCACATTGAGTGATGGAATGATCGGGAGATTGAGTGATTGGCCGGCACAGAAAACAAACCACTCAATCTCCCGATCATCCGATCATTCAATCCCTTACGCGGACTCCGCCGCCTTGATCTGGTCGCGAAGCTTCGCGGCCCGTTCGTAATCTTCCCTGTCGACAGCCAACTGCAGTTCCTTGCGGAGACGGGCGATGTCCACATGCCGCTTGATCGGGGCGCCGCTGCCGCCGCGCCGCGTAGGCACCTTGCCGACATGGTGCGTGGCGCCCTCGTGTGCCCGCTGGAGCAGAGGCGTCAAATCCTTCTCGAATTGCTGGTAGTCGTACTCGCAGCCGAACAGGCCCGTCTGGCGGAACTCCGACCAGGAAATGCCGCAGTTCTCGCATTTGACGCCGGCTTCGCGCGTCATGCCCGAATGGGCCAGCACGAAGTTCGTCAGCAGCTCGTTGATGGGGGTATGGCCCTTAACCGGAAGGCCTTCACTTTGCGCCGCGCACTCCTGGCAGAGGTGTTTCTCCAGCTTCTTTCCGCCCTTGATCTCTGTGAGATGAACGGTCGCCGGTCTGTTACAGTTGTCACATTTCATAAGCAGAAACCTGCCAACACGGCTTATTCAATCGTATTTGCCTGAAAAACCAGCGTCAACGGTGCGGAAATCAGGCGGCAAAAATGCGACCGTCCGCCGGTGACTCCGCCTTCGTCGATGATAGGCGATTCGGCGGGCGTCGCGACAGAAGAAATATCGTTTCAGGAGGGGGAACCGTATTAAAACCTGACGGGCACCGCACCCGCGGTGAATCGCGGGTACGGCGCCCGAATGGTGGTTTCAGCCAAAGCCGGTCAGGTGCGGCTTACTTGTTAAAGGCGGGCGTCGTATCCGCCTCGACGCTGGCCGTCAGCGGGGCCGTCGGCTGGGAGACGACCTGCTGCTTGACCGTCGTCGGGAGGATCAGGATCTCGACGCGGCGGTTCTGCCGGCGGCCTTCCTCCGTGGTGTTGGACGCAACCGGGCGTGTATCGGCATAGCCGACCATCGCCATGCGCTGGCTGGCGATCTTGTGCTTGGACAGTTCCTGTCCGACGGCGATCGCACGATGGGCCGACAGATACCAGTTGTCCTTGTGGCCGGCTTCCAGCGTGGCCTTGCGGACGACACGCAGATCGTCGGTGTGGCCGGCGATCATCAGCTCGTACGGCTGGACCGATTCGTCATTGAGGATCTTGGCCAGTTTGGCCAGCGCGGCTTTGCCCTTGGCGTTGAGCTGGGTCGAGCCCTTATCAAAGGTGAGGTCGCTGGTGAAGCGGATCAGCCGGCGCTCGGGGTCGAAGCTGAGCAGGTCGCTGTTGGCTTGCGCGAATTGCGTGAGCTGTTCGACCATCGGCTTGGGAAGCGCTGCGCCGGTGGTGTGCACGAGATCGATCGCCTCGGCATAGCGGGCATTCATCTGATCGAGCTGCCACTGGAGCTCGGCATTGGCATGGGACAGCTCGGTCATCTGCTGGCTGTCCAGTTCGCTGACGAACGCCAGTTGCTGCCGGTACGTCTCGGCTTCCAGGCGGGCCTCGGCAGCTTCGAACTGCGTCTGCTGGAGCTGAGCCAGCGCCTGGTCGCGCTCGAGGGCGACCTTCTTGTACTCCTTGGACGAAACGCAGCCCGTCGCAGCCAGCCCGACGGCTGCGAAAGTGATAAGTTTGGTGATCCTGGCCATGCGGCCTCCTTTGAGTGGTGGTCTGACCCGGCATACGGCCGGGCGATACGGCTATCCCTCACGCTGAGGGCGTTTTCCATTAGTGACTTCGACCTGAGCGGGCGGTGGAATGACACCGTTGGGGGCTTCTTGAGAAAAACCGGTGTGAAAAGCGGCGGTTTGTAGGACCTGTACAGGTTTCGGCGGCGCGGTGACCGGCAAAGGTGGTGCAGAGCGTTCAGGTTCCGGTCAGGAAGCGACGGAGCGAGGGCTTAGTGGAAGTATTCAGCATGGGCACAAGGCAATGTGCCCGTGGCGGCGGAATTCTGGGCGTCTGGCAGATCGGTCGGGGGCGATAGGATGGGCAGTGGAGTCCTTTCCATGCCCGACCGCCTGTCCCAGTACCGCGCCAAGCGCGACTTCGCGAAATCGCCCGAACCCACCGGCGGCAAGGACAGGAAACGCGCCGCCGGTCATCGCGCTTTCTGTGTGCAGAAGCATCTGGCCAGCCACCTCCACTATGACTTCCGCCTCGAGCATGACGGCGTCCTGCTGAGCTGGGCTGTGCCGAAGGGGCCGTCGCTCAATCCAGCCGACAAACGCCTGGCCATGCGCACAGAAGATCACCCGCTGGAGTATGGCGACTTCGAGGGTGTCATTCCCTCGGGATATGGCGCCGGCATTGTCATGCTCTGGGACACGGGCACGTGGCAGCCGGAAGCAGGATTCGAGGATGTCGATGCAGCCCTTGAACGCGGTGAGCTGAAGTTCCGCCTGGAGGGCGTGAAGCTGAAAGGATCGTGGGTACTGGTGCGCACGCGCATGCGTGGCCGGCGGGGGGATGGTGATGACGGCCGAAGCTGGCTGCTGATCAAACATCGCGACGACTGGGCGGGGGAGGTGGATGTGACCGAGGCGGCGCCGGACAGCGTGCGGAGTTTCGGAGGATTCGCGGAGATCCTCGCGGATGAGCAAGCGGATGTGTGGGCATCGCATCGCCCGGCTGAGGGAGGCGCAACCGGCGCGATGCTGCGGGAGGTGATCGATCAGGCAGCCGAGATCCGCCTGAAGCGGCAGGCCAGGTCATCGCCGAAACGGCGCAAGTCTGCAAAGGTGGGTTCGCCTCGCACGCGCCGGCGCACGACCGTGCGCAAAAAATAGGCCCGCTGCGCGAGTGATCGCACAGCGGGCCGATGATCGAACGATGCGATCAGTTCGGCTTGGCGGGCTCGAATCCTGCGCAGCCGCTGCTCGGCGTCACCTTCAGGTGAAGCGGGGCATGGCGCGGATGGCCGCACTCTTCAACCAGCGTTTCGGGCGCCTTGCGCGTCGTGCGAATCTGCACGAGTTGGGGCTGCTGCTGGTGCGGTTCGCCGAAGTGAACGCACAGACCACATTGGCCTTCTTGAACGGTGATCATGAGAAGTCTCCTTTCGCAGGTACATTCGTTCGCGGCGGGTGTAATCACACATGCCGTATGCTTTAAGTATTTCGGTTGAAGGCGATCGGCGTCCAGTCAGAATCCGGCTGGAAAGTTAAATGTGACTGGGTCGCAATTTCGGATATGGGATGTGCCGGTTGAGGCGGCTGTAACGGCGACTATACTGCCCCCAGCCGAGGCTTGTTCCAGGGAGTGATCACCAACGTGTCACAGCGAACTGTCCAATCGTATCGCGTGCTGGTCGGCATGGAGATCCATGTTCAGCTCGCTACGCACAGCAAGATGTTTACCGGTGCGCGCAACGGGTTTGGCGGCGAGCCGAACACGCAGGTCGATCCGGTCGTGCTCGGGCTGCCCGGGACGCTGCCGGTGATGAACCGCCGCGCGGTCGAGTATGCGATGATGGTGGGCCTGGCTCTCGGCTGCAAAATCGCCCGCCACACCAAGTGGGACCGCAAGAGCTACTACTACCCCGACCTGCCGAAGAACTACCAGATCAGCCAGTATGACCTGCCGCTGTGCTATGAGGGGCAGTTCGAGCTGACGCTTAAGGACGGCTCGACGCGGACCGTCCGCATCCGCCGTGCGCATCTGGAAGAAGACGCCGGCAAGCTTCTGCACGAAGCCCCCGGCGGCTATCCGATCGACTACAGCATCGTCGATCTCAACCGCGCCGGCACGCCGCTGCTGGAGATCGTCACCGAGCCGGACCTGGCCAGCGGCGAGGAGGTGGCCGCCTTCGGCCAGGAGCTGCAGAAGATCGTGCAGTTCCTGGGTGTCAGCGAAGCGCAGATGCAGATGGGGCACATGCGCTTCGAGCCGAACATCAACGTCCACATCACCGACGCCTCCGGCCAGGTGCATAAGACCGCCATCACCGAAATCAAGAACCTCAACAGCTTCAGCGTGCTCCAGCGAGCGACGGATTACGAAATCCAGCGGCAGATCCATCACTGGATCGAGACCGGCGATCTCGGCCGCAAGTGCACGATGGGCTGGGATGAATCGACCGGCACGACATTCGTGCAGCGCGAGAAGGAGGAAGCCCACGACTATCGTTATTTCCCCGATCCGGACCTGATGCCGGTGGAAGTGAGCGATGCGTGGCTGGATGAGATCCGCCGTCAGGTGGGTGAGTTGCCGGCGGCGCGGCGGGCGCGATATGTGCAGCAGCTTGGCCTTTCGCCCGCCGACGCGGCGACGCTCGCGGGCGATCGGCGAACGGGCGATTACTACGAGCAGGCGCTGGCGGCTGGCGCCGATCCCAAGCGGGCTGCCAATCTGCTGATCAATGTGCTGATGCAGCTTGCCAAGCAGGGGACGGGCAATGTTGCGGATCTGGCCATCACGCCCAGGCGCCTGGCGGACGTCGCGATCCTCATCGACCAGAACAAGCTGGCTGCCAGCAGCGCCCTGCCGCTGTTCGAGAATCTGCAGCAGTCCCCGCCGGGCGACGATGTGACCACCGAGCAGCGGGCGGGCGAACTAGGGTTGATCCAGTCCAGCGACACGTCCGCCATCGACGCCGCCATCGACGCCGTCATCGCCCAGAACCCCAAGCCGCTGCAGGACTTCAAAGCCGGCAAGCAGCAGGCCTTGGGCGCACTCACAGGCATGATCATGCGCTCCGCCAAGGGCCTGAACCCCAAGCTCGTCCAGGAGCGCCTCCGCGAGCGGTTGGGCTGATGGTTGCGTATAGCGCAGGCTATCCTTGCAGTGACCGTTGTCCGCAGGCTGGGTATCGGCTCACTTTTTCAGCGGGGAAAGGGCAAGGTCCTCGGGATTCCGGCCATTGTGGTCGGCTCGCTGACGGTCCTGATGCTGGGAGGATTGATGATCCTCGGCTTGGCCCTTGAAGCTTAAGGTGTACGAACGGATGCAATGGACCTGCAAACCACCCCAACCCGCATTGATCTGAAGAGAGACGAGCGGCTGCTCATCGAGTGGGCCGACGGGCACACCTGCACCTACACGATCACGTATCTCCGCTCGATGTGCCCGTGTGCGCTGTGCAAGACCGTCCGCAGCGGCAGCGACCCGCATCAACTGGTCCAGCCGGAAAAGAAGAAGACCTCCCTGACCATCCTCCCCGGCAACTACACCGGCACGCTGACCGCCACCCATGCCGAGATGGTGGGGGGCTATGCCCTGAAGATTGTCTTTTCAGACAAGCACGACACAGGGATTTTTTCCTTCCGCTATCTGCGGGAGATCTGCCCTCAGCGGCCCGCGCCGGAAGCATCCTCAGCCTAAGGATTTGTGTTCAGGCGGGCTCTGCCGTTGGGCCGAGGGACCTGCTTTGTCCATGCGTGTGAAACCGGTTTCTTCTTGCCTGAATCCCAATCGTCAGGCATAATGAAACCGGTTTCCTGGTATCGGGTACCGTTTTCATGGCAGGTCCGATGCAATCAGCCACGCCAAAGTCCCCGACCCCTCGCCGACGGCCCACCATCGCCGACGTGGCACGCCTTTGCGGCCTGTCCAAAGCCACTGTCAGCAAGGCCCTCAACCTGAGCGCCGATGACTGCCCGCTGCTGCCTGAGACGCGCCAGCGCGTCATCTCCGCAGCCGCAAGTATCGGCTATCGCCCGAGCTGGCGAGGGCGCGTCCTGGCCCGCCGCAAGTCGCACATGATCGGCGTCCTTTACGACGGCCGGCCCTATCGCGGAACCATCCCCCGCGGCGTCTACTGGAACATCGTCGACTACCTCGACGAGCTGATGGAGCAAGCCGGCTATTCCTCCACCTTCGTTCGCGTGAAGGACCAGGAGGAGCAGTGCGAGCAGGTCCTGGGGGATCAGCGCTTCGACGGCTGCCTGTCGCTGGGCAATCTCCCCCAGCCGGCTCTCGATACGCTTAAGCGCTACGACATTCCAGCCGTCCTGATCAACACGCACCTGAGCAGCGAGTGGACGCAGGTCAGCGTCGACGACGTCCGCGGCACGTACACGATCCTCCAGCACCTGTATGATCTGGGGCATCGGCGGATCACCTACTATCCCGGCCGCTGGAACACGCCGCTACCGGTGGCAGGCATTCGATCCAATGCCTACCTGCAGTTCATGAAAGATGCCGGTCTCGAGCCGGACGAGCTGTTCGTAGGCCCCATTTCGACCTTCGTCGATCGCATCCTGCACGGCCCCTACAAGCCGACGGCGGTTCTCGATTTTGAGCACTGGACGGCGGTCCGCGCCCTGCAGGAGCTGTGGCGACGGGGCGTGCGCGTCCCGGAAGATCTCAGCTACGCCACGTTCAACGACACATATCCGGTCGATGCCGTCATCCCGCCGCTGACGGTGATGGCATTGCCCAGCCAGACCATCGCCGAAAAGGCCATGGAACTGCTGCTGCAGCGAATCGACGCCAGCGAGCCGGTTGCACCCCAGCAACTGGTCCTTTCGGAACACCTGGTCATTCGCGAATCCACCGCGCCGCCACGCGCGGAACTGCAGATCAGCGGGGTAAAGGCCACGCGCCCGGTGCCCCATCCCATATCTCAAAAGGAGGTTAACCCATGAAGATCCGTCACTTCCTCATCGCGGCATCTGCCGCGGCATTTGCCACTGTGGCAGCCGCGCCGGCGGCGATGATCGATTTCAATACGCCCGGCGATCTGACGACGCATTTCAATCTCCCAGCCGGCACGACGACATCGCAGACACACATTGAGGCTGAAAGCGGCGGCGTCGCCAACTCGCGCGCCGTGCGCCCCAGCGACAACGACGTCACCGCCGTCTACAAGACCGAGTCGTTCGGCTTGGACATCGGCCAGACCTTCACAACCTCGATGATCGTCAAGAAGACATCTGTCACCGCCGGCAACAGCCGCACGCTGCAGTTGGGCATCGGCGGTGGAACGAGCAACATCTTCACCACCCCCGCGACACCGTTCCTCAGCGCTCGCGTCGATTCCACCGCCACCGGCGGCCAGTTCCAGATCCGCGTGCAGCATCGCAACCGTTCCGAGTCGCTTGCGACCGTCGATGCCAGCACCGTCTTCGATCTGATTGGCGACCGCATGTACCTGTTCACAGTGAACATCACGCGCACGGCGGCTGACACGTTCGAGATCGGCGGCAGCCTCATCGATTACGGCACCGACGGCCAGACGCCCGGCAGCGCAGTAGTCGCGTTCGATACCAAGACCGTAACCAATGACATCCTGACCGGCGCCACGCCACCGGAGCTGTATGCCGGTTTCCGAAGCATGTTCGGTGCAGGTGCCATCCGCCTGGACAACTTCTCAGCCGAGGTGCCCGAGCCGGCGGCCGCGGCGATGGTTGTCCTCCCGGCGCTGGCACTTTTTGCAAGGCAGCGAACGGCCCGCTGAGGCCGGCGTATTACTCAGGATCAAACCAGTCGAACCACCCGTAACCGCGAGGCCTCCATGTTTCACATGCTCTCCCAACGTCGTAAAGCCTTTACACTTGTTGAGTTGCTTGTCGTGATCGGCATCATTGCATTGCTGATCAGCATCCTCCTGCCCGCCCTCGGTCGGGCGCGGGAAAGCGCCAACGTCGCCGCGTGCATGTCGAACCTGCGGCAGATCGGTACCGCGCTGGCGATGTACGCCAACGACAACAAGGGCTTCATCGTTCCGGGCGATTACTACGATCCCAGCGCTGCTGTGCAGACGCGCGAGAACTGGGCCACCATCCTCGTCGTCGGGGGGTATCTGCCCACGCCATCGCAGACCGCCAGCGGCTCGCCGACAGAGGGCTCGACGTCCGAGGGCACGTCCGTGTTCCGTTGCCCCAGCGGCATCGAGACTTACGGAACCTACACGCCCACTTCGCAGAAGGATGGCCGCGGCGCGGGCTTCCTGCGCCAGCTCTCTTACGATCTGGCCGGCCCCAACAACACCATCCGCATCGACACCTGGTATGGCATCAACGGCTGGAGCGCCTCTAGCCAGCCCAGCCAGGACAATGCCTTCGCCCGCTATCCGTTCACCCGAATCGTGACGCAGGGCGCGGGCGCCTTCAAGAAGCTTCACAAGGTCACCGACTTCCGCAACCCAGCCGAGCTCGGTATGATTTACGATGGTAGCGGATTCCACCAACAGCGGCCCGAGAACTTCAACGCCCGTCACTACGGCATGACCGCGACGAACCTGTTGTTCGCCGATGGGCACGTGGAGAACTTCCGAACCAGTCAGATCCCGCAGGGCGGCCAGCTCAGCCAGGCAGAATACGACAACATTGTTCCACGCATGCGTCTGGACCGGCCCGTGCACTGACCAAAGGTTCAGTCATTTCCGTTCGACTGGATGCAAGGTGCGCTTTGCGCACCTTGCAGCTTGGTGAGGAGACATCATGAATCCGATGGGGATCCTGTCGCTGACGCTGGTGATCTGCGCCCTGCTCAATCACGCGGTAGTCGCCGCTGATCCGAAGCCCGTGCCTCCCGGGCGCACGCTGTTCAATTCCGACGAGGATGGCTTCTATCTCGCAGGCGCCGACGTTGCGAACGCGGCGATGGAGCGCGTCGCGGTCAGTGGCCATCCGTTCAAGGCCGTCTACCGCGTGCGCGTCGACACGCCTTCTAAGGACGCCTGGCGGATTCAGATGGTCAAGAAGCTCGACCAGCCGCTGCCGCGCGATCACGTCATGCTCTTGACCGGCTACGTCCGCGTCATCAGCACAGACGACGAAGCCGACCTGTCGCACGTATCGTTCGTTCTCGAGCAGGGGGGGGCGCCGCATGACAAGGAGGTCAACTCTCCGGCAAACGCCAGCCGGCAGTGGGTGCGATTCGACTATCCGTTCCGTGTTCGCCACAACCATGCCGAGACGGGCTCGCAGATCGCCCTGCGCGTCGCGCAGGCGCGGCAGACGGTCGAGATCGGCGGCGTTCGGCTGATCGATTACGGCAAGGATTATCCCATCGAATCGCTGCCGAAGACGCAGGTGCCCGCGTACAAGGGCCAGTCACTCGATGCTCCCTGGCGCGCAGCCGCGGCTGAGCGGATCGAGAAGCACCGCAAGGGCGATCTGGCGATCGAGGTCGTCGATGCACAGGGCCAGCCGGTCAGCGGCGCGGCGGTGGCGGTGCGCATGCAGCGGCACGCCTTCAGTTTCGGTTGCGTCTACAACCCGCGTCGCATCGCCGGCACAGCCGCCGATGAGCCCGACAGCGAGATTTACCGTCAGAAGTTCGTCGAACTGTTCAACGAAGCCGTCGACGAGTGGATGATGAAATGGCCGGCTTGGGAGAACGAGCAGCAGCGCCAGTGGGCCATCGACAGTGCCAAGTGGATCCGCGAGCAGGGCATCCGCCTGCGCGGGCACACGATGATCTGGCCGAGCTGGCGCCGTTCGCCCGATCGCCTGCAGCAGCTTGCGTCGGATCCCGCAGCCTTGCGCGAGGCCGCCGCGGCGCACATCGCCAGCGTCGGATCAGCCTTCGCCGGACAGGTGGTTGACTGGGACGTCGTCAATGAGCCGTATACGCACTATGACCTGCTGGAGATCCTCGGCCGCGATGTGATGGTCGAATGGTTCAAGCTCGCCCGTCAGGCGGATCCCGATGCCGTGCTCTATCTCAACGAAGCCGGCCAGCCCAACAGCCCGCCGTCGGCTGAGCGGTACGACGTGCTGTACAACGATCTGAAGATGCTCATCGACGGCGGCGCGCCGATCGGCGGCATCGGCATGCAGGGGCATTTCCAGAGCAACCTCAATTCGCCTGAGGAACTCTTGGCGATCTACGATCGCTTCGCTGTCTTCGGCCTGCCGATCAAGATCACCGAGCTCGATATCGAACACCCCGACCCGCAGGTGCAAGCCGACTACATGCGAGATTTCCTCACGGTGACCTTCAGCCATCCCGCCATCAACGGGATCGTGCTGTGGGGCTTCTGGGAGGGCCAGCACTGGCGTCCCCAGCGGGCGCTGTGGGCGCGCGACTGGACAATCCGCCCGGTCGGCCAGGCTTGGCTGGACCTCGTGCGGAAGGAATGGTGGACCAATGCCGACGGCACCACCGACGCCCAGGGCCGCTACACCACGCGCGGCTTCCTCGGCGATTACGAGATCACCGTCACATCTGGTGATCGCACCAAGTCAGCCAAGGTCTCGCTGGACCGCGATGGCGAGACGCTCCGCGTGGTGCTGGACTGATTTACCACAGAGGCGCGGAGGCCGCGGACAAATCACGCGGAGTGGAACCGCAGATAAGAAGTGGTAGGGCACGCTATTGCGTGCCGAAGTCTGGCCTACGGACTCAAACTCCGCGCGTTATCTCTGCGCCTCGGCGCCTCTGCGGTGAAAAAGCCGCATCAGAGATTCGCCAGCGCCTGCGTCAGCCGGCGGACTTCGTGCAGGGCCATGCCCTTCAGTTGCGGGATGCCGCCGTTGAGATGGGGGATGATGGCTTGTGCGATGCCGAGGCGCGCCGCTTCCTTCAGCCGCTGCTCGATCTGCGGGACAGGGCGGACTTCGCCGCCCAAGCCGAGCTCGCCGATCGCCAGCGTCCCCGGCGGCAGGGGGCGGTTCATGTGAGATGACGCGATCGCCAGCGCGATGGCCAGGTCGATCGTCGGCTCGGCGACCTTCACGCCACCAGCCACATTGACGAAGACATCGTCGGCGGCCAGCCGCATTTCGGCTCGCTTTTCCAGCACGGCGATGATCATGGCAACGCGGTCGCTGCTGACGCCGCTGACCTTCCGCCGAGCGGCGCCGATCACGCTCGACGCCGTCAGCGCCTGCACCTCCACCAGAAGGACGCGCGATCCCTGCATGGCTGCCGTAATCACGCTGCCGCTGGGGGCGTAGGGCTTGCCGTCAGGGCCGGGGCCGTACTGCTCGAGAAACAGATTCCCCGGCTCGGTCACTTCCTTCAGCCCCGTGCCGGTCATCTCGAACAGGCCGATCTCGTACGTCGAGCCGAAGCGATTCTTCACGCAGCGCACGATGCGATGCGAATGGAAGCGGTCGCCCTCGAAGTAGACGACCGTGTCGACGATGTGCTCGATAATCTTCGGTCCGGCGAGCGTACCGGCTTTGGTGACATGCCCGACGAACAGGATGGCGGTGCCGCTGGTCTTGGCCAGATAGACCAGGTCCATGCAGCAGTCGCGAAGCTGCGTGACCGAGCCTGGGGCGGCTGGAATGTCCGGCTTGTAGATCATCTGGATCGAGTCGACGATCACCACCGCCGGCTGAACCTGGCTGATTCGATGGATGATCCGCTCGACGTTCGTCTCAGCCAGGACCAGCAGATGGTCGGCTTTGATCCCCAGACGGGACGCGCGCAGGGCGGTCTGGCGGGCGGATTCTTCGCTGGTGACGTAGAGAACAGGTCCTCCTGGGAGAGACGAAGAGACGGAGAGACTAAGAGACGAAGTATCGCGCGCCGGATCCGTCACTTCGTCTCTTCGTCTCCTGGTCTGTTCGTCTCTTTTCTTCCCGCCCATCATCGCCGCAACCTGAAGCAGCAGCGTGCTCTTGCCAATGCCGGGGGCTCCGCCGACGAGAATCGCGCTGCCCGGGACGATACCGCCGCCCAGCACGCGGTCGAACTCGCTGATGCCCGTGGGCATGCGGGGGGTGTCGGTCTGGCTGATCTGGCCGATGGCGACCGGCTCAGCCGCGGTGGCCAGGTCGCCGGCGCCGGTCAGGTCGGCTGTCCGGGGCCGCCGGGGGTCGGCGGCGGGGGCTTTGTACTCCTGCAGGGAGTCCCACGTCCCGCAGTCGGGGCATTTGCCCATCCACTTGGGATGGACGCTGCCGCAGGAATTACAAAGAAATTGCGTGCGCGCCTTGGCCATGGAACGTTCCCCCAGTGTATGCGCCGCCACGGCTGGAAAGAAATCCGATGGCCCGTTTCGCCGCCCGTGGTCAATCGCAACCGATCGGCTACAATCCCGCGCCATGATCTACCGCATCGATGTCCGTGTGTCCGAGCCGGTCGGGGCGCGTTCCGCCGGCGATCCTGTCGGTACTGCCCTGCGTCATCAGATCCAGGAACTCGGGCTGGACATCGGGCCGATCACGACCAGCCGGATCTTCCTCATCGACACCGATGCCGATCGCTCCGCCCTCCGCCGCGCCGCCAACGAGCTGCTGGCGGACCCCATCGTCGAGCAGGCTGAGCTGATCGAACGCCAGACCCGGCCCATGGACAACGGCCGAAGCCGCATCGAGATCCACCTCAAGCCCGGCGTCATGGACCCGGTGGCGGCCTCAACCGAGATGGCCCTGGCGGACATGGGCATCAAGGTCCGCGAGGTCCGCACCGGCAGGGCGTATCTCATTGAAGGCAAGGTTCCCCAGGACCGCCTGCGCTACATCGCAGAGCGCGTGCTGGCCAACGGCGTGATCGAATCGGTCTACTTCGAGCCGCACATTCCCGAGCAGTTCGAAGCCGGCCGGCCCTACGTCTTCAAGCTCAATCACGTCCCTCTGCGCGACCTGAGCGACGAGCAATTGCAGAAACTTTCGCGCGAGGGGCATCTGTTCCTTTCGCTGGCGGAGATGAAGGCCATCCAGGCCTACTTCCGCCAGCAGAACCGCGAGCCGACGGACATCGAGCTCGAGACGCTCGCCCAGACCTGGAGCGAGCACTGCGTCCACAAGACGCTCAAGAGCGCCGTCGAGGTCTACGACGAATCCGGCAAGCTCCTGCGGTCGTACGGGAATCTGATCAAGGAGACGATTTTTGACTCGACGATGGCCCTGATGGGCAAGGGCCAGCAGGTGGCCGGCAGCGGGCAGCAGGCAGCAGATAATCCGCAGTCCGCAATCCGCAATCCGCAATCGCGTGAGGGCTTTTGTCTTTCGGTGTTCAAGGACAACGCCGGCGTCATCGCCTTCGACGACGTCGATGCCGTCTGCTTCAAAGTTGAGACGCACAACCACCCCAGCGCGATCGAGCCGTATGGTGGATCCGCGACGGGCGTCGGCGGCGTGATCCGCGACGTGCTGGGCACGGGCCTGGCAGCCAAGCCCATCGCCAATACCGATGTCTTCTGCGTCGCCTTCCCCGACGCCGCGAATCCGTCCATCCAGAACCCATATTCCAGGATCCAGACGCTCCCCAAGGGCGTGATCCATCCCAAGCGGATTCTCCAGCAGGTCGTGGCTGGCGTGCGCGACTACGGCAACCGCATGGGCATCCCGACGCTCAACGGCGCCGTCTATTTCGATGACGATTACCTGGGCAATCCGCTGGTCTTCTGCGGCTGCGTGGGCCTGATCCCGCGCGACAAGATCGAGAAGGAAGCCCGCCCGGGCGACGCCATCGTCGTCATGGGTGGCCGCACCGGCCGCGACGGCATCCACGGCGCGACTTTCAGCTCAGCCGAGCTGACCGACACGCATGCCGACGAGTTCTCCCATGCCGTGCAGATCGGCAACGCCATCACCGAGAAGAAGGTGACCGACGTCGTCCTGCAGGCGCGCGATCGCGGGCTGTTCACCGCCATCACCGACTGCGGCGCCGGCGGGTTGTCCAGTGCCGTCGGCGAAATGGGCGAGAAGATCGGCGCTGAAGTGCATCTGGAGCGCGTCCCGCTGAAGTACCAGGGCCTCCGCTATGACGAAATCTGGATCAGCGAGGCCCAGGAGCGCATGGTCTTGTCGGTCCCGCAGGACAAGGTGCAGGAGCTGCTGGAGCTGGCGCGCGGCGAGGATGTCGAAGCCACCGTCATCGGCACCTTCGGCACGAAGGATGCCGAGCTGATCCTGCACTACGACGGCCACGAGGTCGGCCGGATGTCGATGCATTTCCTGCACAAGGGCATCCCCATGCCCACACGGCGGGCCGTTGTGAAGGCCAGCAGCGCAAGCCCTGCTCCGGTCCGGCCTTACGAGCGCGACAACCACGCGACGATGACCGTGGCGGCGTTCAAAGAGCGGCTGCTCAAGACGCTGTCGCACCCCAATGTCGCGTCCAAGCACTGGATCATCCGCCAGTACGATCACGAAGTGCAGGGCGGCAGCGTCGTCAAGCCGCTGGTCGGCCCGCTGCAGATGGGGCCGTCCGATGCGTCAGTGATCCGGCCGAAGCTCAACTCGGATCGGGGCGTGGTCGTTTCCTGCGGGCTGGCGCCGCACATCAAGGATCCGTACGAGATGGCGCTGGCGAGCATCGACGAAGCCATCCGCAACGCGGTCTGTGTCGGTGGCGATCCGGATCGGCTGGCCATCCTCGACAACTTCTGCTGGCCCAGCGTGGATGACGAGATCACGATGGGCACGCTGGTGCGGGCTTGCGAAGCCTGCCGCGACGGGGCGCTGGCTTACGGTGTCCCGTTCATCAGCGGCAAGGACTCGCTGCACAACCAGTTCACCAACCAGGAGACCGGCCAGGTCATCCGCATCCCCAACACGCTGCTGATCAGCGCCATCGGCGTCGTCGATGACGTCAGCCGCTGCGTCACTATGGACTTCAAGCAGCAGGCCAGCCGCGTCATGGTGATCACGCCCGCCAGCAACGAGCTGGCGACGCTGGCGAAGCTGCATCGCACGGTCGCCTCGCTGCTGCAGGATGGCCTGGTGCTGTCGTGCCACGACATCAGCGACGGCGGCCTGGCGGCTGCGATCGCCGAGATGTGCATCGGCGGCGACCGGGGCATCGTCGTTCCGCAAAGTCTGCTGTTCAATGACTTTGCGTTCGCCGAGCCGCGCGGCTGCTATGTCGTCGAGCTGACGGAGGAAGCATCGCTGCAGGAGATCACCGACCGCTTCAGCGGCATCGCTGTCCTGATCGACGCCGGTGTCACGCAGGACAAGCCGGCCCTCACGCTCACCAGCGCCAACAACATGACGTACGACATCGAAGTCCGCGAACTGTCGGCTGCCTGGCGCGGCTCGCTGGATTGGTAGCGGCTGGCCGTCGTGAAACGGCGGCCACGAAGGCGCGAAGGGCGCGAAGGAATCGCGAAGATAGGGTAGCGCAAAGAGCGCAGAGATCTCAAAGATCACAAAGCGTGTGGGATGTGGATGGAGCGCGCCGGCGATGCACCCGTGCTCGACGTTCATCGGCGTTCATCCGCAACCTCAAATCCAAAATCCGCAATCCAAAATCAAACCGGTGTCCATCGGTGTGCACCGGTGGTCAAGTTCCCTCCGCGTCTCTGCGGTGAACAATCTGATCTTCGATCACTTCCGCACGCCTGTCGGTGCGACATGTGGCAGGTAGCCGCCGCGGGCGGGGGTGACGGGGTTGACGGTCACGAATGCCTCCTCATCAACCTGGCGGATATGCTCCATCGCGACGTTGGCGCGGCGCCGCGAGGCGACGACAAACAGGATGTCGTACTTGCCGCTGCGGCCTTCGCCGTGGACGCTGGTCACGCCGAAGTTGTTGTCGTGCAGCCGCTGGCGGATGTCGGCTGAATGCTCGCGGCTGATCACGCGCAGGATCACCCAGCCGGGGGCGATCCATTGCTCGATCGTGATCCCCACGAACGTGCCCATCGCAAATCCGCCGCCGTAGCCGAGGATATTCCACCAGTTGTCCAGATGATCGAAGATCTGCCGCACCGCCAGCAGCCAGATGGTGGCTTCCAGGAATCCGAGCGTCATCGCCGGCAGGCGCGATCCGCGCACGGTGAACATCACACGCATCGTCCCGATCGAGACGTCGCAGATGCGAAGCGTGAAAACGATCAGTGCGCCCAGCAAGGCGTCCATCGATTTCTCCTTCTGTTGTGCGGACGGCGGCTGCGCACGGGCTCCATCCGCGCATTGCCAGTGGAACTTGTGTATAACCGCGACACCGCTGGCGCGTAAACCCACGGTACAATCACAATTGCATGCATGACCTGTGGAACAACCTGGCGCAACGGGCCTCGCTGACGCTGAGCGGCGATCAGCTCCGTCGGCTTGATGAGTATCTTGACCGGCTGCTGGACGCCAATCAGCGCATGAACCTCACGCGCATCACCGATCGCGAAGCCGCGCGCGTGCAGCATGTCGGCGATACGCTGACACTGCTGCCGTTCCTGCCGCGCGAGGCGCATCGGCTGGCTGACATCGGCAGTGGCGGTGGCGTGCCGGGGATTCCGCTGGCCATCGCCCGGCGGGATGTGCAGGTCGTCCTGATCGAGTCGACGCGGAAGAAGGCTGCATTCCTGCGGGAATGCGCAGCCGACCTGGAGCTGTCCAACGTGCTCGTGCGCGATGAGCGGGCGGAAGAGGCCGGGCGGTCGGACCTGCGCGAATCGTTCGATGTTGTCACGGCCAGGGCGGTGGGCGAAATGGTCTGGCTGGCTGAGTGGTGTCTGCCGCTGGTGCGAAAGGGGGGTGTCATGCTGGCCATGAAGGGGCAGAAGATCCACGAGGAATTGCCCGCAGCCGCCCGCGCCATCCGCCTGCTCGGTGGCGGCCAGCCGCAGATCCATCCCGTCGATCTGCCCGACACCACCCATCACGTGATCGTCCAGATCCCCAAGCAGGCCAAAACCGACCCCCGCTACCCCCGCCCGCCGACAATAGCCAAGCGCCGGCCGTTGTAGGCGGCCGGTCCAACAGGGTTTGGCTGCATTCTTGGTGACTTTTCTGGATATAATCGAGCCGTGAGGCCAACCGTATACATTGAAACCACCGTACCGTCTTACTATTTCGATCGGCGTCCGGAGTTGGCCAACGACATCGCCAGGACACGGCCGTGGTGGGATGCCGAGCGGGATGCCTACGAGTGTTTCGTATCGCAGGTGGTCCTTGATGAGCTGATGGAAGGGGAGTACCCCGGTCAGCATCACTGTCTGGACCTGGTGCGACCTCTGCCGCTGTTAGGCTGACAGATGAAATCCTGGAGATTGCCGAGATTTACCAGCAGGAAAGAGTGATGCCTGCTCCGCCGTCAGCCGACGCGCTTCATGTCGCTATCGCTGCCTATTATCGAGTGGAGTACCTGTTGACCTGGAACTGTCGGCACCTGGCCAACGCGCGCAAGACGCGGCATCTGGAAACGATCAACCTCCGCCTTCGGATCCCGACACCGCGTCTTGTGACGCCGCATAACCTCCAATTGACCGAGGACTAGCCATGCAGGAACCGATCAAGGCAGACAGCCCGATCGTCGAAGAAGTGCGGGCCCGCAGAATGCGGCAAAGCGCCAAGTTCGGCCATGACCTGCGCCGCTACTTCGACCACCTTCGCCAAGCCCAGGAGCAGTATGCTGATCACCTGGTCGATCAGATCACTGTTGTGCGGTCAGGCGGACGAGCGGACCAGCAGCGGTGACCTGGATGCTATGGCGCAGCCTCCGCGTCCCTCCGCTTTCCTCCCATGACGGCTAGCCAGATGCCCAACTCGTACAGCAGGATCAGCGGGAACATCAGCGCGATCGTCGCTGTGAACACATCACCGGGCGTGATCACGGACGCGACGATCACCATGATGAAGTAGACATACCGCCGAGCCGAGCGCAGCGCGTTGATCTGCACGATGCCGATCCGAACCACTGCCAGCACCACCAGCGGCAACTGGAAGCACAAGCCGAACACCACCAGCATCGCCATCACCAGGCTGATGTAGTTGGGCAGCGTGATCATCGGCGCCGTGAGGTTGCTGGGGCCGAACGGCAGGACCCGCACGTCCTGCCCGGTAAACATCTTCAGCCGGTTCTGGGGGATGTTGAACCAGAGCATCGGCTTATCCGGATCGAGCTGGGCTGGGTCGCCATTCAGGGCGGCAATCTCGGTTCCGACCTGCTCGACCAGCGTGGCTTGCGGATCAAAGGCGGGCGGCAGGGGGATGTTGCCGCCGAAGTCGATAAAAAACTGCAATGTCCACGGCAGCACCAGGAAATAGACAAACGCCATGCCCGTGATCAGCAGGCCGATGCTCATCGGTATGTAGCGCGTCACCCAGCGCCGTTCGTGGGGATACAACCCAGCCGCGACGAACAGCCAAAGCTGATACACGATCCACGGTGACGCCAGAACGACCGCGCAGATCAGGCTGATCTTCAGGAAGACCATGAACGCATCGGCGACGTCGGTGTAGTAGATCTGCGTGTTGAGGTCGGCTTCCTGCAGCGCCCGGATCAGCGGAGCGCAGAACGCAGCCGTCACCTGCCGCCCGAAAACCAGGCAGATCACCAGCGCCGGCACAAACCCCAGCAGCCCAAAGATCAGCCGCTTGCGCAGCTCCTCCAGGTGCTCGCCGACACTCATCCGATACTCGTTCGGATCGAACGCGTCTCCGCTGCGGTATGCCAGACGATTGGGGGCAGACGTCATGCGGCTGATTGTACTGGGGATGGGACGTGGGCCGTAGTGGCGGCTGGGGTGGTAGTCGCCAGTTGCCAGTCCTGGCTGGGTCACAACGGACCACGGTCCACTCCAACAACTGGCCGCTGACCACTGGCAACCGGCAGCTAGCAGTTGTACAACCTCAAGCGCATGACGCCGCTGCAAATGACACTGGCGCTGATTCCGGTTGCCTACATCGTGGGCGCGATCCCGTTCGGGCTGATTGTCGGCAAGCTCAAGGGGATTGATGTCCGCAAAGCCGGAAGCGGCAACATCGGTGCGACCAATGTCGGTCGCCTGCTGGGGGGGCGGTATTTCGCCCTGGTTTTCACGCTGGATGTCCTCAAGGGGATGGCGCCGGTGGCGCTGGCGGGGTGGCTCCTGCGGACTGAGCCGGAGGCGTGGACGAATTACCTCGCCTGGCTGGCTGTGGGGGGCGCGACGCTGCTGGGGAATCTGTACAGCCTGTTCATCGGCTTCCGCGGCGGCAAGGGGGTCGCCACAAGTACGGGAATCACGCTCGGGATCTACCCTTACTTCACAGTGACGGCCCTTCTGTCAGCCGCCGTGTTTCTGGTGGTCTTCCGGATCTGGCGCTACATCAGCCTGGCGTCCATCACGTCAGCTTTCCTGTTTCCGATCATCTACCTCGTGGTTGGCTGGGTGAGGGGATGGGATGTGCTGGGGGCTCAACTGCCCTTGCTGATCTTTGCTGTGGGCGTGGCGGCGATGATCATCTGGCGTCATCGTGCGAACATCGCCCGCCTCCGCGCCGGCAGGGAGAACCGCGCCGGCCATGTCCGGCAGGACAACACCTCGAGCTGAAGACTCGCCGCGGAGGCGGAGAGGACGTGGTGGCGGTCATCCGCGTTCATCTGCGGCCTGTTCCCGATACAGCAGCAGCCGCAGCGAGTTGAGCACGACCACCACCGTCGACCCCTCGTGGAACAGCACCGCCACGCCCAGCATCGCGTAGCCGAGTGCCGCCAGCGGCGCGAGCACGGCGATTGTTCCGAGGGCGATCACCAGGTTCTGCGCGATGATCCGCCGGCTGAAGCGCGACAAGCCGATGGCTGACGGCAGCCGCGCCAGGTCATCGCCCATCAGCGCGACATCGGCTGTCTCCAGCGCCACATCCGTCCCCGCGCCGCCCATCGCGATGCCGACATCGGCCGTTGCCAGCGCCGGAGCGTCGTTGACACCGTCGCCGATCATGGCGATCAAGCCATACCGCTCCCGCAGCGAGCGCACGATGTCCAGCTTTTGCTCGGGCAGGAGCTGGGCATGGATCTCATCCACGCCAAGCTGCCGGCCGATGTCTTTGGCGACCTCCGAGCGGTCGCCCGTGAGCATGATGACCCGCTTGATGCCGATGCGCTTGAGGCGGCTGATCGTCGCCGCGGCGTTGTCGCGTGGCCGGTCCGCCAGCGCGATGACCGCCACGCCCCGCCCATCGACCGACACGCCAACACTGCTCTTGCCCTGGGCGGCAAACGTCTCGACGGCGGACCGCAACGTCGCCTGTCCATCCAGCACATGTTCGACATGCCCGGCGACGACAACCCGCCCCCCGACGCGCCCGCGCACGCCGATGCCCGGCTCCTGTGTGGCTTCTTCGGCTTCCAGCGGCGCCAGCCCGCGCCGCTCGGCTTCGTGCACGATCGCGGCTGCCAGCGGATGCGAACTGCTCCGCTCGACCGCAGCCGCCAGCGAGAGTACCTGCGCCTCATCCAGCCCATCGGCACAGTGAATATCCGTCACGATCGGCCGGCCGCGCGTGAGCGTGCCGGTCTTGTCGAACGCCACGACCTTCACGCGTCCGAGGTTCTCCAGATGCACGCCGCCCTTGATAAGCACGCCGATCCGCGCCGCCTTTGCGATTCCGCTTAACACGGCAGCCGGCGTTCCGATCGCCAGCGCGCACGGTGACGCCGCCGTCAAAAACGCCATCGCCCGGTAGAACCAGGTTCCCCATTCGCCCCAGATCAGCGGCGGGATGACGATCAGCGCTGTCGTGGCCACCAGGACGAACGGCACATATCGCCGCTCGACAGCGTCGGTAAAGACCTGCGTCGGGCTCTTGGTGGTCTGAGCTTCGTTGACCAGCCGCACGATGCGCGCAAGCGTCGAGTCGCTGGCAAGGCGCGTCACCGTTGCAACGAGCAGACCGTCGGTGTTGATCGTTCCGGCAAAGATGCTCGCGCCCGGCGCCTTGGGCACGGGCACGCTCTCGCCGGTGATGGGGGACTGATCGACAGCCGACTCGCCGCGAACAACCGTTGCATCGGCAGGGACGCGCTCAAACGGCTTGATGATGATCTCGTCGCCGATCGCCAGTTCTTCGACGCGCACCAGGCGCTCGGATCCATCGGCTTCGCGACGAAGCGCCGTCTCCGGCGCGAGTTTGGCCAGGGCTTCGATCGCCCGGCGGGCGCGATCCATGGCCAGCTCTTCGCCGGCTCCGCCAAGGGCGAACAGCACCAGCAGGAACGCGCCTTCTTCGTAATGTCCCAGCAGCGCCGCGCCGAACGCGGCTGCGAACATCAGCACGTCGATGTCGAACTTGAAGCGGCGCAGGACATGGAAAGTGTCGATGGCTGTAAACCAGCCGGCGATCACGTAGCTGCCGATCAGCAGCACCGCACGCACCGCGGCAGGGCCGTCCAGCCAGTTGTTGATCACCGCGCCCAGCAGCAGCAGGCCGCCGATGACCGCCATCGCCAGCTTGTGATATGGGCTGGCCCACTGCCACCATCGCGGCGCCTCGGCTGGTGATCCGATCGCCGCCTGGTCGTGTGGCAGATGGCTTTCGCTCATCAACCGGCGGCGCTCAGCCGGAGTCAGCGGCCGCAGCCGAAATCCCAACTCGTCCAGCCGGCGCGCGATCTCCGTCATCGCGCACTGCCGACGGTCGAACTCCACCCGCAGCGACCGGGACACGTAGCTGGCACTGGCGATCACGCCCGGCAGCTTCGCCAGCGCGGCTTCCACCTGCTGCTCGGAGCGCGGCGAGACCATCCCGTCCAGACCGATAACCACCTCGGCACGATGGTCCGCCAGGCACAGGCCCGCATGCCGCACCTGCGCTTCCAGATGCGATAGCGGCAGGAGTTTGGCGTCGTAATCCAACCGAAGGGTGGCACGCTGCTCGTCCGGGTGCAGGTCGATTTCGACCTGCCGCAGGCCGCGCGACCGCATCAGCCGCTCGCGCAGACACTCGACGCATCGCGAGCGCACATGGTCTGTGCCCGGGCAGCGGACTGGGATATCGAGCGTGTGTATCGCCATCGCAGGGGAATAAGAAAGGCCAAACGGCTGTTAACCGATCATAGGTGGTGGCATTGGCCCCACAACCAGCGATTGCCGGCGTTCTCGCCGCCCTGTCATTTTAGGCATATGGAAGGTCGGAATATCACAGCCTGGGTTGTCTTCGCGCTGCTCCTGTTCGCCCTGGGTCTTGGGGCGTTCAGCAAGCGTGGGGGCGAGGAAATCATCCCGTGGCGCACCAGCCTCCCCGACGCCCAGGCCGAAGCCGCGGCGGCCGGCAAGCTCGTCCTCGCCTACTTCACAGCCGACTGGTGCGGCCCCTGCCAGAGCATGAAGGGCACCACCTGGGCCGATGCGGAGGTCGAACAGTCGCTGCGCGACAGTTACGTGCCTGTGAAGATCGATGTCGACACCCAGCCGGACATCGCGATGCAACACCGCATCCAGAGCATTCCAGCCTTCGTGATCCTTTCCAGCGACGGCCGGCGGCTGCGATCGACAATCGGGTATCTGTCGTCCGATGAGATGATCTACTGGCTTGGGGGCGGTGAGCTCGGTCGGTGATCAGAGGTCTCGGAGGTGAGCCACCAGGCACAAAGATCACAAAGATTGCCAAGGCCGCAAAAAAGTCGTAGGGCAGGCTATTGCCTGCCGTAATGGGCTGCGCATCAGGGCGCACACGCTCGTGGACCGTGCCATAAACGGTCGACTCACTGTGGCGCTATCCGACCCACACACCACGCGTGAACAGGTAGGCGTAGTAAATCTGTGCCAGCAGTTGCAGGACCACGACGCTCACCAGCACGCGCTGGCCCCCGAGGCGCAGCAGCAGGAGGGTCGCCACGGCGAAGACCGGCACGGCGCCAGTCTCGAACCGCGCGATGGAGCTGATGCGTTCGCCCCAGCCCGGCAGGTAGCTCATCAGGAAGATGATCAGCGGCAGCAGCAGCAGGACACGCGGTACGCCTGTCGGGCGCACCAACCCGCACACCGTCACGCCCACGATCAGCAGCACCAGGCCGCGGTTCCACGCCTGCGGTGTTATCGCCTTGCGGACGTAGTACGACAGATCGCGCACCTCAGCCGCCTTCGCGGCGGCGATCTCCTGCATGACGATCAGATCCTCCTGCGTCTTCAGCCCGCCGGGCTCCCAGTAGCTCTGGGCCTGGAAGTATGCATCGAACTGCCCGTAGGTCGTCCACAGATAGACCTGAAACGCCGCGATTCCCCCGAAACTCAGCACACCTATTGCCAACCAGCGGGCGATTGCCGGCCCGGCGCTGGGGCGATCATCACGCTCCGCGTCCTGGCGTCTGGAGAAGAGCTCAAACGCCGCCCACAGCAGCACAACCACCGCCAGCGCAACGCCCGTCGGCCGAAGCGCCGTCGCGAGCCCGCAGATCAGTGCTGCCGTCCAAAGCCGTCGGAGGCCCAGGCAGTACAACGCGGCTGCGCAGGTACAGAAGAACGGCCCCTCGGTCATCCCCGCGCTGAAAAACGCTGAAGCCGGAAACGTCGCCAGCAGCAGGCAGACCGCCAGCGATGTCGCGTGATTCGCCCATTGCCTGCACCACAGATACAGGAACGCGAATCCGCCCACGGTCGCGAGGTTGGACAGCAGCAGCAGCGCCGACTCCGCCGACATGACCGGCAGCAGCACCCGCGCGGTCATCGGCAGCAGGGGGAAGAATGCGATCAGCGGGGGGATGCCTTCCGTCGGGTAGCCTTCGCGGGCGATCTTCGCGTAGTGGATGACGTCAAACGCGACCCACGGCCGGCCGTCGGCGTAACGGGGGTTGAAGTCTTCCGGCGTCGCTGTCAGCGCCGACAGCGCCCCAGCCGCAAAGACCACGACGCGAACCGCCAGCACCAGCAGGAGCATCAGAAGCAGCCCCTGCCGCATGTCCGGCTGGACGTTTGACGCATCGGCCGATGTGCCTGCGGGCATATCGGTCGGATGCGGGGAAGCTGTGATCGTCGTGGACCCCATGGAGAAAGCGGATGCAGCCTCGCTGCGGGGTTACCGGACCTATGCCCACCCTGAAGCGTAATCCACCCTCGTTACATCGGCCAGTTGTCATCCATCCAAAAGTCGCCCAAGGCGATACAATGTCGCACATGGCCAAACGGAATCAGTCCATCCCGCAGAGCTTCGAAGCCGCCCTTAAGGAGCTTGAAGAGATCCTCGCCGAGATTGAGGGCGGCCAGATCGGCCTTGAGCAGAGCCTCACGCGCTACGAGCGGGGCAATTTTCTGATACAACATTGCCGCAAGGTGCTGGACAGTGCCGAAAAGCAGATCGAAGCCCTTAGCAAGGGGCCCAATGGCGAGCTGCAGGCCAGCACCCTGCCCGACAGCAACGCCGCCGACGACGATTCGGACGAGTGATCCCCGAATCACGCCGAAGCCGGCTCAGCCGTGGCGGCTTGCAGCTCGGCAGCCTCCTCGGTGCTGGGCGCCTGATAGCCCCCGCGCAGCACGAAGATCCCGCCCACCAGGTTCCACAGCACCTGCACCAGGCGGATCGACATCGACAGGATGAACGCCTGGGCCACCGTCGCGCCGTGGCGCTCCGTCAGGCGGATGGCAAAAAATTCCATCACACCCGCGCCCTGCGGCGAGATCGGGATCGACGCCATCAGCACGATCACCGGCACCGCGACGAAGTAGTACCCCGGCGGCAGCGGCAGATCGAACGCCATCCCCGCAAACATGGCGGATACCACGACGGTGATATGCACCGGCAGCGTGCCGATCAGCGTCATCAGCACCAGGGCCTTTTTCTGGCGGTAGATGGCCATTACCTCGATCGCCCGCTGCACCTGCGACTGCATGGGCAGATGCCGCAGGATGTAGTCCAGCCCCAGGTGTCTGCGGATCCACGGATTGAAAAAGGCCACCAACGCCACCGCCGTGCCGCCCAGCGCCGCGCCGCACAGCAGCGCAACCTTCAGCGACGACTGCGCAATCGCCTCGCTGGACGAGTCAGCCATCAGGTACTGCACCAGTGCCATCCCGCCACCGAGCATCAGCAACGCCAGCAAGCCGATGATCCGGTCGATCAGCACGCTCATGACCGCACGCGTGCGGTTGGGCGTCTGCTTGGCGGCGTAGTAGGCCTTCACCAGGTCGCCACCTGTGCTGCCGAGCATAAAGCTGCTGTAGAACATGCCCACCATGTTCAGCACCATGCACCGGCCCATCGACATGCGGATGTCCAGCGGCTTAAGCAGGTAGTACCACCGGATGCCCGTCAGCAGATATGTCACCGGAAACACACCAATGGCCAGCCACAGCAGGCGCGGGTTCGCCTCGCGCAGGCGGCGCATGATGCCCACATCGATCAGCGGATAGGGCACATGGATGACATACTCGCCCTTGAGCTGATCCGGCTGAACGATGCGCGGTTCGCCGCTGTCGGGATCTTCGACCAGCAGTTGGCGGGCGGTCGTCCCGACGCGTTCAGCCGTCATCGGCTGGATTGCCAGCAGGTCGACCTCCTGCGAGCGGCCGTTCTCTGTGAGGGTGACGGTCGTTCGGCTGGGATCGGGCGGCGTCCAGACCTCGCTGCGATCGACGATTCGCGTCGATCCGTCAAACCAGATGGCTTCGAAGGTCGGATCAGTGGATTGCGGCTCGCCCAGTACCTTTACGTACTGCGGCTCGGACGTGTCCGGGTTCAGCACCATCACCCGGTCCGAAAGGTTGATGTACGCCAGGACGTACCAGATGCCCGCCACGGCGATGCCCCAGCGGAGGACGAATTTGACGGCTTGGCGGGTGCGGGACTTCACTGGGTGTGGATTCTGGCGAAGGTTCCGTCCGGATGCAACGCTGGCCGGGCTGTGTCAGGACGATGGCTGGCGACAAACGTGCGCCCCCGGGCGCTGTCTGATGCTCCGCGGCTGCTTTGCAGTCGTCGGCGACAGCAGTACACTCCTTTATCGGAGAATTCGACAGGCCGGCCGCACCGCCCGCCTCTGCATCTCGGGATCCTGACTTCCGGGCCGGTCGGACCGCCAGACCCGTCAAGACGAGGGAAGGATGAACGCCAAGCATCTCAACGTCTGCATGATCGGCTACAAGTTCATGGGGCGTGCTCACAGCAACGCCTACATGACGGTCGGCAAGTTCTATGACGTGCCGCTGCTGCCGGTGATGCACACCGTCGTCGGGCGCAAGGCCGACCAGCTCGAAGCCTTCCGGCAGCGCTGGGGCTGGCAGAACGCCACGACCAACTGGAAGCAGGCGGTCACCGATGAGCAGATCGATCTGGTTGATGTCGGAACCCCCAACAACCAGCACAGGGACATGACGCTCGCGGCTCTGGAAGCCGGCAAGCACGTCCTGTGCGAAAAGCCGCTGGCTGCCACGCTCGACGATGCCCGTGAGATGCGCGATGCCGCGAAGAAGGCCCGCAAGTGCAAGGCCTTCGTCGGCTACAGCTACCGCCGCGTCCCAGCCGTTGCGCTGGCGTATCAGCTTGCGCGTGAGGGCAAGCTCGGCCGAATCTACCACGTCCGCGCATGGTATCTGCAGGGCTGGGCCGGGCCGGAAGTGCCGCTGGTGTGGCGCTTCGACAAGAACGCCGCAGGTTCCGGGTCGCATGGCGACCTGGGCGCGCACCTGATCGACATGGCCCGCTTCATCACCGGCGAGGAGATTACCGAGATCGACGGCGCCGTGCAGGAGACGTTCATCAAGCAGCGCGAGATTCCCGCAGCCGAGGTCGGCGCGGGCATCAGTGGGGCCGCCGGCTCGACGGGCAAGAAGGGCCGCGTCAGCGTCGACGACGCCACGCTGTTCCTCGCCCGCTTCAAGGGTGGCGCCGTCGCCAGCTTCGAAGCCACCCGCTTCGCCATGGGCAACGAGAACAACCATGGGATCGAGATCAACGGCGAGCTCGGCTCGATCCGCTTCAATTTCGAGGATATGGTCCACCTGTGGTGGTTCGATCGCACGGCTCCCTCGCGCATGCAGGGCTGGACGAAGATCATGGTCAGCCGTCCGGGTGATCATCCCTACGCCGACAACTGGTGGCCTGCCGGGCACCACATCGGCTACGAGCATACGTTCATCAACCAGACTTACGACATGCTGCTGGAGCTGGCCGGCAAGAAGCCGACGATCCCGCTGGCAACCTTCGATGATGCCTTCGAGACCCAGCGCGTGCTGGCGGCTGTCGAGATCAGTGCCAAGGAGCGCACGCCGATCAAGCTGAACCAGGTCAAGTAAACCCGCCGGCGACGATCTGTCGGTCGCCGCGGACAACCACGAGGATACGCACCCATGATGTCACGCCCCCTGATCACTGCCGCTTTGATGGCCGCGCTTGCGGCGCCGCTTGCTTGTACGTCTACGCAGACGCCGCCGCCTCCGCCGCCAGCCGATTTGCTGTCGGCTGAGCTGCCCACCGATGCCGAGACGCGCATCCGCGACCTGAGCATCCTGGTGGCGCAACTGGCCAGCCAGTCCGATCAGCTCCCCGGGGCCAACGAAGCCGAGTATCGCGCCCGCCTCGCCGACGGCCTCGAGGGCCTTGGCCAGGCCCTGCGCCTGGCGCAGTCGCCGCGGTTCAAGGAAGACGGCGCGTTCCGCGTCCGCATCGCTGCCATCCGCGATGCCGTCCGTCAGCTCCGCGAGGCGCCGACGGAGCAGTCGGTCGAGAAGTCGACGACGGCTGCGCTTCTTGCCGCCAACAACGCCATCGCCCAGATCGCATCCGACCGACTGCGCGGCGATACCGACGTCCAGCAGCAGGTCGAGGCGCTCGGCGACGCCGTCCGCGGCCTCGACAACGAGCGTGGCGCTCTGTATCGCATCGCTGCGTCCGACGCCTATCGCCAGGCCGTCCAGACGCTGCAGACGATCTCCGAGCGTTTCGCCGCCCGCGTCCCCACGCCGGCGCCCGCGGCCGAACCGTCGGCTGAGCCGTCCGCTGAACCCTCGGCGGAACCGTCCGTCGAGCCAGCGGAATAACGCCGCAGCGGCTTAATTCCATCGACAACCGCAGCCCATTCGATAGGATGTTGTTAGAGTAGGGCAGGCGAGCTCTTGTGTAGCCATGGTGCACCCGCCGATGACGCGCAAGAGCTCGCCATGCCCAGCCATAGGCGGCGTCGGCCGCTTGATCTCTAACCAGCCGGGGATGGGCGAATGACAGCAATCTGGATTCTGCTTGGCCTGGTGATCGGCGCTGCCGCCGGCGGCGTCATCGCATGGCTGTGGGCCGAACGCCGTCATCGCGACGGCCAGGCCGAGCTCCGCACGCAGGTCGGCGTCCTTCAGCAGCGCAACGCCGATCTCGAGCGCCGCTGCGGCGAGGAAACCGCCCGCTGCGAGCAGCTTCGCGACGAGATCACCACCGCCCGCCAGGAGTGTGCCCGCGTCTCCGCGCAGCTCGAATCGGCTCAGAAGCGTTTCGAAGAGCAGAAGCGATCCCTCGACGAAGCCCATGCCCGTCTCCGCGAAGCCTTCGCGCATCTTTCGTCCGAAGCCCTTGCGAAGAACAACGAGGCATTCCTGCAACTCGCCCGCCAGCGTTTCGAGACTATCAGCGCCGAAGCCACGGGCGCCCTCGATCAGCGCAAGGAGCAGATCGAAGGGCTCCTCAAGCCGATGCGTGAGATGCTCAACCAGTACCAGCAGCGCCTCGCGGAGATCGAAAAATCCCGCGTCGAGTCCTACAGCATGCTCCGCGAGCAGCTTGGCACGCTGGCCGAGACCCAGCGGACGCTGAGCGTCCAGACGCATCAGCTCGTCAGCGCCCTGCGGCGCCCGCAGACGCGCGGCCAGTGGGGCGAGATCACGCTCCGCCGCCTGGTGGAGCTGGCTGGCATGAGCCATCACTGTGACTTTGACGAACAAGCGTCGATCGAAACCGAAGACGGCCGCCAGCGGCCGGACATGATTGTGAATCTGCCCGGCGGCCGGCAGATCGTCATCGACTGCAAGGTCAGCCTCGATGCGTTCCTCGATGCATCGGCGGCTGAGGATGAGGACAACCGCCGCGCCCATCTGGTCCGCCATGCCCAGCAGGTGCGCGCCCGCGCACGCGAGCTGTCTGCGAAGGCGTACTGGTCGCAGTTCGAGCTCAGCCCCGAGTATGTCGTGATGTTCCTGCCGGGTGAGGCGTTTCTTTACGCAGCCGTCGATCAGGACGGCTCGCTGATCGAGGATTGCCTGCGCAACAAGGTGATCGTCGCGACGCCGACGACGCTGATTGCGCTGTTGAAGGCCATTGAGTTCGGCTGGCGGCAGGAGGAGATCACCGCCAACGCCGAGGAGATCCGCAAGCACGGCTGCGAGCTGTACGACCGCATCGCCACGCTGGCAGCGCACTTCGATCGGCTTGGGTCGAGCATCTCATCGACCGTGACGAACTACAACCAGCTTGTCGGTTCGCTGGAAAGCCGCGTGCTCGTGACGGCCCGAAGGATCAGCGAACTGGGCGCTCGAAGTGATAAGGAGCTCAAGCAGCCCGAGCCGATCGATACGCAACCGAGGGCGCTGGCGGCGTTGAAGGCGAAGGAAGAGTGAGAGGCGACGAAGATGGGGGAAGACGAACTGGGGAGGGAATGAAGGTCCAAGCTCCAACCACCAAGTTCCAAGGAAGCTTTAACTCTCAAGTTCCAAGCTCTAAAACGCGCGCCCCCCTCGATGCGGCCGCGTGGGCCCAACGCGCGGCATCTGTTTGGAGCTTGATGTTTGGAACTTGGAATTTCTTTGGACCTTAGTGGTTGGATCCTGGAGCTTTCACTCCCCTAAGCCATTTCCTGCACTTCACGCTCCTGTCCGTAGCCTTCGATCACAACGCCCTGGCCGATCGTGGCGTTCTGCGATGCCGGGACGGGGTACTCGCTGATCGCGTCGACGCGATGCTCGTGACGCAGCAGCTTGTGGCGGTCCAGCCACGCCAGAATCGTCTTCTCCAGCTCGCGGTCCAAGTCCTGCACAACGTCCTGGGAGAGATTGTCCAGGTACGTCGTGTCGCCCGTCACATCGCGATGCCGCCAGCGCATGTCGCGGATCACGCCCTTGGCGTGCCCCGAAGCCTGCGGGTCCATGCCGCGGATGCGGGCGACAAACACCACCGCCGGCGGATCGGCCTGCTGGCGGGCAGTGTCAAACGCCGCCAGACGAGCCTCCCGGCGCGTGCTGAAAGATCCCCGGAAGTTGGTTCCATCCAGTGAGTATCCGAATCGCTGATGCATAGACCGGTCCTGGTGGTGAATGAGAAAAGAGCGGAACAACGAATCGTCCGCCAAACTCTCAATTCTATCATCGGACACGGCTGGGACGGTCTGGATGAAATCCACAGGGCATGCCGTCAATGCGTTTGGCCATTGGCGATCGCTTCCAGGCCGTGGAGTACGTCGCGGGCCGAGCGGTAGGTAGGGTTGGCGGGGTCCTGCGGTCGCAGGATTTCATCAGTCAGCCGCTTGATTTCCTTCGATTCGCGGCTGGACGGGTCGAAGCGGATCAGATCGCGGAACTCGGGATTGGCAGTCGGCAGGTTGATCTGCACGGCCAGGTAGAACAGGTCGACAGCCTTGTCCACCTTGTGATGCGCGGCATTGATGATGTGCGAGGTGACGCTGCCGCTCTGCTTCATCTTGGTGAGCATACGCTGGATCTCGCTGGTGCGCATCAGCTCTGAAAAGATCGTGTTGAGCAGGGGGTTGGCGCCGATGTTCTCCCCGACGCGCACGCTCGAGCCGAAGTCGACGAAACAGACGCCGTTTTCCGTCACCACGAAGTTGTCCAGCCGCAGGTCCAGGTGGATGACGGTTGCCACCTCATGCAGCACCATCAGCAGTTCGGCTGCCTGTCGGGCAAACTCAAGCTGCGTGAGCGTCCGCCCGCCGATGCGCAGCCAGTTCATGCTGAGCCGCCGCACGTAGCCCCGCCCGTCCTGCTCGAAATCGAGCACACGCGGCACGCGGCAGCGATACTGTGGCGGCAGATGCCGTTCGAGGATCTGCAGAATCGCCCGCTCGCGCGTGAGGAACAGCGGGAAGATCTTGTCAGTGAACTTGCGCGCGCGCCGTTCGATCTCCGGCGCCGACACGCCCGGGAACCGCGCCGCCAGCCGCGCACAGACGCGCTCCAGCGACGGCACTTCCTTCACGACGATCCACTCCGATGGATTGGACGGGTTCCGCTCCAGCCGCACCTCGTAGGTGAAGCGGTCGGTGATCTCACGCGGGCGGATCAGCCGAACCTTTCGCGCCGCGAACAGGTAGCGACGCGGGCTGATCAGCGGCAAGCGCATGCCCAGCCGCTTTTCATGGATGATCCGGCCATTTTCCAGCACGGTGTACCCGCGTTCCTCGAACCGATTGGCCAGGCCGATCAGGTTCGAGCGGTCGCGTGTGATGTAGACGAACGTCCCGCCCCAGCGGAGGCGGTCGAACACGTCGTCCGGCAGGTGCGGCTCGTCGTCGACGGCGAACAGGTAATCCACCATGCCGCCGTGGCGGTCGAGGGAGGTCTTGTCCGAACGGGCCTGGAACTCCGGGTCAGCCAGGAAATGGCTGTGCAGGGCCGCATCGATCATGGCGTCGCGGCGCGCCGCCACCGCAGGCGCCGGCGCGCCGGGGAAGATCGGGCGGATTTCCTGCAACTGGCTGAACACGTTTGGCTGGCGGTGTTACTACAATCAGTTTGAGAAGAACTCGCGGTGGTCCGATCCGGCGTTTCGATGCGCGAAGGAAGCATAGAGCATCGGCGCCGAC
>CALEKX010000055.1 GCA_937904525.1 uncultured Phycisphaerales bacterium
CCTGCTGGGCCGCCTGCTCGATGGCCTGCTGGGCCTCTGCCATGGCCTGGGCGGCGTCCGCCAGGCGATTCTGGGCCAGTTGCTCAGCCGCGCGCTGAGCCGCCTGCTGGGCCTGCTGCAGCGGCGTCTGCGGCTGGCCGTCCGGCGGCGCCAGCTGCATCCCCGCCAGCTCCTGCGCGATCTGCCGCTGCTGCTCGACCAAATCGCCCATCGTCGGCATCTGCTGCATCGTCTGCGTCAGATTCTGCTGGGCCTGTGCCAACTGCTCAGCCGCATTGGCGAGATTCTGCTGCTGGTTGGGCGTGATCCCCAGCTCGTTCTGCATCTGGGCGATCTGCTGATCCATCGCGTTCTGCGCGTTCTGGAGATTCTGCATCGCCTGCTGCTGCGGCGGCTGAGCCTGCTGCGGCTGATTGGCGGCGAGCTGATTGCCGGCATTCTGCATCTGCTGCTGGGCCTGCTCGACCGCTCTGGCGGCGTCCTGGGCATTTTCCGCAAGCTGCTGGGCGGCCTGCTGTGCCTGCTTCGCCAGCTCGGCTTGCTGCTGGGCGAGTGCCTGAGCCTTGGCTGGGTCCTGTTCCTGCTGGCGAGCCTGCGTGGCGGTCTCGGTGTTGACCTTCTGCTGCTCAACCATCAGTTTGCCGACTTCCTGGCGCGCCTGCTCAAGTGCAGCCAGTTCCTGCTGCTTCTGCTCGACCTCAGTCATCGCCTGATCGAGCTTCGACTCGGCTTCCTTCAGCGCCGCGATCGCCCGCTTCTGCGGATCGGTCGCCTGGTTGACCGTTGGCGCATCCGCCGTCATCGCATTGGCGGCTGCGAGCATCTGCTCCGCAGCACGGCGCAGCGGATCGGCTGCCTGGGGCGCACGCACCGCCGCCATCGACTCGACATTGCGCGTATCACGCTGCAGCAACGACTGCGTCGGCGCGTGATCCGCCAGCTTCTGCGGCGATGACAATGCCGTCTGCGTCTCCAGCTTCTCCTGACGCTCGCGCAACGCGCGAACCAGCTCCTGCAGCCGCTCGATCGCAGCCTTGGCCTCGGCGGGCAACTGGTTGCTCTGCTGAGCACGGGCCAGTTCCTCGCGCGCCATCTGCGTCACCTGCGACAGCCGCTGCTCGGCAGCCCGCGCCTGCTCAGCCGCCTGGTCTCCCTTGCGGCTGTTGAGCGCCGCACGCGCTTCCTGCATCGGTCGCTGCGCCTCGCGGATCGCCTGCGCCACCTCCGGTGCAATCTGCTCCAGATCGCGCCGCACCTGCTCCGATCGATCGACGACGTCGGCTTGCGCCTGCTCGGTGTCGATGGCGCGCGAATCGTTCCAGTTGTCCTGCAGCGCCCGTGCATCCTGCGACACGTCCTGCTGATCGCGAACCATCGCCTCCAGCGCCTGGGCGGCTTCGTGAAGCTGGGTGATCCGATCCTTCGGACGCGCAAGTGCCCGCGCCAGCTCGCGAAGCTGATCGCGCGCCGTCTGCTGATGCGTCGCGGCGCGGAACAGGTTCCCGGCGCCCAGGTCCGTCGCGGCGGACTCCAGCGCCGCCCGCAGGCGGGCCCTCTCGGCCTGCTGCAGGGCCGCGACCATCCGCTCGCGCTGCGCGCCGGCGGCGGCATCGATCATCCGCTGCATCTCGCCGAGGACGAGAAATGCCTCGTCGCGCAGCGACTGCTGCTCAGCCGACTGCACCTGCAGTGACAACTGCTCGGCTGGCTTTAGCTGATCGCCGCGGCGGTTGCCGATCTGGCGGACCAGCGCGACGGTGTCCTTGAGGTTGGAGTTCTGTCGCTCGGCCAGTTCGGCAAATCGCACCGACAGGTCGTACATCGCCTCCTGCCGGCGATACTCGATCATGAGCTGATTGAGCTGGGCGATGATCGACTTCTGGAAGGTGTAGGCGTCGGCGGCCCGCTGGCGGGAGACGTTCGGATCCGCGGCCCCGCGCGACTCCTGAAGCAGGTTGATCACGCGCTGCATGTCCTCCTGCGACAGCGACCCGAGCGCGCCATGCAACGCACGCAGCGTGCGCACCTCATCGCCATCAGCCAGGCCGTTGCGGTCGAACTCGGCGATGAGCGCGCTGAGCTGCTCGGCCACATCCGAGACCTGCATGCGCAGTTGCTGCTGCTGCACTTCGGCTTGCCGCAGTGTCTCGCTGGGCGATTGGGCCCGCGCCGGACCCGCAGCCAGGGTGATCGCTCCCAGCGTAAGGACGGTCGTGAGCAGCCTGTTCATGTCAGTCTCCTTAGGGCGGGATACCGGGCCGTGTGCTATCCAGTATACCGCTTCGACGCAGATGCCGTTGCCGGGTTTCAAACGCCTATTACGGCTGATTGCCATTTCCGCGATCGCGGCCCTGCTCGATGATCATCTGGCCGAGGTTCTGGTTGATCTGCTGCTGGCGTTCGGTGATCGTGCCCAGCGGATTCCAGGCTTCGCCCAGGCGGGTCATCAGCTCCGCGCGCTTCTCCTCGGGCGTGACGAGGCGCGCGACGTAATGCTCGCTCTCCGCCACGCCCGGGCCGGTCTGGTCGTTGGTGTCGGTGATCTCGACCCACCACTCGATCATCGTTCCCGGCGGCGGGGTCGGATCCAGCGACTGCATCCGCCACTGGTAGTAGCCGCGGAACGACTTGGGATGGCCGGCCAGGTTCAGGTCGATCTGGCCTTCCTTCCGGGTGGCTTCAGCCCAGGCTTCCATGGAGGTAAACAGCGCGCTGCGCGGTACGACCTCCTCCATGGCAGCCTGATGCCGCCAACGGAGCTTGAGATAGGCTTCGCCGCTGTTCTGGCGGTACTCGATCTTGATCGGATACGGCTTGCCGCCTTCGAGTTCGATCGGCTGGGACTCGGCGATCTGCTTCCTGTGCTCCCAGTACCACTGCTCGGTGAGGAGCTGATCGTTGATCCAAAGCCGCTGGCCGTCGTCGCACTCGACGATGAAGACATACTGCCCCGACACCGGCGGCACGATGACGCCGGTCCAGCGGGCGCTGAACCGCTCGCGGTCCAGCCCGGCGGCTGGGCGATCGTTCTTGCCCCATGTGAAGTTGATCGGGCCGTCGATGCCGCGAACGGCCGTCCCCTCCAGCTTGTCGTTGTTGAAATACGCCGCCGTCAGGCCGGTGAAATCGCTTCGCTCATCCTCCGGCAAGTTCATGCGATAGCGGATGCGCGCCTGGCCGAGGGCAAAGTCATCGGCTGCGTCGAATCCGACAACCAGCGTCGCCGCCGACGTCACCAGTTCCTCGCGCCGCAGCGGATGCGTGATCCGCACCGTCGGCGCGCGATCGGGGATCAGGTCGATGCGGTAGACGGTCGGATCTTTCGACGTCAGCCCGAGCTCATCGGTCAGGTGGATCGAGAAGCCGGTCGTGCGATGCGGGAACTTCGGCAGCGGAATGCTCCTCTGGTCGCCGTCGACGGCGATGAGCATGGTTGGATCGCTGCTGTCGTGCTCCAGGCGATAGCGGGCGTCGCTGCCGTGCAGATGCACGTAGTTGGCCGGCTCGCCGCGGCCACTGCGGGCCACAGGCTTGGAAGCGCGGACGCGCAGCACCAGCCGGCTGCCTTCGAGGATCGACAGATCGCCCGGCGCACGGCGAATCTGCGGCAGACCGGTATAGGCTGGGAAGATCTGCTCGATCGACAGATCCGCGACGGCTGGCCGCTCTTCCGCCCGCACGTGTCGCGAGCCGCTGCGGCCGTCGTTCAGATGCACGCGGTACGTGAACGACTCCTGCACGCCCTGGATTGTGCGTGCGAACTGCCCGTATTGGCCCTCGACAGCCGGCATGGGGATGACCTGCGTCCGGCCGGAGGCATGCTCGATGACGATCTGCCCTTCATCGGGGATGATCCCCTCGGCCCGGGCGGTGAGCGTCAAATCATCGCCGCGCGCCACCAGCAGTTCGTCTTCGTCCATGATGACGCGCGTCTTGCGCGGAACATCGACGCCCGGCACGAGCAGCGCCCGCTTGAGCAGATCGCCCGCCGGCTCGCCGCCGACCGCCAGGCCGATCAGCCCCAGCACGACGACGCCCACCGCGATGGCGGCGTTGCGGCCCATCCTGTCGGTGGCGATCACACGCGTGAACTCCACCGGCTCAGCCAGGATTTCCGTCTGGCGGATCAACGCAGCGCACATCGACCGCGAAAATCCCTCCTCCATCGCGCCGGGGCGCGTAAGCTGGACCGTCGAGATCAGCCGGCTGGCAAACGCCGGCTCTTGCGCTTCCACCCACAGGCTGACGGTTTCATCATCCGGCCCGAAGATCACCGGCATGATCGCGTAGCGAACCAGCAGATATCCGCTGATCGACAGGTTGGCGATCAGCGCCGCCGCACGGGTGAGGTACGACAACTCGATCAGCCAGTCGATGATCATCGTCACCGCCAGGATGCCGAGCAGCGCAGCCACAGCCAGCGAGATGCCGCTGATCAGCGACACAATCGCGTGCTTGCGCTTCACGGCGGAGATCTTGGCAGCGATCAGAGGACTCATGCGCATCGATTCCATCACTTGAGCTGGGCGGCCTTCCGCCACACCCATTCCGCACTGACCACGAGCAGGACCAGCAGGAAATACAGCGGGCTGGACCAGATCTCCACGTCATGCGTGGACTTGATCCGCTCGGTGCGGGTTCGCAACTGATCCGGCAATTCGTGAAGATTCTCCTCGCGATAGTACGCCCCGCCGCTGGCGGCGGCGATCTGCTGGAGCAGCGCCTCGTTCATCGCGGTCTGCGACAGCTCCAGCCGCGGCGCGCCGACGCTGAACGTCAGCACCGTCGTGGGATCCGACTCGATATACAGCTCATACGCTCCCGCCTGCGGGGCGACGAACTCGCCGCGATAGACGCCCGGCTGCTCGCGCCGCATCAGGACTTGCCCCTCGATCCCCGTACGTGAGCGATACGTGGCCCGCACGTCCGGATCGACGATGGGCGCGTAGTTCTGATCGTAAAGCCGCGCGTAGACCGTCACGCGGTCGCCCGTGGCATACTCCTGCTGATCCGTCGAAAGCTGCGTGCGCTTCGATTCGCCCAGCAGATGCGGCAAGGCCAGCCGGCGGACGATCTGGGTCCACAGCGTCACGTGATACTCGTCGCCGATGCGCCGCCATCGCCAGGTCTGGTCCGTGCCGGCGTAGAAGACCTGGCCCAGGCCGTACTGGTGGATGGCGAAAATGGGCGTGCGGTCGCCGGCGCCGCCGACGCGCTGCGGATCGACCAGCAGCACATCGGCTGCCGGCTTGGCGCGGACCAACGGCACGATCCAGAGGATCGGCGGCAGGCGTGCCCACAGCGCGGCGCTTTCGGTTTCGTCCTCGCTGAGGCGGAGCATGGTGCTTTGCCGGCCCTGCGTGGTGAGTTCGACGGTGATCTCACGGCTGACCGCAGCCGCGGCGGTGGCACCACGGATCGACTCGACCGGCAGCATGCGCTCCAGCACCGTTCCATCGATTTCCTTCAACGCATGTCGCGGACCGGCGATGACCAGCATCCCCCCGCCGAACTTCGAGACGAACTCTTCCATCGCCTCAAGCTGCGATGAGGGCAGCGTGCGGGGGTTGACATCGCCGAGGATGATCAGGTCGTAACTGAACAGCTCCTGCCGATCGGTCGGGATCGACGGCAGGTACGGTCCGTTGGGATCGCTGGAGAGGCCCGGCGCGGCTTCGAGCAGGACGGTCTTGAGCGTCACGCGGCGGTCGCGCATGAGCATGGCCTGCAGGAAGCGATACTCCCATCGCGGAGCGCGCTCGACGTAGAGGACCTTGATCTTGCCGTCGACGACGCGGAGCGGCTGGCTGCGCGTGAGGTTCTCGGTGTTGGATTCCTCGCCGGTCGGCTGGATGGTGGCGACGAGGCGATACTGAGCCGACTGCTGGTCCTCGCGTTCTTTCTGCGGCGTGAGGATGAGCGGCACGACCTGCTCGCCATCGGCCAGGACGATCTCCTGCTCGATGGTCTCGACGGCTGGAGCGTTGTCCGGCTGCTCGGGCACGAGTTGGAGGCGGAGTCGCGTGGTGCGGCCGGCCATACCCTGACTGCGGATGCGGACGCCGACAGGCACTTCGTCATCGAAGAAGGCGACCTCCGGCGCAAAGAGGCTGGTGACAGCCACTTCGCGGGGCGAGGTGATGCCGACACCCCAGACATACAGCGGCACGCCCTGCTGGCGGGCCATCTCGGCAGCCGCGGTGACGGGCGATCCACTGTTGCTAGCGCCGTCGGTGACCAGCACGATTCCCGCCAGCGGCTGGCCGCGCGAACGGCCCAGCAGCTCGCGAATCGCGTCGCCAAGCCGCGTGGATGCGTCCTCGGTCTTGATCGTGTCCAGCCAGTCGCCGGTCACGACGCTGCGGGCATCGGCGACCGCGATCTCATCCAGCGAGCTGCCGAAACGGTACGGCCGAATGTCAAACTCATCCGCCAGCCGCGGCAGCAGCCGCAACTGCTCATTGCGCAGCAGCGATCGCACCAGCCGAATCCGCGGCGGCCGGCCGATGTCGTCGATGTTGCGCGCTTCCTGCTCCAAGCCGCCGGTCGGATTCAGCCGACCCAGCGCGATGGCTGCCCGCTTGCGGTCGTCGCCCAGGCGGTCATCTTCGATCTGCATGCTGCTGGAGCCGTCGATCAACACAGCCACGGCTCGGCGGATCGAGCCTTCGATCGTCAACTGCAGCACCGGCCGCATCAGCAGCAGCACGAGCAGGCCGAGGAAGACGCTTCGCAGCGTCGTCATCCCGATGCGATGCCACCGCGGCACGTGCTCGCTGTAGCGGCGGTATAGCCAAATCGCCATCGCCACCAGCGCCGCCCCGAGCAGCACCAGCCAGCCGGAACCACCGCGCAGGTTCAGCGAGACGTCGACAACCCTCGCGACGTCGGCTCCGGGCACGCCCATCAGTTTGAGCAAGAACTCGGGCATCAATCCTCTATCTGGATCGGCTGAACCACTGCGCCACAAACGTCTCGGCGGCTGCCAGCAGCAGCACGACAAGCGCCAATGGCATCCACAACTCAAATCCCGTGCGCGCGGTCGTGAGCCGCTGGCCGAACTCCTGGCCATCGCCCCACCGGACGATCCGCGCCGACTCCGCGAGCTGCCGGATCTGGTCCTCGGTCAGCGGCTGGAGATTGCTCTCGACCGGATCGCGCTGCGCGGCAAAGAGCATCGGCGGCCGGTCATCGCTGAGCGTGACCTCGTACGCGCCGGCGGTGCCGGTGTTCTCGAATCGCAGGATCGCCTGACCGTCGATCAGCTCAATCGTGCGGGAGACGACATCATGCTCGCCCCCGCCGGCTGGGCGAATGCGCGCCTCGCGGCGCAGCAGGTCGACGTCCACCCGCTGGGCGAACGGCTGGCCGACGGCGACGTTCAGATGCTCATCCTGCCGCTGGATGATCGAGCCGAGCGTGCGATGCAGCAGCGGCACAAACAGCCCCGGGCGAACGGGCAGGTCATTCCAGCCGGTGTCGGCTGTGCTGGCGAACAGCACCACCTTGCCGAAACCCCAGTCGCGCTCCATGACCGCCGGCGTCTTCTGGGCATCGTTGAAGCGCAGCACGATGGCGGCTGCGCCGGCGTCATTGGGCAGTTGCGCGCGGTTGCGCTGATCGGGGATCAGCGGGAAGTAGCGGTAGAAATGCGCGCTGGCGATCGAGCCCGAGGCAGGGTCCGTCCACAGGCGCGCGATCGGATGCGTCAGCGCATCAGTCGCGAATGTGACAAAGGTCTGGTCCTGTGTGGCATCGCCGACCGGTTCGCCCAGCTCGGCTGGGAGCATCGCATTGGCCTTGAACATGCGGTCGTTGAACGACCAGGCCAGTGTCTGCGGTCCGGGGAAGAGGATGATGCCCCGTCCGCCGCGTCGCAGGTAGGCGGCGAAGTTTTCGATCGTGCGATCGGTGACGTCGGCCACATTGGCCAGGATCACCGCGTCATACGGATCGAGGCGCGTGCTCTCCAGCTCGACCGGCTGGATCGTGCGCACCTGGATGAAGTACTGCTGCTGCTCAGCCGGCGGCACCGGCTGGAGGGCATGGCGGAGGAAAAAGGTCTCGCTGTTGCGCGGGTCAGCCGTGACATCGCCATCGACCAGCAGCACGCTCACCGACGTGAGCGCCCGCACCGCCAGCGTGCGGCGATTGTCGGCTTGCAGGGCATCCGCCGAGGCAAGCGTCGCGGTGATGCTGTGATGCGCCGAAGGCGCATCGCGCCGCAGGCGGGCAAACAGCGACACGCTGCGCGATTCTCCGGGCGGGATGCGATCAATCAGGGCTTCGTCGCTGGGCGGTTCGTCGCCAATGCGAAGGGTCACGCGGACGTTGCTGGCGACCTGCAGGCCGTAGTTGGTGACCTGCGCCTCGAAGCGCAGCGGCTGATCCACCGGCGCCAGCCCCGACGCCAGGCGCAGATCGGAAATGCCGACATTCTCTTCCGCCGGCGAGCCGACGAAGATGATCTGCGTCGAGACCTTGCGGCCGGCGTCTTTCAGCAGCGTGCGGGCCTGCTCCAACTGCCGCCAGCCGAGCTGCTGGGCATCGGTGATCAGATACAGCTCGCCCCCATCACGCGACTCGAGCATCTCGATGCCCGCCCGCAGCGAGGGCAGCAGATCCGTCGAACGATCGCTGAGCTTCAGCTCGTCGATCGTCTTGCGTGCGAGGTTGAGATCGAAAGTCGGCTCGGGGATGACCGGCTCATAGCCGTTGGCGGCCAGGAAGATGGCTGCCGACGAACCGGCCGGCAGGCTGTCGATGATCTCGGTCGCCGCGAGCTTCGCCTGCTCGAATCGCGGCTGAACGCCGTCGGTGGCGCCCATCGAATAGGAATTGTCGACGATGATGACGGTCGTCACATTGCGGCGCCCGAACAGCCCCGCCGATGCCGCCGCCTGCAGCGCCGGCCTGGCCAGTGCCACCGCCAGCAGCGCCACAATCGCGCACCGCAGCGCAAGCAGCAGCAGATCTTCGATCTGCAACTGCCGCTGGTTGCGCTTCACCGCCTCCATCACGAAGCGCATCGCCGCCCATCGCACCCGCTTGAACTTGCGCTTGTTCAGCAGGTGGATGGCGATCGGAATCGATACAGCCGCGATTCCGAAGAGCATGAGAGGGTTGAGGAACATGAAGCCTTCAGTTCACTGTTGCCCGCGGCTGATCAACGATCACTGCGTGCGAAGGCGGAACGCCAGGTATCCGCTGAGCACTTCATGCAGCGGCTGGGCCGTGTTGACCAGCAGGTAGTGGCACTTCTGCCGCTCGCAGGCCAGGCGTATCCGATCACGAAACCCGTTCATTTCCTTGAGATAGCTGTTGCGAATCTCCCGCGGCCGGGTCATCACCCGAGGGATCGCCTCCAAGCCGTCGAACTCCACCAACCCATCGAATGGAAACTCCAGTTCGAACGGGTCCATCACGTGCATGACGATCACCTCGCTGCCGCCGAAGCGCAGGTGCTGAATCCCGCGGATGATCTCATCCTCGTCGTCGAACAGGTCGCTGATAATGATGATGATCCCGCGGCGCTTGACCTGCCCCGCGAGCTGATGCAGCACCGGGCCAATGCCCGTCGGCTGGGTCGGCTTGAACGCCGCCAGCGTGTTCATGATCGCGTGGATCTGGCCGAGGTTGCCCGTCCGCGGCACGTGTACCTGCAGCCGCTGATCGAAGATCCCCACCGACACCGCGTCGCGCTGGTGCAGGATCAGATATGCCAGACAGGCTGCCATCTGCCGGCCATAGTCAAACTTGCTGAGCTTCCCCGAGCCGTACTGCATCGACTCGCTGCCATCCAGCAGGATGTGCGCGACGTAGTTGGTCTCCTGCTCGTACTGCTTGAGGTAGTAGCGATCGGTGCGGCCGAGCACCTTCCAGTCCAGGTGACGGATGTCGTCGCCCGGGACGTACTCGCGATGCTGCGTGAACTCGATGGAGAAGCCATGAAACGGCGACTTGTGCTCGCCGGCCATGTAGCCTTCGACGATGAAGCGCGCATGCAGGCCCAGCGCCTCGGCGCGGTTGATCGTCTCTGTATCGAGCAGGTGTTCAGCCATGGGGAGATTCGTCCGCCGTCAGTTGCCCGTCGCGCGCCGCCCGTCGCACGACGCCATGCGACGGACAACGGCCCCCTGACAACAAACCGTCAGTCCAGCTTCGCGTTCTTCGGGATCGTTTCGAGGATCTTGCGTGTGATGTCGTCGGCTGTGACGCCTTCGCTCTGCGCCGCGAAATTGGGCGTGATGCGATGGCGGAAGATCGGCAGCGCAACGGCGGCGACATCGTCGCAGCTCACGTGGAACTGGCCCTTGAGCATGGCATGCGCCTTGGCAGCCATGATCAGGTTGAGGCTGGCGCGCGGGCCGGCGCCCCAGCTCAGCCATTTCTTGCAGAAATCGAGCGCCTCGGGCGTCTTCGGACGCGTCACGCGCACCAGCTTCTCGGCATAGGCGTACACGTGATCGGCGACCGGCACCTTGCGCACCGTCTGCTGGAGGTCGACGATGTCCTTTTCGCTGAGCACCGGCTGAAGCGCAGCCGACTTGGTGCCCGTGGCCATCTTCATGATCGCCCGCTCCTCAGCCGAGGTCGGGTAATCCACGAAGATCATGAACATGAAGCGGTCGAGCTGGGCTTCGGGAAGCGGATAGGTCCCTTCCTGCTCGATCGGGTTCTGTGTCGCCAGCACGAAGAACGGATTGGGCAGCGGATAGTCCTGCCCGCCAACCGTCACCTTCCGCTCCTGCATGGCTTCGAGCATGGCAGCCTGCGTCTTGGGCGGCGTACGGTTGATTTCGTCCGCCAGCACAATGTTGGCGAAGATGGGCCCTTTCAGGAACTTGAACTCACGCTGGCCGGTCGCGGGATCCTGGTAGATGACCTCCGTACCGGTGATGTCGCTGGGCATGAGGTCGGGTGTGAACTGGATGCGTTTGAACTTGAGCGCCAGCGTCTGGGCCAGCGAGGAGATCAGCAGCGTCTTGGCTAGACCCGGCACGCCCACCAGCAGCGCGTGGCTCCGCGTGAAGATGGAGATCAGGATCTGATCAATGACCTCCTGCTGGCCGACGATGACCTTGGCCAGCTCGTTCTTCAGCATCGTGTGGGCATTCTTGAGATTCTCCACCGCCTGCAGATCCGCATCCTGGATCTTTGCGGTGGGCTTGGGGGCTGAGGCAGTGGACGCCATTCAATATCCTCCGATACGAGGCAAGGGATTCGGCCTGTGCTCAATTTATACCGTAATAATTGCCGGACGTTGAAGCTCACTGTTCCGCGTCGAGCGGCGCGACCGCGAAGGCTGCGGTCAAGCCGGCTGCTTCGAGAATCTGCTTTACCCCTTGCAGTGCGACGAAGCGACGGATTCGCGGCAAATCCGGTGGACGATCGACGCGCCGACCATCGGTGACGGATAGCGCTAACATTGTCCGCTTCGTCGGCACAAACACAACACCCTGATAGACAGCCGGCGGGCCACACGGGGGATTGGATTCCGCCGGCGGATGAATCCACCGCATCGCACCTGTTCGCAGATCCCAGCCGGCGATCTGCGCGCCGGCGAGAACGACAATCTGCCCATCGCTGCCAATCAGCACGGAGGCTTCTTCCGACTCAGCCGACCAGAGCTGCCGGCCGGTGCGCACGTCGAACGCGAAAACCGCCGCACTGTCAGCGGGGGTACAGACGACGACCTCATCCGCAAGGTGCGGCGTCGACCGGTAGCGGATGAGCTGGCTGACGGGTATCGGCGGCTTGCCCCGCCCCCGCGGGCCATATTTCCGCCAAGCCGAGGCATCCGGCGTGTTCGTCGGCGTGTAGGCACGCGCCCACAGCATCTCGCCGCTGAAACGATCCACCGCCAGCACGGCGCCGTGATTGGGAGCGACGATGACCGTTCGCCCCTGCACAGCCGGCGGCGACTGCTGCCAGAACGGCTGGGGATCGAACGATTGGTCGCTGCCGCCGCGACGGCTGGTGTTGGCTGCGGGCAGTTGCTGATGCATGACCTGCCCGACGTCGGTGCGCCAGATCTCCCGCCCGCTGGCGGCATCAAGGCACAGCAGAATCAGCCGCGCGCCCAAGCGCGTCTCCGTGAGACCGGTCACATAGATCGATCCCCCGCAGGCTGATGGATTGCCCAGAAACTGCACGCTCGCCAGTTCCGGCAGCTCCGCAGTGCTCCACATCAGCCGGCCATCGGTCGCCGCGAAGGCGCGCAGCACGAGCTGGTGATCGCCAGCCTTCACCTGGCGAACGACGACGACGCGAGGCGTGCCGGTGATGTCGGCAATGACCGCCGGCTCATGTATCAGCCCGCGCCCGCTGCGCGAGATCATGTCCCGTAACTCGGGCTGGGCGTCGGGATCGGCCCAGCTCCAGGCGATGCGGCCTTCAGCATCGATGGCCAGCATGTGCCACGCGCCAGGGATGAAGGTCATGCCGCCTGCGGCATGCGGGAGCGAGCGGTTGAGGAAGAAGCCGAACTCGGCCGGAAACCAATCCGCCGCAAAGGCGATGGGCCGGCCGCTTTGATCGCGCGCGATCCGCTGGATCGCATCAGCCAGTGCCTGCGCGTCCGGCTGGTCGATGACCTCACGCGCATTGTGACTGTCGCGGATGGCATCAAGATAAGTGCCGGCGGCGACCGGGTCCCCCATCGCGACGGCCCGCTGCGCGGCAGCCAGCAGCAGGCGGCCCTCCATGCCGCTCATCGGATACCGGCTGACGATGGCATACAGCGCTTCGTGGCGATGCGTCGGATCCTGCTGGACCTTGCGCATCGCCTCGGCGGCGCGGCGGTCGGCGGCTTCGCGATAGCCGGCCAGGGCCTGCGGATGGGCTGCCAGCCAGGCCCTCGCCCACTGAGCAACGGACTGCAGTCGGCCATCGTCGCCGCGCAGCGTTTGGTGCGCGTGATCCTGCAACAGCGCCGCAACCCGCTGGCCGGCCTGCGCGGGGTTGCCCATCTGCAGCTCGACCTCGATCACCTGCAGCATCGCAGTGTTCTGAAAGTCCGGCCCCGGCGGCGCGGCGCTGTCGGCGATGGCGAGCTGAGCAGTCCACACCAGCCCCGCCAGCGCGACGAGGATCGCGCCCACACGCAAGCGGACGGATGCGCCTAATCGTTTCATCCTGCACATGTTAGACGCCTTCGGGAATTGGCGGGAGATCGCATCTGAGCCCGCGACAGCCGCCCGCGGGTTTCGTCCGTTGCCCGAATCGTTGGCAAGCGACTATAAGGGGCGACTGGCTGATGGAATCGCCCTCCGGGGCCTGCAGCAACAACCTGCCTTAGACGGGCTGGACGCATGGCGATCCAGTCGAGATGTTCGTCCCGTCACGCCAAGGATGGAAACCATGATGCTCCCTGTACGTGATCACCTATCTCCCCAGCCGGCGGCTGAGTCCAGCGCCGACGCGCGTCCGACCGTGATGATCGTCGACGATCATCCCACGGTGACGCGGGCGCTGTCCGACGTGCTGGACCGCAATGGCTTCAACGCCGTGTCGTTCAACAGCGGCCGCGCAGCCATTGCCTATGCCGAGGACCATGAAGTCAGCGCCGTACTACTGGACATCCACATGCCGGATATGTCCGGCCTGCTTGTGTCGCAGAAGCTGCGGGCGCTGATGCGGCCGGAGATTCCGATCATCGTGCTCAGCGGTGACGGTTCGATGGAAACGCTCAACTCGCTGCCGCATGTCGGCGCGACGCACTTCTACCGCAAGCCGATCAAGGCGGCGCTGCTGGTCCAGCACCTGCGAACGCTGCTGCCGTGATGGAGTCTCAGGATAGGCAACGCAAAGGGGCAGCCGTTGGATCGGCTGCCCCTGCTTCGTTTCACGGCATCGCGTTGTCAGCGGTTACACGCCCACCGGCTGGCGGTCGAGCAGCGCATTCCACCGGCGTGCCGGCCGGGCCTGCCAGCCCTTCTTGTGATAGGCATAGCCGGCAATCAGCGGCAGCGCCAGCGTCGCCTCCGCGTAGACCATCTGCTCGTAGACGGTGTCGACCTTGCCCCAGGAGCTGGCTTCCTTGAGCGTACTGCTGGACAGGGCCCCGTCACGCACGTCCGCCACCGTGATCTGGATGGCGTACTTGTGCATCGGCGCGTCCATGCCGAGCACCTCAGCGCAGACGACGATGTCCTGCGTGAAGTTCTTCGGCACGCCGCCGCCGATCATGAACAGGCCGGTGTCCTTCGAGTTCATCTTGAGCTGCGTCAGCTCGTGGAAGTCCTTGCCGCCGTCCCAGCTCACCTTCGGCTGATCGCCGCGCTGGACCTGGTGTGCCACCAGGCCGAAGCCGGCCGAGCAGTCGCTGAACGCCGGGCAGAAGATCGGCACCTCGCGCTTGTAGGCTTCGTAGATGATGCTCTCGTCGCACTTGGGCCCGCCCTGCCGCTCCAGGTACGCGCCAAATTCGCGGAGCAGCTCACGCGAGCTGTACGGCCGCGGCTCGAGCTCATCGAAGATGATCTTGGTCGTCTCGTCGCAGACGCGCAGCTCTTCCTCGTCGATCAGCGTGTCGTAGATGCGGTCGATCGCATGATCGCGCAGCTCCGAGTCATACAGGCCGCTCTTGAGCTGCTCGTCGGCGATGTAATGGCGGAAGCCGAGGGCTTCGAAGAAGTCCTGGTCGACGATGTTCGCGCCCGTCGACACGATCGCATCGACCATGTTGTTGCGGATCAGGTCGACAAAGATCTTCTTCATCCCCGCGGAGACCATCGATCCCGCCAGCGTCAGGAACACGGCGCAATCCGTGTCCCGCAGCATGCGGTCGTAGATGTCCGATGCCCGCCACAGGTCGCGCGAGCTGTAGGCCAGATGCTTCATCGACTCCACCAGCGGGACGATGCCCTGCATGGTCGTGATATCGATGTGGCGGATCTGATCGCGCAGGAATTTCTGCTTGTTCTGGGTCTGCGACGCCTTCAGCGGCGTCACGTTCAGTTCGTGCTGCTGGGCCACGGGAATCTCCTTTCGCCTGCCACGGGCGTCGCGCCCGCGATTGTCACCTATCCCACCATACGAAAAGCCACCGCGTCCAGCTACGGTCTTTTGTGCGACACAAGACCGCCATTGCCGGACGTGGTGGCTTTGAGCAGGATTGTTGCCCACCTGTACGGATAAGTCAACCGTTCAGCAGACGCGGTCCGCTGAAGCGGACGCTTCGATTCTCCCTCCGTCGCTCGGCCGCTTTCTCCCTCACCTTGATTTGCCCCTGCGTGCCCCTAGAATCCCGCCTTCATCCGTGATCTTCTTCCCACACATACCCAAGACAGCGGGAACGTCCGTACGCAGGATGATCGTCGAAGCGGCCAAGCCGCTGGCGGTGCTGCTGCCGCGCTCGCCGACGGAGCTGGCCTTTCGCAGCGACGCCGAGCTGGCCAAGTTCCCCATGATCACCGGGCACACCGGCTTCGGCCTGATCCGCCGCCTGCGGCCGCCGGTACAGACCATCCTCTTCCTGCGCGAGCCGGTGGCGCGCGTGGTGTCGCAGTACCGCTACTTTGTCGAGCTGGCCAGCGACCCGGCCACTCCGGGCAATCCGTTCGCCGCGATGCTCCGCGGCCGCACGCTCGAGCAACTGCTTCGCGAGGCGCATGAGCCGTTCGTCGAGCAGTACTTCTGCAACCTGCAGACCTTCTGCGTTCACTCCAACCAGTTCATGTACTACCGCAAAGACGTTCGGCATCTGCCGCCGGAGCAGATCCTCGAGCAGGCGTTTGCCAACCTCGATCGCGTCGATGTGCTGGGCATCGTCGAGCAGATGGACGAGAGCATCCGCCGGATGCAGGCCTACTTCGGCTGGGAGAACGTGACGATGCGTCACGACATGCGGTCGCGCAAGCAGACGCAGTTGGCGCTGTCGGATGAGCTGATCGACTTGATCCGCCAGCACAACCAGCTCGACCTGGCTTTATATGAAGAGGCCTGCCGGCGATTTGCGGCGGGCGGGCCGAAACGGGCTGAGGGCTGACCCGGCCAGCCTCGCCAGACACCCCAGGCGTCATATCTTTCTCAATTTCCCGCTCGCAAAACGCCGATAATGTGCAAGTTGGCGCGCGGACGCTTGTCGGGCCCTTGTGGCGCACGTATCCTTCGGCCACGCCAGAGGGGGATGTACCAACCGGCGCGCCCGCCGATCAACCGGAGTTTCCGTTCCGCAGGACATCACGCGGAACCCAAGCCGCGACCCAAGACAGGAGCCTTCGTGCCGACGAATCGCCCGATCCGCCGACCGACCCGCTGTCGCTCTATCCAGACGTTCGAACCGCTCGAATCTCGCCGCCTGCTGTCCGGCGGCCTGGTGGGACAGTATTTCGACAATCCTGATTTCACCGGCGCGTCCATCACACGCGTTGATTCCACCATCAACTTCGCCTGGGGCACGGGCAAGCCGGCTGACGCGATCGCAGCCGACACCTTCTCGGTCCGCTGGCAGGGTCTTGTGCGGCCGCAGTACACGCAGTACTACACCTTCTACCTCAATGCCGATGACGGCGCGCGGCTGTGGATCGACGGCCAGCTTGTCATCGACACCTGGCACACCGGCGGCGAAGGCACAGGCGTGATCCGTCTCGATGCCACGCGCGCCTCGGGCATCCTCCTCGAGTATCGCGAGGACACCGGCAATGCCGGCGTCCGGCTGGAGTGGTCCAGCGCGTCCCAGCCGCGGCAGCTCATCCCGTCCTCGCGTCTCTCGCCCATCGCCCCGCACGAGCAGACGCTCCGCATCATGGCGATTGGCGACAGCGTTACCGAGGGTGACACCAATCACGCCAGCTACCGCTTCTGGCTGCACCAGAATCTGCTGTCCGCCGGGTTCAACTTCGACCTGGTGGGCACGCGCCGGGGCAATCACGTGCAATGGGTCGGCACGCAGGGCGAGCCGCTGTATTCGTGGTTCGACCAGGATCACCAGTCGCGCTGGGGCGCGCAACTGGACGAGTGGCACAACTCGATCAACCAGTGGGCGTCGCAGAAGCCCGACGTCGTGCTGATCCACATCGGCCACAACGACATCCGCAACGGCAAGACGCCGCAGCAGATGATCAACCACCTGTCGACGTTCATCGACGACCTGCGGAGCAAGGTCAATCCGAATGTTCGGATCGCGCTGGCGATGCCGATCGCCAACTTCAGCCTCGGCTCGGTCGCGGAGATGGATGCGTATCGCGCGATGATCCCGGGTCTGGCGGCCAGCAAGTCAACGGCGCAGTCGCCGATCGTCGTGGTCGACCAGTACGCCGGCTTCAACCCCGACATCCACACTTACGACACAGTTCATCCCAACGCAGCCGGTGAGCAGCAGATCGCAGCGCGGTTCTTCGACGCGATCGTACAACTGGTCGGCCCGCCGACGCTGCGCGCACCCGAGAATCCCGCGCCCGCGCCGACCCCTGCGCCTCCCCCGCCGTCCCAGCCGGCGACGGGCAACATCGACGGGTTCGTGTTTGAAGATCTCAACGGCAACGGCATCCAGGATGCCGGCGAACCCGGCCTCGCCGGGCGGTATGTCTATCTCGACTACAACAACAACGCCCAGCGCGACGCCAATGAGCCGATCCTGGTGACCAACAAGAACGGCCGATACCTGTTCAAGAGCGTGAAGGCTGGGTCGTACCGCGTGCGGCATCACCTGGGCAACACGGCGATCGCCACCGCGCCGTCGGCCAGCCAGCACATCGTCCGAGTCGGCGAGGCTCATCCCTCAGCCACGTGGGATTTCGGCATCCAGATGCAGCCGAAGACGCCGGCCCGCGTTTCCGGTGTCGTCTTTTCCGACGTCAACAATGACGGCAAGCGCGACGCGCAGGAAAAGGGCATCGCCAACCGCTACATCTTCATCGATGCCAACAACAACGGCCTGTTCGATCCGGGCGAGCGCTATGTGATCAGCGGCGCCGATGGATCGTTCACGTTCAGCAACCTTGTTGCGGGCGTGTATCGGATCGGCATCCACATTGGGCCGGCTGTCCGCTCGACAACGCCCAACGGTGGTATCTATACGCTGAACATCACCGCCGGGCAGAACCTGACCGGCTACAACTTCGGCCTGGCGATGGTGTAAAACCATGGGCACGGCACGGCTTCCTCGCGTGCAGCTCACATGAGGTTGCCGCGAGGGGCCGAAACGATGCGTCATCGCACGCAGTCATAGCCCGGAACTGCCATCCCGAGCAAAGCGAAGGATCCCGGCGCGCGAGCGGTTGAGATCCTTCGCTGCGCTCAGGATGGCGTGCTATCCGGACTTGCATAGATGGTGCTTAGCGGCGGGACGCCCGCGCCACATCCGCCTGCCCCCTCCTGCCTGCTGTCTACTGTCTTCTCGCTTCTACGTTCTCCCCCTCCCCCCCAGCCATTGCCCGCTCACAATCCGTGTACTATCGTGCATTGATCTGTACACGAAGGATCTTCCATGACCGCCATCGCCAACCCGTCTCCCGCAAGAAAACGCCGATTTGTTCCCGAGCGGCTCGATGTCGCCGATTTCGCTCAGCTTCAGCCGCTGTACCAGGACCTGCTCGATCGGCCGATCGACTCGCCGCAGGCCCTCGAGAAATGGCTGGCTGATTTCTCCGAGCTGTCCGCGGTTGTGGATGAGTACGGCTCGCGGCGGTATATCGACAAGAGCTGCCACACCGACGATCCGCAGATCGAAAAGGCCTACTTCCACTTCGTCGAGAACATCGAGCCGAAGATCAAGCCGCTGTTCTTCCAGCTCCAGAAGAAACTGCTGGCCTCGCCGCATCTGGCGTCGCTGACCGACCCGCGCTATCGCATCCTCGAGCGTAACTGGCGGGCTGATGTGGAGATCTTCCGCGACGAGAACGTGCCGCTGGAGACCGAGATCACCAAGCTCGTGACCGACTACGACAAGACGATGGGCGCGATGGTCGTCGAGTTCCGCGGCAAAAAGTACACGCTGCAGCAGCTCGGGCGCTTCATTGAGGAGCCCGATCGGCAGACGCGCCAGGAAGCCTGGGAGCTGATGACGCGCCGACGGTTGCAGGATCGGGAGAGGATCGATCGGCTTTTCGAGCAGATCCTGCCGCTTCGCGCGAAGGTGGCGACCAATGCCGGATTCTCCGACTATCGCGCGTACACCTGGAAGAACTACCGGCGATTCGACTACACGCCGGCGGACTGCCTTGTCTTCGCCGAATCGATCGAGAAGTCGGTCGTGCCCCTGGTGCGCGAGCAGGATCTGCGGCGGCGCGAGACGATGGGCCTCGATCGCCTGCGGCCGTGGGATCTGTCGGTCGATCCGAAGCATCGCCCTCCACTGCGGCCGTTTGCGGAGGACCAGGTGCCGCTGTTTGTCGACAAGGTCCGGGAGATCTTCCAGCGGCTGAGCCCGCAGCTTGCTGAACAGTTTGACACGCTGCGGCAGCGCAACAACCTCGATCTGGCCAGCCGACCCGGGAAGCAGCCGGGCGGCTACCAGTGCTCGCTGGAGGAATCGGGCGAGCCGTTCATCTTCATGAACGCCGCGGGCGTTCAGCGGGACGTGGAGACGCTGCTGCACGAAGGCGGCCATGCCTTCCACTGCCTGGCGGCGCGGGATGAACCCCTGGTCTTCCTGCGGCACGCGCCGATGGAGTTCTGCGAGGTCGCCTCGATGGCGATGGAGGCCTTCGCAGCCGACCACTACGACGTCTTTTACAGCCCCGCCGACGCCGCGCGGGCCAAGCGATCCTACTTCGAGGGCATCATCCGCCTGCTGCCGTGGATCGCCACGATCGACCTGTTCCAGCACTGGATCTACACCCACCCGAACCACACGCGCCAGGAGCGTACGGCATATTGGCTGGAGCTGATGCAGCGGTTCGGCAGTGATGTCGTGGACTGGAGCGGGTATGAGGATGCCCTGGAAGCCCAGTGGCAGCGGCAGGGACACCTGTTCCATGCGCCGTTCTACTACATCGAGTATGGGATCGCGCAGCTCGGGGCCTTGCAGTTGTGGATGAAATCCCGTCACGACCCGCGGCAGGCACTGGCCCATTACCGCGCAGCCCTGCGGCTGGGCGGGACGCGCCCGCTGCCCGAGCTGTTCGCGGCTGCGGGGATCAAGTTTGACTTCAGCCCGCGGACGATCGGGCCGCTGATCGACGCCGTCGGCGAAGAACTGGCGGCCCTGCCGGACTGACGGCTGGCTTTTGGCCTTCTGCGGCTGAGCGCGGCGCTGCATTTGCATCCCGACTTTGCACTGGGAAACCCGCCTGTTGGCGGCGCAATTTCGACGTACCGTCCGAATCACACCGGCGGTATGCTGATTGTCGCCGCGCGTCGGTTCGTGCCACGGAGGTCCAGTGATTGCCCGACTCGTGCAAGTCGGTCCCTCGCCCGCTGATGTCTCCCTGCGAACGCAGTGCAATTGGCCAGCCGCCGCGACGGCTGCCACCTTGTCGCTGCTGCACCTGGGGGTGGCGTGGCTTCATCGCGAGCAAAGCCCCTGGGCGGCGACGGCGGCGCTGGTGTTGGGCGTGCTGTTCGGCTTTGTGACGCTGGCGATGCTGCTGTGCTATCGCGAGGTAGAGCTGAACGTCAGCCGGCGGTGCGTCTGCCTCCGCATGGGCCTGGGCCGGCTGACGGCTGAGCGGCGGATTCCTTTCGCACAGATCCAGGCCGTCCGTCTGACGCAGCTCGACCGATATGGCCGACACCGCTCGCGCATCGAGCTGCTGTGCGAGGGGGAGAACCTGCGCTGCCCCCTCACGCACGCGCCGCGCCAGCAGGCCCTGCTGATGGCAATGGCCATCAACGCCCGCCTGATCAAGATCTGGCAGAGCACAACGCCGACGGCGCCGTCGGAGCGGATTCATCAGTTGTTCGGCTCGAAGGGCGATTCGAGGAACTGACTACGTCGCGGATCCCTTTTCACCACGGAGACCCGGAGGTGGTGATTGGTGATTGATGCGTGCGGGGCGTGGTTGGCCCGCAATGAGAAGGCAGGGAATCCTTCGATCGCCGTGCGCGGCGCGAAGGCGCAAGCGAGCTGCCAATAGCCACTGCCGATGCCGAGCGCCTGTTACGCACTAATCACTAATCACTACGGAGCCATTCACGCATCAATCACCAATCACCACGCATCCCCCTTCCGCGTCTGTGCGCCTCGGCGGTGAATCACGCCATCATGCAGTGACCGGTTGCAGCAGCACGACGGCATGGGCGGCGACGGCTTCGCCGCGGCCGACGGCATCACAGCCTTCATTGGTGCCGGCTTTGATGTTGACCGGGGCCTGTAGATGCTCAGCCAGCGCGGCCTGCATCCTCGGTTTGAATGACTTGAGCTTCGGCCGCTCAGCCAGGATGGTCACGTCGGCATTGAGCACACGATAGCCTGCGTCGGTCACGCGCTGCATCGCAGCCTGGAGAAAGACGGAGCTGGCGGCGTTGCGCCACTGCGGATCGGTGTTGGGAAACATCTCGCCGATATCCCCGCCGCCGATGGCGCCCAGCAGCGCATCGACCAGCGCATGGATGGCCACATCCCCGTCGCTGTGCGCATCGGCTGAGATCCCCTCAGCCACGACCACCCCGCCGATCACCAGTTGCCCGCCCTCCTTGAGGCGGTGGATGTCGTAACCGTGTCCGATACGCATGGGCGGGTTTGTCATGGTGTGTGTCCGTGCCATGGATTGATGAATGTGATGAACTCGTCGATGGAGTCCTTTTCGGCCATTGGCGTTGATACGTCAATGGTTGTCAAGAACGACTCGAGTGTATCGGTTCCATCGCCGGATGGGTTTTCCGCATCGTGGGACCATCGCTGGGGGTTGGTGAGAATGTAGTGACGGATGGCATCGAGCGCTCGGGTGCTGCGCACGATGTGATCATAGTAGCCGCGTTGCCAGACGACCGCGTCTGACGACGCGCGCTGACGGTTGATCTCGCGCGTCACCGCGCCCTTGAATCCTGCGACGAACGATGACAGGGACCGTGATGCGCGTTGTAGGGGCGGATGGCAATCCGCCCCTTGAGCGTCGGTTGGCTGGATCATCCCGACGATACCCACGACGCCATGGACGTGATTCGGCATGACAACAAACGCATCGAGGCGGATCTCGTGTCGCAAGTCGGCCGACTTCCGCCATTCACGTTCGACTATCTGACCCGCTGCCGACAGGTGCATCCGGCCATCGACGATGTCGCCGAAAAGGCAGATGCGGTTATGTGTGCAGATGGTGATGAAGTACGTACCGGGTAGTCCGTAGTCGTAACCAGACAGGCGGATCGAACGACGGTGATGGTATCGCGGATCGTAAGCCATTGGCCCTCCGGGACGAAGGGGCACATTGCCATGTGCCCCTACATAAGGATGGGCATGCCGTTGCCGCCATCAGGACAGTTCGTACTCCTTTATCTTGCGATACAACGTGCGTTCGCCGATGCCGAGGATCTTGGCGGCTTGTTCACGATTGCCGTTGACCATCTTCAGCGTGTTGCGGATCAGTTCCTTCTCGGCCTGTTCGATGCTGATGCCGACCAGGTTGTTCATGCCGCCGGCGCCGGTGGCGGTGCGCGGGCGGATGTCGGCTGGGAGGGTATCGGGTGTCAGGCGGCTGCCCTGCGAGAGGACGACCATGTTTTCGATGGTGTTGCGGAGCTGGCGCACGTTGCCCGGCCAGGGGTGGCTCATCAGAATCTGCTGAGCGTCCGGGTCGATCTCCTCGACATGCCGGTCGTACTTGGCGTTGAACTGGTTGATGAAGTAGTGGATCAGCAGCGGGATGTCCTCGCGGCGCTCGCGCAGCGGCGGCAGGTGCAGCGTGACGCCCTTGATGCGGAAGTACAGATCCTCGCGGAACTGCCGATCGGCGACCATCGCATCGAGGTTGCGGTTGGTCGCGCTGATGAAGCGGACATCGACCTGGATCGGCTCGTTCGAGCCGAGGCGCACGACCTCGCCATTTTCGAGCACGCGCAGCAGCTTAGCCTGCATGGCAGCCGGCATGTCGCCGATCTCATCCATGAAGAGCGTGCCGCCGTCGGCATGCTCGAACCGCCCTTCCCGCTCGCTTTGCGCGCCGGTGAAGGCGCCTTTCACATGGCCGAACAGCTCGTCTTCCAGGATGGACTCGCTCAAGCCGGCGCAGTTGAGCGTCACAAGACGGCTCTTGCGGCGGCGGCTGTTGTTGTGGATCGCACGGGCGATGAGCTCCTTGCCCGTGCCGCTTTCGCCGGTGATGAGGACGGGGATGTCGCTGGGCGCGACCTGGCGCGCGGTCTGCACGATCTGCCGCATGGCGGCGCTGGTGCCGATGACACCTTCGAAGCCGGCGCTTTCGATAAGCTGTTCCTGCAGCGCGCGGTTCTGCTTCTCGAGGGCGGCGCGCTCGGCGGCGCGGTTCACCTGGGCACGGAAGTATTCCAGGTCGAGCGGCTTTTCGATGTAGTCGTATGCGCCGCGGTTGAGGGCTTCCTTGCAGGTGGGGATATCGGCATGCGCAGTCACCAGCAGGACGGGCGGCATGGGGTTCTGCTGCTTGGCGGCTTCGAGGATCTCCAGGCCGTCGCGCCGCCCTTCCATGACCAGGTCGGTGACGATGACATCGTAAGGGCGTCGTTCCATGCGGGCGCGGGCATCGCCAAGGCTGTAGGAGACATCGCACTTGTGTCCGAGGCGTGACAGCGCCTCGGACATGACTTCCGCATGTTCGCGTTCGTCATCGATGACAAGAATGCGCGATTTGGTGATCTGCTTGTCTGCCATGAGTGTTGTCTATTGGTAATCGCATCGACGGCAAAAGGAAAGTGCCGCGGAAATGCGGCGGTTTGGGCGCGCAAAACAGCCCACGGGGTGGGTGGCCCGTGGGCTGCGGAGGAGGATCACGACATACGATCCAGGATGCTTACTTGTTGAGCCCCGGCTGAGCGGGAGCGATGGCATCCTTGTTCAGGGGATCGGCAGCCGGCGCGCCGGCCGGACCAGCGGGCTGGACCGGTGCGCTGCGGACGGTGGTCGGAAGGATGAGCACCTCGACGCGGCGGTTGGCGGCGCGACCGGCTTCGGTCGTGTTGGGCGCGACCGGACGCTGGTCGGCATAGCCGACGACAGCCACGCGGTTGGGGGCGACGCGCTGCTTGATCAGCTCGTCAGCTACCGAGATCGCGCGATGGGCCGAGAGGTACCAGTTGTCATGGTGGCCCTTGGCCTTGGTGGCCGGGTTGCTCACGCGGGTGTTGTCCGTATGACCGGCAACCATCAGCTCATACTGAGCCGTGGCGCCGGAGTTGAGGATCTGCGAGAATCGCTGGATGACTTCGCGGGCCTTGGGCGTCAGCGAGGCATCGCCAACGGCGAAGGTCACGTCGCTCTTGAACTTCACGACACCCAGATCGCGGTCGAAGGTGACCAGGTCGGGGTTGGCATCAGCGAAGGCCTGCAGCTCGTTGTTCAGGGCTTCGGGCAGAGCGCTCTGGCCGGTGCGGGCGAGGGCCTCCTGCAGGCGGCTCATGGCGTCTTCATAGCGACGCTGCAGCTCGGCGTTCTGCGCCTGGAGGTTGTTGATCAGGCCCGTCTGGTTGGAGATCGAGTCGCCGATGCCGCCGATCTGGCGCTTGTAGGCGTCGAGCTCGGCCTTGGCGCTGTTGAACTGGCTCTGGGCGGCGACCAACTGCTCGCTCAGCCGATCGCGCTCGAGCTTCAGGGCGTTGTACTTTTCCTGGGAGACGCAGCCGGTGAGTGAAAGACCGACGGCTGCAAGACCGATCCAACGATGCATGCGGACCATAGACAGCCTCCGTGCGCTGATGCCCGGGAGATTGCGGACCCGGGGCTGGGTTTTGATCTGATACAGGGAAAATTTCCCGAAGTCCTCGCCCATCCTAAGCGATTCAAGGCGTGACCTGTGCGGCTGCGTCTCCGACGCATGCCCTACCGCACACGGCAAAGTTTGCCCATCTTTCCTGTGGATTGCAAGTCTCGCCAGTCGATTTTCTGCCGAAATGGCGCGTTGCGCAGGTGTGCGGGATGGATCGTCAGGTGTATCGCCCTGCGAATCCATCGATGCCGACGCCTGTCCGCCCGGGACAGTAGGTTCGCGCGATCGCGACCATCTCGTCGCGATAGGCAAGGCTCGTCGAATACGGGTGGACCTCCTGCATCGCCAGGGGCAGCGGTGTGCGGCGGGTTCGCGCGCCGGTGGGCGTGCCGTCGCCGCCGATGAAGTGATCGATCACAACCGCATCCGCCACGCGCGACAGTTCCGCGAAGAAGCGATGTGGCTCGTCAATCGGCAGCAGCGGTGCAACCGTCGCCACGACACGCAAGCCAGCCTGGCGAAGCTCGGCGCATGCCTGCATCCGTGCCCGCACGGGCGAAGCCGGCTTGGGCAGGCCGGGCAGTGTGTCGCGGTCGGACTCGATGCTCACATGAACTCGCAGCTCGCAGCGGCGCGCCAGCTCGCGGTAGAGGTCGATGTACCGCGTCACCGCCGGCAGATGCGTCTGGAGGATCAGCAGATCCGGCCGACGGTCGACCATGGCCTGGAGCAGCGAACGTGTGATGCCGGCCTTGCGCTCGATCGGCTGAAACGGCTCAGTCGAGCTCGACAGAAAGATGCCGAACCGCCCTGCCTTCCGCCGAGCCCAGGCTCGCTCGCGGGTGTAGTGCTCGATGTACGAGGCTGCGGCGTTGGTGCGGACCTCCAGGAAGCTCCCCCACCGCCGGCCACGGGTCACATACCAGTTGTGACGGACATAGCACGCGACGCCGCAGAGGCTATTGCCCAGCCCGCACCCGCGATACGGCTGAAGCGAGTGCGACGCCACATCGAACAGATAGCCGCAGGTGCGCGTGAGGATCTGTCGAACCTGGGTCTGCGTGACCTCCATGCGGGGATTGTAGGGGGTGGAGAGTTGTTAGTTGTCAGTTGCCAGTTGTCAGTTGCCAGTTGCCAGTTGCCGGTGGTGAGTGGCCTGTGGCGGCAGGCCGGTTGGCCAGCAAATGTTCCACAGTTAGGACAATGTTCCACGTGGAACAATTTTGGGGCACTCCGTTTTCCCTCGGCGATCGCCCGTGGTCGCCTCAGGGTATGTTGGGCTGATCGTACCGATGCGGCATGTCGCCTTTGCCTTCGTTGACGCACATCAGGATCAAGGGCGGACCGGACGCCGCTGCACATGGATCTTATCCCACCGTCGGAAAGAACTGCGAACTATCTCGAACTGTTTGGATACCAAGTGTTTAAAATTATCCCCAAGTGAAGGGCTCAGCGTTCGGATCGGCCGGTGCTGCGGGGGACGGTCCCGTCCCTGCAAGAGACCACCGCGGCGGGGTTACGGCCGAGCCTCTCCCTCCCCCGCAAAACTACTTGAACTTGCGATTTTCATCGCGTAATTTCACACCACCCTAGGGTGGAAAGGGGTCGTTTCTCAGTTTTTAGTGAAGAGAGTAATGCACGTATGAAGCGGATGGAACATCCGGCGCGGGGGTCATGGTGTCTTTGGTTCTTGGGGGTCTGGGCGTGTCGTCGGCACTGGCCGCACCGGGGGACATCTACCCCCTGGGAACCGAGTACCCGGAAAGCTATGCGAATGCGATCAACAACGCCGGACAGATGGTGGGTTATGTCAGCGACGGGTGGAACTGGTGGGCGTTCCTCTACACCGGCACGCCGGGCGTGGACGGGCAGTTGATCCGGCTGGGCAGCCTCGATGGACCCAATGGATACAGCGCAGCCTACGGCATCAGCAACGCCGGACA
>CALEKX010000056.1 GCA_937904525.1 uncultured Phycisphaerales bacterium
CCAACTCAACCAACAGCAGGTATAGGTGACAACTTCTGATCAGGACTTGACAGGTCCGCCCTGGCGGACCATTTTTTCTTTTGTGGCACGGGCGTCCCGCACGGGCAGCAGCCAGCACCGGCACGCGATAGCCTGTCCTGCGTCGCTCATGTAGGGGCACATGGCAATGTGCCCCGCATCGAACGCCAACGGACATCCGCCGCCCGTCGTCTGGGCCGAGTCAGGGGTGCATTGCCATGCACCCCTACGCACCCTTGCTCATCCACCGCGAGGAAACTGTAGGATCCGCCTTGGCGGACCACCCTCGTTCTTGTGGCACGGGCCTCCCGCACGGGCAGCCAGGGGAGCGCACTTCGTGGCGATCTCCGTCACACGCGCTGGTGGCCCGTGCCCCAGCGACGCATTCCATCATTTCTCGGGAATCCAGGGAATGTCTTCGATGCCGGCCAGGCGATTCGCAAGGCGGGCCTGAACAAACAGCCAGTCCGCCAGGCGATTGAGATAGGCGATCGCATGTCGCGGCGCGCTTTGGGCTTTGTCCAATGCGACCATCAGCCGCTCGGCACGGCGGCAGATGGCCCGCGCTTGATGCAGATGGGCGGACGGCGTGCTGCCGCCGGGGAGGATGAAGCTTCTCAGCGGTTCGAGCTGCGACTCGGCTTGGTCGATCTCCTGCTCGAGGCGCGCGATCAAATCCCCTTCCAGCCGAGGGACAGAGCTCGGCACGGGCCGCCCCTCCGCAACCGCGACATGCGCCCCCAGAACAAACAGTTCCCCCTGCACGCGCAACAACCGATCGGCCAGCGCGTCAAACTGTTCGTCGCCAGCCAGGTCGTTCAGCGACGCGACGACCACGCCGATGGCTGCATTCAGCTCATCCAGCGTACCGCAGGCTTCGATGCGGAGATCGGATTTGAGCACGCGACGGTTGCCCAGCAGGCTGGTCGAACCGTCGTCGCCCTGGCGGGTGTAGATCTTCATGGCAGCAGCCGCAGCCGAGGCGATCACGGCTTGTGCTGAGGCGGGTGATCGCTGGTGTACAGGTCGAGGTAGAAGTACAGCAACTCGCGCCCACCCACGTGCTTGGTCCTTTCGTGGCGGAAGCGGAACTTCTCGAACAGCTTCAATGCGGCTTCACGTTCGATGAAGGTATCGAGCGCGACCTTCAGATAGCCGCAGTCCTGGCAGAACTTGATGGCGGTTTCGAGCAGACGCGTGCCCACGCCGCGTCGGCGGTGGTCCTGGCGGACGCGCAGACGGCGAATCTCCCCGGCATCGCGGTCATGGTGCTGCACACCGACCATGCCGATGACCTCGCCGTCGGGCGTCTCGGCAACCCAGAAATGGTTGCCCTCGGTCATGTAAGCCGCCTGAATGTTGTCGATATCCAGGCCGGTGTCGTTCTCGGCTAGCGTCCCACCGATCAGACCTTCGACGTACAGCTTCTGGCAGGCCCCCTGGTCCCCGGACCTGAAGCTTCGCACGTTCACCTGAAGGTCATGCTCAACATCCATGATGGCGTTATTGTAGCATCGCCCCGACGCCTTAGGAAACGACACCCGTCAACAGCCGCCAGGACTCACCTGCATCGCCCGTCCGGGCAACCGGCATCACTTGGGAATGCTCGGCAGCGTGACCGTGCCGGTGACGGCCTGATTCACCAGCGCCCACACCTCCAGCTCGCGCGTGGTCGCATGGGCCCACAGCAGGTCGTTGCCCGGCTGATTGTCGAACTGGCCGGCGCCGACGATGTTCCACAGCGTGTTGGCGCGATTGGGCAGCGACTTGAACGCCTGGATCTGGTTGCCGTTCATCAGCCAGATGATGTTCTTGCCCGTCACCGTCTCGCGGAACACCACATCCGCCATGCCGTCGCCGTTGAGATCCGCCACGGCGCCAATGCGGTAGTTGAGATTCGCCACCGGCGGAATCGCGCGGAACTGATCGACCACCGTGCCGTTCATCAGCCACAGGCTGTTGGCGCCCGTCGCGAAGTTGCGCCACAGCAGGTCCAGGTCGCCATCGCCATTGAAGTCGCCGATCCCCGCCAGGCCCCAGTTCAGGTTCACCACCGGCGGCAGCGCCTTGAACGAACCGATGAAGCGGTTGTTCATCAGCCAGATCGTGTTCTGGCCGGTAGCGCGGTTGCGCCAGATGAGGTCGAGGTACTGGTCACCGTTGAGCTCGGCTGCACCGATCAGCTCCCACTGCGGATTGGCCAAAGCCTGGAGCGTCGTCGAGCCGATGCGCGTGCCGTTCTGCATGTACCACAGCACGTTGGCGCCCGAAGCGTAGTTGCGGAAGAGGATGTCGCTGTGGCCGTCGCCGTTGAAGTCCGCCACCGCACCGATGCGCCACGGATTGGTCGGAACGACCTTCTGCAGCACGGCGACGCGCTCCAGGACGATCGCATCTTCAAACAGGTTGATGTCCTGAAGCGTCGTTCCGGGCTTGACCGGCAGCGTATCGAACGGCGAACCGGCATCGATAATGGGGTACGCCGCCAGCGCATCCATCACCGCCAGACCCGCGGCATCGGTGACCTCGCCGAAGGCCGCAAAGCCGCCGTTCTGATTGTCGAGATTGTCGGAGTTGTCGGCGAGGTTGAAGAAGAACTGATTGGTGGCCGAGTTGGGATTGCCGCCGAGCTTGGCCATCGCGATCGTGCCGCGGACGTTGCTGTTGAACGGCTCGTTGAGGACCGGATCGAACTGCTCGACAGCGTCGACGGTCTGCGGGCCGGTGGCGAAGTACCCGCCGCCCTGCACGACAAATCCCGGGACACTGCGATGGAAGAATGTCCCGTCGTACATACCGCCGTTGACATACTGGAGGAAGTTGGCCTTGGTCAGCGGGGTGTTGTCGAACAGGCGCACGTCCATACGGCCGGCGGTCGTCCAGAAGCGGACGATCGTCTCCGCCGTCGCGGTGCTGGTCACCGCATCGAAGTTGCCGCCGGGCGTGCCGTCGCCGCTGCGGCCGGTGGGCGTGACGAACTCGCCATCGAGGTTCACGCCTGTCTGGCTGGTGATGATGTTGGCGTTCAGCACGATGCGGAAGGGCGTGTTAGCCGGCAGATTGGTCTGAGCGACGATGCGGCGGTTGGCTGCATCGTAGCTGACGGTCGCATTGAGCTTCACGTCATCGGCGGTGCCAAATTTGGCATCGGGACCCGAAGCATAGAGCGCCACGGAGTTGGTATTGACGGTCGCGGGGGCGAGGTTTTCTGTCACGATGATCTCAACCCGCCCACGGTTATCTGCAATAATCTCGCTGACCTGCGGCCCGGCGAACAGCACCCGCGATTCCAGCCCTTCCATCATGTGTTGCCGCTGCATGAGTACCAATCCTCCTCTGCGATCTTGAAAAATAACGTTCCCGCCGGCGGCGAATGCGATCGGTGGGCGCGGCTAGACGCGCACGTGTCCGTCGCCGGTGACAATCCACTTGTATGTCGTCAGATCGGCTGCCCCCATCGGGCCGCGTGCGTGCAGCTTGTCGGTGCTGATGCCGATCTCGGCCCCCAGGCCGTACTCGCCGCCATCGCTGAAGCGGGTCGAGGCGTTGATCATGATCGACGCCGAGTCGACGTTCTGCACGAACCGATCGATCGCCCGCACGTCGGTCGCGATGATGCCATCGGTATGCCGCGAGCCGTAGCGGTTGATGTGGTCGATCGCCTGGTCGATCGACTCGACCACCTTGATGCCGACGACGAATGACAGGTACTCCGTGCCCCAGTCGTCTTCAGTCGTCGGCTTGGCCGACGGCCACAGGGCGCGCGTCTGCTCGTCGCCGCGGATCTCGACACCCTTGTCCGCCAGCGCCTGGCAGACCAGCGGCAGCAGCGCGGCAGCGACATCGCGATGGAACAGCAGATGCTCCACGGCGTTGCACACCGCCCCGCCGGGATAGCTGGTCTTGGCGTTGACGCAGATGTCGCGGACCTTCTCCGCAATGTCGGCTGCGCTGCGGTCGATGTACAGGTGGCAGTTGCCGGTGTAGTGCTTGAGCACAGGGATGCTCGACTCCGCCACGACCGTGCGGATCAGCGCCTCGCCGCCGCGCGGGATGACCAGGTCGATGTACTGGTCGAGCTTCAGCAGCGGCGGGATGAGCGAGCGATCGGCTGTCTGGACGATCTGGACCGCGTTGGGATCGATGTCCGACCGCTTGAGCGAATCGGCGATGACGCCGGCGATGGCCTGATTGGAGTGCAGCGCTTCTTTGCCGCCGCGCAGGATCACGGCATTGCCGCTCTTGATGCACAGGGCAGCCGCGTCGCTGGTGACGTTGGGGCGCGATTCGTAGAAGAACAGCACCACGCCCAGCGGGACGCGCACCTTCTGGATCCGCAAGCCATTGGGGCGGTTGTACCCCTCGATCACCTGCCCGACAGGGTCGGTCTGCGCGGCGATCTCGTCGACGCCGACAGCCATCTTCTCAACGCGCTTCTCGTCCAGCCGCAGGCGGGCGATGAGCGGCGCGGCCAGGCCAGCCTGTTCGGCTGCGGCAATGTCCTTGGCATTGGCATCGATGATCTCGCGGCTTCGCTCACGGATGAGGCGGGCCATGTCGCGCAGCGCCTGTGAGCGGCGTTCACCACTGAGCGTGACGAGCTGTCGGGCGGCTTGGCGGGCGTTCTGGCCGAGCGCCCGCACGTATTCGGTCCAGTCAGTCATAGGGGCGGATTCTAACGGGTTTCGGCGGAAGATGCAGCATCGGAGGAGACGGGGAGACGGAGTTGGGGAACCGAGCGACGGAGCGACGGAGGGGAGGCTTGGGGCGGGTAGCGCGTGGTTTGCTGCTCGTTGCTTGTGGACGTCGGTTGTGGCCGGAGATGTCAACGTGCAACGAGCGACATGCCACAGACCCTCAGTCGCTGCCGCGATGCACGATGGTGAAGCGGACTGTGCGGTGCTGGTCCTCTTTGCTGACGACCACCCCTTCGGGCAGGTCGTCGAACCGCAGCGGGCGCTCCAGCTCGATGCCAATAGGCAGATCGTCGGTGACCTCCAGCCGCGCCTTGGGGCGCGGGCTGATCGTCTGATCGCGGATCGCCTGAATGAGTTGCGGCGGGCCGATCAGCGTCACACGCTCGAGGATCGGGTCGTACTCCACGCGATACCGATCGAGCATGCCCGGCGGATGCGACAGGAAGATCGTCATCTGGTTCATCGTGTAGACGGCATCCTGCTCGCGGACACGCACCGTCGCATCGACAGCCGTCGGGCTGAGCGTCACGTGGTTCCCCTGGAACTGCCGCTTGAGCGGCAAGCCGCTGAGCTCGTGCGTGCCGGGACGCTTGAGCTCATCGCGCCCGCGCAGCTCGGGATAGACCTGGAAGGTCCCCTCGGCTTGCGCAGCCTCCATGACCGTCTTGGGGCCGACATAGCGGACGGCTGGCGGGTCGAAGACCGCCTGCTCGAGGTTGTCGACATCGGGCGGGATGACGACCGGCACTTCGGCTTCGACGATCTCATCGACGATGATCCGCCCTTCCGAAGGCGAGGCACTGACAACCTCGACGCCGCGATCGGCGAAGAACGGATGCCGCTGGATCAGCGTCGCCAGCATGATCGGGCGGACGCCCGGCGGCAGGTTGGGATCGAGGTCGAGGATCAGCCGCGGATCGCTGGCTGGACGCGACAGCTCATTCTTGATGGCTGCCAACTGCTGGCGCGGACCGCGCAGGTCCAGCGTGATGTTGCGATCGGGCGGGTTGACGAGTGTCGCGATCTTGTTGCTGCCGGAGATGCGGACGTCGATCGGGACGGCCTGGTCCGACATCGTCGTGACCTGCTCGCGCTCGGCGTAGATCCAGATCAGGATCGTCAGCGGCGCGACCCAGGCGAAGGTCTTGAGGCCGTTGATGACGCTCTCGCGCGTGAACCACTCGCGCAGATTGCTCGGGTGCAGGGCCGCACCGATGTTGCGCAGGTAATCGACGATGCGCGGGCGCGTAGCCTGCTCCTGCTCCTGGCGGGCTCGTTCGGCTGCGGATTGTTTGGACTTATCCGGCATGGTCTGCTCGAATCGCAACGGCTGCGACGATTCGACGTCTAATACATTCTATGTCAGGCCGCTTCTTTGCGGTTGAGGCCCTTGCGCGGCTCGGTGGTCGGTTCGAGTGTGCGGCCGAGCAGTTCGGTCAGCAGGCCGCGCAGGCCTTCGGCGTTGAGCTTGCGAATCAGTTGGCCGCGCTCGGCGATGGAGACGTCGCCGGTCTCTTCCGAGACGACCACGACGACGGCATCGGACTCCTGGCTGAGGCCGACGGCTGCGCGGTGGCGCGAGCCGAGCTCCTGCTCGAGCTCGCCGGATTCAGCCAGGGGGAACTGCACGCCCGCGTAGGCGACGCGTCCCTGGGAGACGACGACGCCCAGGTCGTGCAGCGGCGAGTTCGGCCAGAAAATCGTCTCCAGCAGTGGCGCGGACAGGTCGGCGTTGACGCGCGTGCCGGACTCGGCAATACCGCCCAGGCCGACCTCGCGCTCGATGGCGATCAGCGCGCCGATCTTGCGGCGCGACAGGAAGGTCGTGGCCTCGACGATCGCCTCGATCTCCTCGTTGATCTGGGTGGAGAACGAGCGGAACAGGCGCGTCTCACCCAGGCGCATCAGCGCCCGCCGCAACTCCGGCTGGAACACGATCAGGATCGCAAACGACGCCACCAGCAGCAGGCGTTCGAAAAGGAAGACGATGCGTTCCAGCCCGAGCTGGTCGGCAACCAGGCGCACGACCAGGTAGAGGACGACCAGGACGAAGGCGATGCCCCGGAGCATGCGCGCCCCGCGCGTGCCGCGCAGGAAGCTGACAACCCAGGTCACAACCATCCCGATCAGCAGCAGCTCGATGGCAACCCGCCACCATCCGTAGCTCCGGATGTTGTTGAGGAAACCGGTCAGGTTAAGGAAATCACTGTCCATCTGCGCACGCTGAACAAGCGGGAGTGAGCAATCAGCCGTTACCTGGCACGGTCCGGGGGCAGCTCCTGCGGCAAATTCCCAGATCGAGCATCGGCTGGATGGCACTTGATCATACAGCCAAAAACGCGCCCCAGCCATGTACGGCTGGATTGTGTTACGCAGCTTACGGGGTGTCCCTGCGCAGGATGGCCTGGGTCATCGTGACGACCTGGGCCATGGGGTTCACGTCATGGACGCGGACGATGCCGGCGCCGTGGGCGACGGCCCATGCGACCGTGGCTGCAGTTCCGAAGACACGGTTGGCAGGATCAGGTTGGTTGGTGATGGTTCCGATAAACGCCTTGCGGCTGGTGCCGATGAGCAGCGGCTGGCCGATGGCAGCCAAATCATCCAGGCGTTGCAGCAGCGTCAGGTTATGGGTCACGGTCTTGCCGAATCCGATGCCCGGGTCGAGCAAGATTCGATGGCGCTCCACGCCGCAATCAAGCGCTGCCTGGGTGCGTTGCCGGAGGAAGGCACAAACCTCGGCAACGACATCCTCGTAATAAGGGTTCTGCTGCATCGTGCGGGGCGTGCCCTGCATGTGCATCAGGACGATGGGCGCGCGGCGGTCGGCAGCCAGCGGGAGCATGGCTGGGTCGTCGCGGCCGGCGGAGATGTCGTTAAGGATGTCAGCGCCGGCATCGAGGGCCGCCTGGGCGACGTCGGCGCGGGTGGTATCCACGGAGATCAGGGCGTCGGTCTTCTGCCGGATGGCCTGGATGACCGGGACGATCCGCTGGATCTGCTCGGCGGACGGGACCGGTAATGATCCGGGGCGCGTGGATTCGCCGCCGATGTCGAGGATGTCGGCGCCGTCGGCGATCAGCCGAAGGGCATGATCAACGGCTGCGGCCGGATCGAGATATCGGCCGCCATCGCTGAAGCTGTCGGGGGTGACGTTCAGGACCCCCATCACCAGGCAGCGGCGCGGGGTCTGCCCCAACCAGATTTCAAGTTCGTGTCGGTTCACGGACGCATTTTATCGTCCCTGCCGCCGGCTGCAGCCCCCGCGGGAACTGTCAGCCGCAAAGGAAGTACCGGTAAGTCGCAAGTGACCAAGCCACCCCCGGAAAACACCGATAACAGTACCGTCCAGCCGTTCCGGAGGGTGAGCAAGATGAGCGACCGGCTTCGCGCGGTGCTGTATCCCCTGTCTTTGGTCATCATGATCGGTTCGCTGTGGGCTTATGCCCAGGCGCAGTCGATGGTCTCGATCTGCGAACCTGTGATCGAGCACGGCCTGCGTCCTGTGGAGGGGTTGCCGCAGATCTCCGCTGACGCAGCGCCGATGCGCGTTGTAACCATCGATGCCGAGCCGCTGTGATCAGGAAGTGATCAAGATTTCGGATTTTGGATTGCGGATTGCGGATTTGTCGCTTCTCACTCGCCGCAATTCGATCGCTTCGTTTCCTGGTGTTTGTGTTTGGTTGTTTTGACTACCCGCTGCCTCCCCCCCACCACCAACAGTAACTGCTGACCGCAGACTGCCGACTGCGCCCCGTCCCCACCTCACAAACGCACATTGCGAAGCCGCAGCATTTCCTGAACAAGCTGCTCCGTCGTTGTGAGTGACGGATCCGCCTGCTTGGCGCGGTCGAGGAGGGTTTCTGCCAAATCGCGGCGGTCGCCCAGGGCGACGAGCGTGGCGATCGCGTCTTCCTCCGCCGCTGACCGGGCGGCGGCTCGGCCGATTGTGCGGCGCGCGCCCGGCTGGACGAACTGCTGCACCTTGCCCGACAGCTCCGCGATGATCTGTTCAGCCATGCGCTTGCCGATCGTCGGCAAGCCGACGAGGAATCGCGTGTCGCGATTCTCGATCGCAGCGGCGATCTCGCCACAGGGGTGGATCAGGGCCTTGAGGGCCTTCTTGGGGCCGATGCCCTTGACGGTGATGAACTTCTGGAAGAACTGGCGATCCTCAGCCTGGAGGAAGCCGATGAGGCGCGGCTCGAGGCTGCCGCCGCTGGGATCGCCCTCGAGGTACATGAGCGTGTGGAACGTCATCGTCCCCCCCGCTCCGGCGCGCAGCAGCGCCACATCCGCAGCCGGTACGAGCAACTCATAGAGAATCGGCCCGACCTGTAGCTGGACGCGGTCTTCGTCGACGCTTGTCAGTTCACCAGTGATTGCGGAGATCATGGGGTTCGGTTTCCCGCGCCGAAGCGGAGCCAATCGGTACCGCAGACAAACGCTGGATCATCGGTGCGCCTGCATCTGCGTGGTGTTCACGCGTGGGATTGTAGTGTGGCGGGCGCAAATGAGAAGCAGGACGCCTTTCCCCGAGGCGCCCTGCTTCGAATGCGGTGATGATGGCGATGCCTACTGCGGCTGCGCGGCGGTCTCGCCTTCGATGGGCGTGTCCGGGCGATTGCCGTATTCATGCCAGCTCGCGTCGTAGATGCTGATGTTGGTGTAGCCGAGGTCGCGCAGGGCGAGCACCGGCAGGCTGACGCGCGTGGCCGTCTGGCAGTAGAGGACAACCTGCTTGTCGGGAGTGATGCCGCGATCCAGCAGCTTCTGGCGGATGACCTCCACGGGAAGCGTGCGCTTCTCGGCATCGAGGAACTCGGCATAGTCGCAGAGGACGGCGCCGGGGATGTGGCCGCCGCGGGCATTGCCGCGGAGCTCCTGGCCGGTGTACTCGCCCGGGCTGCGCGTGTCGTAGAAGACGACATTGCTGTCATTGAGGTGCTCGAGCACGTCGGAGAGGTTCCAGACGAAGTTCTCGATCGGCTCAGCCTTGTACTCCGAGGGCGGCAGCTCGCGCGCATCCTTCACGAGGGCGTAGCCGGCCTTCTGCCACTCGCTGGGGCCGACGCCGTCGAGGAAGGCGACGCGCGGATGGCCAAGCCAGTACAGGATCATTGCGGGGACCGAACCGTCGGTCTTCCCGGCATGGTTGCCGTAGACGACGATGTCGTGATCGCGCCGCACGCCGTGCTGCGAGAGCAATTGCTCGTAGCGGGCGATGTCGGGCTGGCCGTCGGCCGTGCGGAAGATGTACTGGCTGTCGCCCTTCCCCGGCTTGACGGAGGGGGTGCGCCAGATTTCGCCGGGGATGTTGATCGCGCCGGGGAGATGGCCGGCTTGGTATTCCTCAGCCGTTCGGGCGTCGATCAGCAGGAGGTTGGGATCATCGAGTCGGGCGTGAAGGGCCTCAGCCGTGATGAACGACCGCCACTGCTGGGGGGCGACGGCGGTCTGTTCGACGGGCGTGGCAATCGGCTCGGCAGCGAAAGCTGCCCCTGCGATCGCAAGCAATACCGTAAAGGTTCGGATGGCTCCTAAGTGGAAGCGTGCTCGCATGGCTGACTCCTATTAAATCTATCGAGAACTATGGAATTCAACTGCGAGGACGGTAGGACGCCAATGACCTTATGTCAAGTTCTCCTATAGGAAAATATGGAAATTCATCACAAGTTGCTGAATTGACGGAATTTGCGCGCAAACAAAGGCCGCAACTTCATGGAATTTCCTACGCTAGTGGTCGCTAAAACGACAGGCGGGCCAGATCCGCCAGGAGGGTGTCGTTGGCGGGCGGAAAGGGGTAGTTGGCGAGCTCAGCCGGCGCAACCCACTGCCAGGCTTGCACTTCCAGCGGCTGGGGTTCGCCATGGACCGGGCGACAGAGATAGGGATGCAGGCGGACCCGGCCGTGCGGGTAGGTGTGCTCGATGACAACCAGCGGCTGCTCAGGGGCGATCTCGATGTTCAGCTCTTCGCGGACCTCGCGGATGAGGCACTGCTCGAGCGTTTCCCCCTCCTGCTGCTTGCCGCCGGGAAACTCCCACAAACCGCCCAGGGTGGTGTTGGCTGGCCGCTGACAGATGAGAATCCGCCCGTCGCGAACGATCACGGCAATAGCGACGCAGATGGTCCGATCGGCGGATTTCATGGGCGATGGGGAAGGGGCGTTAAACAGGGTCAAAAGGGCAAAAACGGGCGCAAACGCCCCGAACCAAACAAACTCCGACTTCCGCTGCGGCAGCTTTTGCGCGAGCGCCTATAAGTGAATGCAAACAAATAACTTACGGCATGCGCGCAATTTCTTGTTCCTCTCGGAGTCTTGATTGACACTGCCGGTAGGCAGCGGTATAGTCACATTCGTCGCGTTTCAAGATGCGACCACCAAACCCGAGAAAAGCGGCTTTATGCCGTGGCGCGCTTCCGGAGGTGGTAGGAGCCACCCCTCCGGAAGCTTTTTTATCGCCATGGTGCATCCGAGCAAAGCAGATCGATAGCACTTCTGCGCCGCGCAAGCGACCATCGTTCGCTCTGCGGTTTCATGCACCATGCATCATCAAACGGCAGGCTCGCACCGCGCCTGCATCATTCCGCATTCAGCATTCCGCATTCCGATCCCGCGCTCGTTCCTCAATCGACATTCCTCATTAGAATGCCCCCATGTCGTCAAGCCGAGATCAGTTCGTCTGTCAGGTCATTGCCAATGTGCCCTTGTGCCGTGAGCACTTCAAGCTTGTTGTGCGCACGCGCCAGTTTCCGCCGACATTCCCGGGCCAGTTCGTGCAGATCGCCTGCCGGCCCGTGGATCCGCAAGCCGACACCGCACAGCATGAGCTGACCTGGGACGACAACGCCCTGCCGCGCGTCAGCGATCCCGAGCTGGCTCAGCGATCGACGCTGCTGCGCCGGCCGTTCTCGCTCGCAGGACGGCGCGACACGGCTGATGGCGTCGAGCTCGACATCATCCATCGCGTCGTCGGCGTCGGCACAGCGTGGCTGGCCGAGCTGAAGACGGGCGACCCGATCAGCCTGATCGGGCCGCTGGGCAATCGTTTCCGGCTGCCGGCGGAGGATGGTGTGGCGATTCTCGTCGGCGGCGGCGTGGGTATCCCGCCGATGATCTATCTCGGCTCGCAACTGGCAGGCCGCAAGGCTGTCGCCTTCAGCGGCGCGCTGACGCGCGACCTGCTGCCGCTGCAGATCACCAATGCCGCCCCGCCAGCCGACGCGGTCAGCGCCTCGCCGCTGTACAACGTCGAGCCGTTCGCGTCGTTCGGCATTCCCACCGTCATCAGCACGGACGACGGCAGCTACGGCTATCGCGGTTTCATCACGCAGGCGCTGGAGAAGTATCTCGATCGCAGCTTCACCACACCGCACGCCCGCAGCCGCGCGATCGTCTACACCTGCGGCCCCGAGCCGATGATGAAGCGTGTGGCAGAGATCGCTCATGCGCGGGATATCGAATGCCAGGTCGCCGTCGAGCGGGCCATGGCCTGCGGCATGGGAACCTGCCAGAGCTGCTGCATCCGCGTGAAAAAGCCCGATCCCGCCGCCCCGCCGCTGCCCGGCCAGGACTGGTGCTACCGCCTGGCTTGCACAGACGGCCCCGTCTTCAAAAGCACGGAACTGCTGTGGTGATCGGATCGGGATAGCGCAACGCTCGCAGAGATCTCAGAGATCCCAAAAGGGGATTTCCAACGTGGCACGTGCGTCCCGCACGTGTATTTCTGATCCTTCCTGCACGGCCTTCGCAGCCGCCGTTCGTCTCCGGTCGCCATTTCTTGCTGACGCCGCTGGACGCGCGCGAGCGGCTTGTGTAAACCAGCTTTCCCTATGGCCCGTTCTTCCGACTCGGAATCCCCAAACACCCCTCCCGGCCGCGCGCCGGCTCGACGTGCGGTGCGCGCGGGGGAGGACATGGAGCAGGCTTCGGAGTCGATGACCGCGCCGACCGCCGTCACGCGGTCGGACTATTCGCAGCTTCTGCCAATGGCTCAGCAGCTCATCGACGAGCTGCGCAACGTCGATGATGGCGACCTGGTCGGCGACATGATCGCCACCTGCCTCAAGCTGCTGCGTGATGGCACGAACCGCGGCGACCTGAAGCTGCTGGACAAGTCGCTCAAGGAACTGCGCTACGCCCTGAAGGTCTTTGCCCCGTATCGCGAGGTCCGGAAGGTCAGCATCTTCGGCAGCGCCCGCACCACCGAAACGCACGAGGACTACCGCCAGGCAGCCGAGTACGCGCGCCAGATGGCGCAAGCCGGCTGGATGGTCATCACCGGCGCCGGCGGCGGGATCATGGCGGCTGGCCATGCCGGGGCGCGCGCCCAGCCGTCATTCGGCCTGGCGATCCGCCTGCCATTCGAGCAGAAGACCAACCCCTACATCGCCAACGACCCCAAGCTCATCAACTTCAAATACTTCTTCACGCGCAAGCTGATGTTTGTGCGCTCCAGCCACGCGATCACGCTCTTCCCGGGCGGGTTCGGCACGATGGACGAGGGGTTTGAGGTGCTGACGCTGATCCAGACCGGCAAATGCCCGCCGATGCCGGTCATCATGGTCGATTCACCCGGCGGTCAGTACTGGAGCGCCTGGCAGGATTACGTTGAAAAGCAGTTGCTTGGGCGAGGCTTGATCAGCCCGGACGATCGCCGGCTATACATGATCACCGACAGCGTCGAGCAAGCCGTCCGCGAGACGCGGCACTTCTACTCCAACTTCCACTCGGTGCGGTATTACCGCGATGACCTGATCATCCGCCTGCATCGCCGGCCGACCGACCGGCAGCTCGAGGAACTCGCGGAGAAGTACGCCGACATCAACACGCACGGCCGCTTCAAGCTCAGCGGCCCCCTGCGCGTCGAGCGCGACGAACCCGCCCTCAACCACCTGCACCGCCTGATCTTCGCCTTCAATCGGCGGGATCACGGGCGGCTGAGGATGTTGATCGATGACTTGAACGATCTGGGAGAGCAGACAGTAGACAGAAGGCAGTAGACAGAAGACAGAAGATGGCAGGTCGGCGCCTTCCGTCTTCTGACTTCTGCCTCCTGTCTTGTCTGTTCTGCCCCCCCTCAACAACTCACATCCTTCCCCTCCGTACCGAAGACCGCCATCCGCTGGTCGTTGCTGATGGCGCGGTGGTTTTCGGGGGCGTAGTGGAACTGCATCGCGCGGCGGCGCAGGGGGGAACGGTTGGTCGGCGTGCCGTGCGGCAGGAGGCTGTCGAAGAACAGTGCCCCACCCGGCTTGAGGGGGACAGCCACCGACTTCTTGCCGAGGATGTCGGTGTCGCAGATCTGCCAGTCGCGGCGCTTCCAGTGGTGGATCGGCCCGAGGGTGTGGCCGCGGTCGAGCAACTGCATGCAGCCGTTGTCGACGGTGGCTTCATCAAGGGCGATCCAGACGCCGACGATCCGGTCCTCCACGGCGATGTTGAAGTACGCGTGATCCTGATGCCAGGGCTTCTCGCGGCCGATGTGCGGCGGCTTGAGGAGGCACATGGTCTGGAAGAGGATCGGCTTACGGCCGCCCATGAGCTGCGAGATGAAGCGCAGCAGGCGCGGATGATCGACCGGCAAGCCGCAGTCGCGGGCTTCCTGGTCATAGAAGCCGAGCTTGCGGACGGCGTCGCGCCGCTGCTCGGGGGTCATTTCGTGCAGCTTGGCCTTGGCGGCGGCTTCGTAGAGCGTGCCCCGCCAGGCCTGCGGGCTGGTGATCAGGCGATCGATCGTGGCGAGCGAGGCTTGGACCTCGTCGGCGGTGAGCACCTGATCGATGGCGATCCAGCCGTGCTCCTGATAGAAGGCGACCTGCTGATCGGTCAGCGAATCGCCAGCCGGTTCGGCCTGGGCGATCACCTCCGGATCGTAGAGACGGGGATCGTGCTCGGTGGTGCCGGAATCGAAGGCTACATTGGCAAGCGTCATGTGATGCTCCTTGTTGGCGATGACGCACACAGCATGTGCGATAACCCGCCCTGCAGCCATAGGCTGATCGTGGAATGTTTTGCACTTTTGCGATAGGCTATCGGCATGTTGCGACTGGGACGGGTGACGCATGTGCGCTGCGAGCTGGGATGGTCGCTGCCGGAACAGTGGTCGCTTCGGCTTGAGGATTGCGACCTGTGGTACGTGTGCGCCGGGTTGGGCTGGATGCGGCTGGCGGATGGGCAGGAAGTGGATCTGCAAGCCGGCGTGGCGGTCTGGATGCGGCCGGGCGGGCGCTACATCACCCGACAGGATCCAGCCCAACGGCTGACCGTCGCAGCCGTGCATTTCACGGAAGATCAGCCGCCGCCAAAGCAGGAGATCTTCCGCCTGCGCGACCCGGCTTTCGGCAGTGCGGTGATGAAACATGTTGTCGAGCTGGTGCGGGAGAGTCAGCTCGACGCCGCCACGCGGCTGATGGGGGCGTTCCTCGCCGAACTGCGGGATGGGATTTGCACTCAGCCGACGGGCCTGGCGGGGACGGAGCTGCATCATCGGCAGGTAATCGATGCCGCCGTTGCGCGAATTCGCGAGTCGCCCGGCGAAGCGCCGACCGTCGCTCAGCTAGCCGACGACGCCGGCTACAGCGTCGCGCATTTCACGCGTCTGTTCCGCGAGCATGTCGGCATGCCGCCGCGCGAGTTCCTCGTCCAGCAGCGCGTTGAGCGTGCGAAGATGCTGCTGCGCGACACGCCCCTGTCGATCAGCCAGATTGCCGCCAGCCTCGGCTACACATCCGTCTTCTTCTTCAGCCGCCAGTTCCGGCAGGTGGCTGGGGTAAGCCCGAAGGTGTATCGGGCGAAGACGACGTAGCAGTCGGCAGTCGGCAGTCGGCAGTCGGCAGTCGGCAGT
>CALEKX010000057.1 GCA_937904525.1 uncultured Phycisphaerales bacterium
AATCACTGCGCTCCGAGTTGCGGCGAGTGACCAGTGATCAGTAACACTTCCCCTGATCCGCAATCCGAAATCCGCAATCCGCAATCCCAGTCACTCTGCCTTCCTGAACTCCATCGACACAGAGTTGATGCAATACCGCAGGCCGGTAGGTTCGGGGCCGTCGTTGAAGACATGGCCCAGGTGGCCGCCGCAGCGGGCACAGTGGACCTCGGTTCGCACCATGCCATGTGAAGTGTCCGTCTCGGTCTCCACGGCGCGGGGGCTGATCGGGGCATAGAAGCTCGGCCAGCCGCTGCCCGATTCGTACTTCGTCTCCGAGCTGAAAAGCTCCTGCCCGCAGGCGGCACACAGATACGTGCCGGGATCCTTCACATGGTAGAGCCTGCCGGTGAAGGCTGGCTCGGTGCCTTTCTGGCGAAGGACGTGATACTGCTCCGGCGTCAGCTCCTGGCGCCACTGTTCGTCTGTCTTCTGGATCTTCTCAGACACGGGAAACTCCTGGTTGTCAGCCGCGGGATTCTGGATTGTAGGCAGGACGGGAGATCTGGGTAAACGGCTCTCGTTGGTTGCCGCCGGTTCCTCGTCACAGCCGCTGCCAGCCAGGCTGCACAGCAGCACCCATGTCACCATCGCTGCTCTCATGTCCACCTTAACCGCCAGCCGGGCCGGCCTATTCTCCGCAAAACGACTTAACACGCCGTCACCGTGGAACTATTCTTGCTAACCGGCGTAAGATATACAGGCGGACGCGGGCATGCGTCCGCTGCAAAGGCCATTTTCCGCGACGGAGCATCGTATGTCGCTGCAGGAATGGATTCGCAAGATCCTCTCAGCCCTGATGGGCCCCAAGCCGGTCCCCGTGCCCGTTGAGGCACGGCCGCGACCGGCTCAAGAGCCAGGCGCTTCGCGTGACTGACGTCGCGCGCACGCCCGTCTGATCTCGTATCATCCCCGCGATCGAACAAAGACGTGCCGGTCGATCGGCTTACCCATGGAGGCCCGGTGGGGCGTCCAGCGTTCGGGCCCGCTTGTAGGTCGGCCGTTGCGAAAGGGCGATCAGCCGGCTCCACCATCGCATCGCCTGCACGCTCAGGAACGATACCGGCAGCAGCGCCAGCAGTATCAGCCCCCAGACCCAATCCACATACCCCGCCACGAAGCAGGCGTCGTACACGATCAGCCACAGCAGGCCGTACAGCATCACGTTCTGCCCGGCTTGCCGCGGCGAATCGCTCCACCAGTAGACCGAGTAGGCCACGGCGCCGAACAGCAGTGCCGCCACCACCGGCAGCAGCAGCCCCGGCTGGATCCACAGGATGTCAGCCACGCTCTGCCCCGGCTGATAGCGAAGCCAGTACACCAACCCCAGGATCAGTACATCCACCACCGCCAGCCCGCTCAGCAACGCCCGAAAATGCGGGTCCAACAGCGTCGGCCGCTTCTGCTCCCATCGATACGCCACCGCCGACAGCACCGTCACATGGTTCAGCAGCAGCAGCGGATGCCACACCAGCGGCCACTGCGGCGCCGGGATGATCGCATGAAAGAACCGCACGAACCCCAGCGTCAGCAACCCCACAGCCACCAGGTACTTGCCCGCCAGGTCGTAGAACACCACCAGCGCCCCGGTCCACAGGATCAGCAGCAGCGACGCCCAGCCGGCGGCGCGATCTCCCACAGGCGCCGTCGCCACGAGAATCACCCCGCCAGCCAGCGTCAGCACGGCCAGCAGCAGGCAGACGAGGTATGCCGTCACCAATCCGATCCGCCCCGACGGCAGCGGTCGATGCGCCGCTACCATCCGATCCCGCCGGCGGTCGATGATGTCATTGAGGCTCATCCCGAAGCCGTACAACCCGATGGACACCAGCACGACGCCCATGAGCCGCGCCGGCGCGATCAGGGCAGGATCGTTCTCCCACCGCGCCCACAGCATGACGGCGCACAGACTGTCCGCGATGGCGGTAAACACCAGCGCCATCCGCGTCAGTTGGAGAACCGGAAGCAGGCTTCGCGACAGTGAGATCACGGGATCAAGGTTAAGCGGGGAGGGCGAAGATTCAAATAAGGGAGGAAGGGGTGACACGGCGACGAGGTGACAAAACGAAGGTAGGGCACGCTATTGCGTGCCGTAATCAGTTGCGCGCCACGCTGGTCCTGTTTTGGATTTGGATTGCGGTCTCGGGAGAGTGTCACTGGTCACTCGCCGCAACTCGAAGCGCGGCATCCGCTGCCGACCGCCACTCGCCACCCGCCAACTTCCACCGCCGCTTGCCGCACGTGGCGCGAGCGATTTTGGCACGCAGTAGCGTGCCCTACGTGCAGCCGCTGACTCACCTGGTCACCTGGTCACTTCCCCACCCTCATCCGTTCACTCAACTGATTCACCACCTCCAGGCACTCCCCAAAGCTCGTCACGACCTGCACCGATGCGATGCAGCTCAGGCGATCGCGGGCTCGCTTGATGTTGGACTTGACCGTCCACAAGCCGACGATCATCGGCAGGTCGCCGCGGTTGCCCAGCCGCTTGCACAGGTAACGGGCGCGGGTAGTAGCCGAGGGTGGCAAAGCCGAGATGATGACGATCTCCGGCTTGTCCGCCTCGACGCGATGGAGCATCTCCGATGCCAGCGACGTCGCCGACATGACCGTCACCTCGCATCGCTGCTGCTCGAGCAGACTCTTTAGCATGAGGGCGGCGATCTCGTCGGCTTCGTCGCTGGCGGGCAGCGCAAGGATGCGCATCGGCCTGCGCAATTCCTTGCCGGGAAGCGTCCGATCGCCGCGGGCGATCTCGACGGTCTGCTGAGCCTGCTGCTGGACCTGCTCGGTCCGCGCCTGGTCGCTCACCTCCTCGACCAGATCGCGCATCGCGCTGTGGATGAACTCCTGGCGACGCTCATCGAGCTGGCCGGCATGCCGGTCGGCTTCCGCCATCGCCAGCGCCGGCAGGAGGACGCCTTCGTAGATCTCCCTCAGCGAGCGATCTTCGGCAAACTCAGCCAGCAGATCGCTGGCTTCTTCCTGATCCATCGCCAGAAGGCGCTGGTAGATGCGGGCAGGGGGATCGAGCACCGGCGCATCCCCCAGCAGCACATCGAGGAATCCCATCTGCGGCACATGCTTGCCGAGCACGACCAGACAGGTCGTCAGCGGCGTAGCCAAGACCAGGCCGATCGGCCCCCAAAGCCATGTCCAGAAGACGGCTGCCACAATTACAGCCGTCGCGCTCATGCCCGTGCTCGAGCCATAGAGCCACGGCTCCATGAGGTTGTTGCTCCACAGCTCAAGCACGACGAAGTAGCCGACCGTCGTCAACAGGGGCGCGACGCCCTCAAACACCAAGGCCGACAGCAGCACCGGCAGCGCCGCCCCGATCCATGGCCCCAGGTAGGGGATGAAGCGGATCACGGCTGCCAGCAGGCCCCACAATGCCCAGTTGGGAAACCCCGTCTCCGGGGCGAAGATCCAGCCGATCACCCACAGACCGATCGCGACGGCTACACCGTAGCTGCCGTTGACGATCGCCTGGGCGACCAGATACCGGCTGATCCGCCGGGCGGCGTCGTCCAGCGCGCTGGTGGTCAGCCGAAGCTGGCCTCGCCCCAGCAGCCGGATGATGCGATCGCGCAGGTCCTCCCGCTGCAGCAGCATGAAGATCACCAGCACGATGACGATGCCCGTCATCGCCAACGGCTCAGCCAGCGTCATCAGCGTTTCGCCGAGCACCTCCATCGGCGACAGCGGATCCTCGACGATCCGCACGGGCAGCGGCTCGCCTTCGCGCAGCGCCTGGCTGAGGGCATCCGCCAGACCGTCGGGGGTGAGCATGGCCAGCCGCCGCAGGTCGACGCGCCCATCACCCTCAACGGCTGCGGGCATCGTGGCTGGCGAGGTGGTGGGGGTCTTGAGCTCCTCGGTGATCTCGAAGATCGTGCCGCGGGCGCGATCGATGATGCCGCCGCCGCTGCCGGGCAGGGCCTGCATCTTGTTCTTGATGTTCTCCTTGTAGACCGGCAGGTTGTCCGCCAGCTCGATCAACTGGCCGCTGACCATCCAGCCGATCCCCGCCAGCAGGGCAAACGCCGCCAGCACCACGCTCAGCACGCTCACCACGCGCCCCAGTCCCCATCGTTCCAGCCGCCGCACCAGCGGCGCCAGCAGGAATGTCAGCAGGATCGCCAGTGCCAGCGGCACGAGCACCTCCTGCGCCGCCCAAAGAGCGGTCACAACGACGCACACGCCAGCCAGCATGAGAATCCGGGGAACCATGGACCCTGCAGTCTATCGCCCCGACAAGCGGGCGCGAGCGGGCAATTGGCGGCTTACTCGCCGCAGAGGCGATTAATTCGCTGCAGAGACGCTGAGACGAAGTGGAGAATCAGATCTTGGATTTTGGATTGCGGATTCGGGGGAGTGTCACTGGTCACTGGTCACGCGCCGCAATTCGAAGCGCGGCATCCACTGCCAACTGCC
>CALEKX010000058.1 GCA_937904525.1 uncultured Phycisphaerales bacterium
CTCAGATTTCTGTAGATTCACATCTCCCCGGTGGTATAATGCGGTGTGGATTGGTTCGTCGGTCGGTACCTGCCTGCTGGGCGTTGAGTGAATTGCTTCGGACAGGGGAACGCTGCCTACCTTTCTAATTCAGGCCGAACGTCAGGCCCTTTCAGAACATGACCCGGGAAGCCCACAAATAGGGGTCATATGGTCCATCGCATTTCGGAGACAGTCTACGATGGCCAAGCGTCTTTATGTCGGGAACCTTTCTTACGATGTCGACAGCTCCGAGCTGCAGGCTCTGTTCGCGCAGCACGGGACGGTCAACAGCGCGGAAGTGATCACGGATCGCGATACCGGCCGCAGCAAGGGGTTCGGGTTTGTGGAAATGGCTGATGATCAGCAGGCGGAAGCCGCGATTGCGGCGCTGCACGGCACGCAGCATGGCGGCCGGTCGTTGACGGTCAACGAAGCCCGGCCGCGCGAACAGCGCAGCGGATTCGGCGGCGGCCGGGGCGGCTATGGTGGTGGCGGCCGCGGCGGCTTCGGCGGTGGCCGGGGCGGCGATCGTGGCGACCGTGGCAGTCGCGGCTCGCGCGATCGGTGGTGATCAGCGTGTCAGTTGTACATCCCCATCAAATGCAACAAAGCCCGTGGGTCCGCCCGCGGGCTTTTTGTTTGGGGAGATCCGCAGATGAACGCAGATGAACGCGGATGCACGGCGCCTCCCCCGTGCAAAGACGCACGTGCGGGACGTTCGTGCCACAGCAAACCCGTGGCGCGGGCATCTTCAACATTATGCATCAACATAGGCGATAGTTGCCCGAAATCGTCATCCTGAGCGTAGCGAAGGATCTCAACCGTCCGAACGCCGAGATCCTTCGCTGCGCTCAGGATGACCTTCGCGAAAGGACTTACGCCGATCATGCATAGTGTTGATCTTGCCCGCGGGTTGAAGTGCAAGACGCAGGCGGGACCAACGTCACGCGTCTTCTGAGGCCATCGCGCGACGGTCTGGAATGACTTTCGCCTCGCAGAAGGCTCGTGATGCTCGCTATTGCGGCGCAGGACCACGGGCGAGGACGCCCGCGCCACAATTCGTTTGCGCGTAGGCGTGCTTGTCTGCACGGGCGGGGGGCGCCCGTGCCACGGAAGCAGGATGAGTTGCTCCAATCAGAGCACGCCGGCTTCGGAGAGGCGGGCCAGGATCTGATTGACCATCAGCTCGGGGGCGATATCGGTCAGCCGCAGGACGTTCTCGCCGATGGCGTGGCCGTCGCCGAGGACGACGCTCAGCAGCCGGTCGGCTGACGCGGACTTGAGCTGGAGCTGATCGTCGGCGCTGCGTGCGATGACGATCGCGATCAAGCCGGCGTCGTTGAGCATCCGGGCGGCTGCGCCCAGCGGGATGCCGCTGTTCTCCGGCACGCGATACGCCAGGCCGCCCTGGTCGTGGATCGTACGATCGAGCGCAATGGCCAGGTCGCGCAGCTTCTCGGGATCGCCACCGCTGAGGCTGAGGATGATCGGCTTCTGGCGAAGCCGCTGGGCCCGCTCAGCCGCGGTGACGGGCACGATGCCGCGGCGATCATCGCCTTCAGACCCGTCGCCCTCGCCGCCGACGTCGCGGTCGAGGATCATCCCCGCGCCGACAGTGTTGTGCGTCTCGCGGTCGATCAGGATGAACGCGCCGGTCGTGCGGTTCTTCTTGTACGGGTCGAACGCGATCGGACGCGCCAGTTCCAGCTCGCAGCGGCCGATCTCGTTGAGCTGAAGGTCACGCGCGGGCACACGATGCAGCGTGTTGATGTCGATGCGGTAGCGGATGCGCGACACACTGCCCGGCACGCGATTGGTGCAGTGCTTCACCAAGTACTGCTTGCCGACGACGATCGGATCAGGCGACATCCACACGACCATGGCTTCCAGCGTGTTCTGGAAGCGGGGGACGTTGTTTACATGCACCAGCGTGCTGCCGCGGCTGATGTCGATCTCGTCCTCAAGCGTGATCGTCAGCGGCATGGGCGGGAAGCCCTGCTGGACTTCGCCGTCGGGTCCGAAGACCTGCTTGACGCGCGACCGCATGCGCGACGGCAGGACCATCACCTCGTCACCCTTGCGGATGACGCCGGAGGCCGGCGTGCCCATGTATCCGCGGAAATCGAGATTGGGCCGGCTGACGTACTGTACCGGGAAGCGAAGGTCGATCAGGTTCTGGTCCGATGCGATGTGCACCGTCTCCAGATGGTGCAGCAGCGAGCTGCCCTCGTACCAGGGCATGTGCGTCGTTGGCGTGGTGACGTTATCGCCCAGCAGCGCGCTGATGGGGATGAACGTGATGTCCGGCACGTCGAGCTTGGCACTGAACTCGGTGAAATTGTCAACGATTTTGTTGAACACCTCCTGCGACCAGCCGACCAGGTCCATCTTGTTGATCGCGACCACGATGTGCCGGATGCCCAGCAGGGCGGCGATGAACGCATGGCGGCGCGACTGCGTGACGACGCCGTTTCGCGCGTCAATCAGCACGATCGCCAGGTTGGCGGTCGACGCGCCCGTGACCATGTTGCGCGTGTACTGTTCATGGCCGGGCGTGTCGGCGATGATGAACTTGCGGCGAGGGGTGGAGAAGTAGCGGTAGGCGACGTCGATGGTGATGCCCTGTTCCCGCTCAGCCTTCAGGCCGTCGGTCACCAGCGCCAAATCCAGCTCCGCCTGCGTAGAGCCGCGGCGGCCCGAGCTCGAGCGAATCGACTCGAGCTGGTCTTCGTAGATTCCCTTGGACTCATACAGCAGCCGCCCGATCAGCGTGCTCTTGCCGTCATCCACGCTACCGGCAGTCGCCAGGCGCAGCAGGTCCTTCTTCTGGGTCTCTTCGACAAATGAGAGGGTTTCGGGCATGGGTTGTCGGTCTTACGCAGGGACGTTAAGGGAGCGCGAGCTATCAGTGATTCGTGATAGGTGAGTGCATCAGGGAGTATTCGCAGCCTGTTACGTACGGATCACCAATCACTACTGGATTCACCACGCGTCACGCATCACTCGTCATTCATCACCTAGAAATATCCTTCACGCTTCTTCTCTTCCATCGATCCTTCGCCGCGCTCGCGGTCGACGGCGCGGTTCTGCCGCTCGGAGTTCCGCGCGATCATGACTTCCTCGACGATCTTCTCGAGCGTGTCGGCGTCGGATTCGACGGCGCCGGTGCAAAGCTGGCAGCCGAGGGTGCGGAAGCGGACGCGCCGCATCTCGACCTTCTCGCCGGGCAGGGGCTTGATGATGTCGCCGACGTAGATGAGCATCCCGTCGCGCCGCACGACCGGCCGTTCGGCTGCGTAGTACAGCGGGACGATCGGGATCTTCTCCTGATGGATGTACATCCACACATCCAGCTCGGTCCAGTTGCTCAGTGGGAAGACGCGGAACGACTCGCCGCGGCCGTGCTGGGTGTTGTACAGGTTCCACAGCTCCGGCCGCTGGTTCTTCGGGTCCCATTGCTGGAAGCGGTCACGGAAGCTGAGGATGCGCTCCTTGGCGCGGCTCTTTTCCTCGTCGCGGCGCGCGCCGCCGAAGGCGGCATCGAACTTGTACTCGGTCAATGCGTCGACCAGTGCTTTGCGCTTCAGCAGTTCGGCGCAGGTCGTGCAGTCCCAGCACTCGATCGGGCCGATGCGATTGAGGGCCTCCTGGTTCTTGTAGACGATGAGCTTCGCGCCGGCTTCGGCAGCCATGCGGTCGCGATACTCGATCATCTCGCGGAACTTGAAGGTCGTGTCGATGTGCATCAGCGGGAAGGGCAGCCCGCCGGGGGCAAATGCCTTCTTCGCCAGATGCAGCATGACGGCGGAATCCTTACCGACGCTGAAGAGCATCACCGGATTCTCACACTCCGCCACCACTTCGCGCATGATGTGGATGGCTTCGGCTTCAAGCTGTTGAAGATGCGACAGGAGGTAGGACGACATTTCGTTTTCGATCTCGGATAGCGGATTTCAGATTTTCGAGCTCACTGGTTTTGCGGCCGGTCATAGCTCCAGTCGAACAGCCTCCAGCACGGCGTCGTGGATCGAGCCGTTGGTGGCGACGATGCCGCGGTTGTGCGTCAGTTCCCGGCCGTGGGTGAAATCGAGCGGTGTGCCGTCGATATCGGTCACGCGGCCGCCAGCCTGTTCGATCAGCAGGGCGCCGGCTGCGTGATCCCAGATCTTCTCACGATAATCCGCCCGCGTGGGCAGCCGCAAGTAGATGGACGCCTGCCCCGACGCGACCGCGGCGTACTTGGCCTGGCTGTCCATCCGCACCGGCGGCTGGGTGATGCCCAGGCGCGTCGCGATCCGTGCCGACTGAGACTGGTCGCTGTGGCCGGATTCGACCGATTCGCAGAACCGGGCGTTCTTTAACTCCTGCGACGGATTGACTTTAACGATCTGCTGGCCATGCAGGGCTTCGCCCGCCAGCGGCAGGACCGAGCTGCCATGCCCCCGCACAGCCGCGAAGACGGCGCCGATCTGTCCGTCCGGCCCTTCGAGATTCGGGCAGGCCAGGAAACCCATCTGCAGGACGCCATTTTCGATCAGCGCCAGGGCGATGGCGTACTGCTCGCCCCGCAGAAACCCCTTCGTGCCGTCGATCGGATCGAGCGTCCAGAATGTCCCAGCCGCCTCAGCCTGTCCGGCCTGGTCGATGAGGGCGACGATCCGATCCGGGCTGAGCGTCTGCCCGGCTGCGTCCGACGCCCGAGCGGTGATCGCATCGAGCTGGGCCGCATTGGCTGGATCGCGTAGCATGGCGGCGTCCTCCTCGCCGACGACGGGGATGCCGACGTCCGCAAGCATTGCGCAGACAACGGCTTGCGACGCGAAATCGGCGATCGTGACCGGGCTCTTGTCGCGTTTTTCCAGCGTCTGGGCGGTAACCAGATCGCGCTGGACGGCCTGACAGACCTGGGCTGCGGCGCGGACAGCCTGCAGCGCCCGCTGGGCTGTGTCGCTGCCTAACTGCATGTTGGAAACGTCCTGCATATTTCAGATCGGGATTGTAGGGGATTAATGGGCGACGTCAAAGGAAAGGCCCGTTCACGGGAGGGAAAACGGTGCGGCATCAGGGCGCATGGTCGGGCGACATCGCCACCACCGGCTGGTGGGTCGCCATTGCCGGCTGCTCGCGGCGCCGGCGGAAGAGGATCGCCCCGAGGTCGTCCAGCAGCGTGTACGCCACAGGCGTCACCAGCAGCGTCAGCGCCAGCGACAGCGACTGCCCACCGATCACGACCACCGCCACCGCGCGCCGCTCCTCGGCGCCCGGACCTGTGCCCAGCCACAGCGGTAGCATGCCGGCAACCAGACACAGCGTCGTCATCAGGATCGGCCGAAGACGATCGCGGCAGCCTTCGATCACCGCGTCATACCGCGACCGCCCCGCGCGGCGCAACTGGTTCATGTGGTCGATCTGCAGGATCGCGTTCTTCTTCACCACACCAAACAGCACGAGGATGCCCAGCGCCGAGTAGAGGTTGAGCTGTTCGCCCGTCAGCCAAAGCGACAGCAGCGCGAACGGCACCGCCAGCGGCAGCGAAAGCAGGATGGTGATCGGATGCACCAGGTGCTCGTACTGGCTGGCCAGGATCATGTACATCAGCACGATCGACATGATGAACGCGAAGATGAACTCGTTGTAGGTTCGTTCAAACTCGCGCCCCTGGCCACGGACGGAGATGGTGTATCCCGGATCCATGCCCATGGCTTCGGCTTCCGCCAGCAGCGCTTTGGTGCGATCCGCCAGGGCATAGCCCGGCGCGACGTTGGCACGCAGGCGCGCGTCGCGCCCGCGATCGACGCGGTCGATGCGCGCCGCTGAGAAGGTCGATGTGATCTCGGCGAGGTTGGACAGCTCGACCAGCCGGCCGTCGGCGCCGGTCAGCAGCAGCGTCGGCAAGCCCTCGGGATTGTTGCGATAGCGTTCCTCAAGCCGCAGGCGGACATCGTAGTTTTCGTTGGTCTGCGGATCGCGGAAGCGGCTGATCTCCTCCGCGCCGCCGACCATCAGGCGCAGGGCCGTGCCGATGTCGCGGCTGCTGATCTTCAGATCGGCTGCGCGATCGCGATCGATGCGGACCTGCAGCTCCGGCCGGGCGAGCTGCAGCGAGGTCTGGATGTTGATCAAGCCGCCGATCTCCTCCGCGCGGCGCTTCAGCTCGTCGGAATATTCCGCCAGCTTCTGCAGATCCGGCCCGGCGATCGAGAAATCGATGTCCGAGTTGCCGCCGCCGATGCTGAATCCGGCGTAGTTGCGCACGCGCACCTGGAGGCCGCGCGGGCCGTACTTGCTCAGCAGCATCCGGCGGACCTTCTGCATCACATCGGTCTGTGTGTAGTTGCCGCGGAACGCTGCCAGCGGGTCGCCTTTCAACAGGCCCTGCCAGATCCGGCTGACCGTCCAGTAGCGCTCCTGGTGGGGGGCGATGGCGACATGGATGTTTCCCTGGTTGACACCGCCGATCCAGCCGCCGCCGGCTTCAGCGAGGATCATGCGGACCTCCGGCAGGGCCATGAGGTCCTGCTCGATCTGCTTCATGGTTTCGTTGATCGCGGCGAAGGAAGTGCCTTGCTCGGCTTCGATCTCGACGCGGAACTCGGCCTCGTCGGCGCCCTGCGGCAGGTAGCCCATGGGGATGTTCCTGGCCATCGGGACGCTGCTGAGCATCACCAGCACGCCCACAACGGCTGTCGCAATGCGATGCCGCATCACGAACCGCAGCAGGGCGGTATAGGCCAGGTCGAGCCAGCGGTAGAACCCGCCGCGGCTGCCGTGCTGGCTGGTGGCGGCCTTGGCTGCCTCGGCGCCGAGCATGCGTGCCGAAAGCGTCGGCGTCAGCACGAAGCTGACCAGCAGGCTGACCATCACCGCCACAGCCGCCGTAATGCCGAACTGGTACAGGAACCGCCCGGAGATCGAGCTCATGAACGATACGGGCACGAAGATGACGGCCAGCGACAGCGTCGTCGCCAGCACGGCCAGTGCGATCTCAGCCGTTCCGCGGCGCGCCGCCTCCATGGGAGACATCTTCTTCTCCTCGACGAAGCGGAAGATGTTCTCCAGCACGACGATGGCGTCGTCGATCACGATGCCGACCATCAGCACCAGCGCCAGCATCGTCACGCTGTTGAGCGTGAAATCGAGCACCCACATCATTCCGAACGTGCTGATGACCGACGTCGGAATGGCGATGCCCGCGATGATGGTCGACCGCCAGCTTCGCGTGAACGCGAAGACGACAAGGCACGCCAGGATCGAGCCGAGCACCAGGTGCAGGTTAATCTCGTGCAGGGCGGCGTAGATGTAGCGCGACTGGTCCATGATGACCGTCAGCTCCACCCCGGGGGGAAGCTGGGGCCGGACGCGCTCAACCGCCTTCTTGACCGCCTCGATTACCTCGATTGTGTTGGCGCCGCTTTGGCGGCGGATCGCCAGCGAAACCGACGGCTGGCCGTTGAGGCGCGACACCGATCGCTGCTCAGCCGTGCCGTCGGTGACGGTCGCCACATCGCGCAGGCGCACCGGCGCGCCGTCGATCGTGGTGATCACGATGTCGGCGAACTCCTCAGCCGTCGTCAGCCGGCCGAGCGTGCGGAGCGTCTGCTCTCGCTGCTCGTTGGTGACGTTGCCGCCGGGAACCTCGGCATTCTCGCGTTCGACGGCCTGCTCGATCGCGGTGATCGGCAGCCCCAGGGCCGCCAGACGATCGGCGTCGACGTCGATGTTGATGGTGCGGATGGCTTCGCCGTTGATGTCCACCTCGCCGACACCCTTGGCTCGCTCGAGCTGGACTTTCACGATCTTGTCGGCGATTTCCGACAGCTCGCGCAGCGTGCGGTCGCCGGAGAGGGCCAGCGTCAGCACGGGGCGGGAGTCGTTGTCGAACTTGCTGACGGTCGGGACCGTTGCGTCGTCCGGCAAACGCCGCATGACAGCCGAGATCTTGTCGCGGATGTCCTGCGCAGCCACGTCGATGTCCGTCCCCAGGTCGAACGTGGCGATGACCACGCCCGTGCCCTGGCCGGCGATGGCGCGCAGCTCGTCGATGCCGGCGACGGTGTTGATCTCCTCCTCGATCGGTTCAATGATCTCGGTTTCGATCTCCTCTGGAGACGCGCCGGGCAGGCCGCTGCGGACGCTGACGGTCGGCAGATCCACCGAAGGGAAACGGTCGACGCCCAAACCGGTGTAGGCGGCTGTGCCGACCACCACCAGCGCGAGGATGAGCATCGACGCGAAAACCGGTCGTTGGATGAATGTGTCGATAAATCGCTGCATAAGCGTCGCAGCCTAACTTTAGCACCAGGCGAAGCGTTTCGCCCGTTGAGATTGAACTTACTGTGGGGCCGCTGCCAGATCCGATTCCAGCAGGCCGGTGCGCGTCGCGAAGATCGCGGAGATTCCCAGAACAACCAAGCCGCCGCTCAGCACCGTCATCGGCGCGCCGATGAGGGCCGCGACTTTGCCCGCGATCAGGCCGCCGAGCGGGGCCGTGCCGAGCGTCGCCATGACAAACAGGCTGACCGCCCGGCCACGCTTGGCGTCGTCGACGACGGTCTGTACGACCGTGTTCGAGCCGGCCATTGTCATCATCATGCCAAAGCCCGCTCCCGCCATCGCCACCAGCGACAGCGGCAGGTGCGTCGACCAGCCCAGCAGCAGCAGCGAGATGCCGAACATCGCCGTCGCGCCGGCAACCACGCGGCTGAGCCCCTCAGCCGACGGCCGCGATGCCAGGAAGACCGCGCCGCCCAGCGCCCCGAAACCCGTCGCGCCCATCATCAGGCCCATCGTAATGGAGGTGCCATGGAGCACGTCCTTGGCGAAGATCGGCAGCAGGGCCTGGTGCGAGACGCCAGCCAGGTTGATCACCGCCACCAGCAGCAGCAGCGTGCGGATTGTCGGCTGATTGGCGGCATAACGCACGCCTTCGATCAGGTCCTGCAGCACGTGTCGCCGCGGCCCGCGTGGGGCGGGTTTGAGCCGCATGATCATCAGTGACACCAGCACGAACACAAAGCTGAGTCCGTCGAGCAGGAAACACAGCCCCTCCCCAAAGGCTGCGATCAGTACGCCCGCGATGCTCGGTCCGACGAGGCGCGCGCCGTTGACGATCGAGCTGTTGAGCGCGATCGCGTTGGTCAGATCGGCTTTGTCTTCGATCAGGCTGACAACCAGTGCCTGGCGCGTGGGGATGTTGAACGCCTTGGCGGTGCCCTGCACGATCTGCACCAGCAGCACCCAGCCGTAGGTGACATAGCCTGTGAGCGTGACGACCGCCAGCGTCATCGCGGCCAGCAGGGCGATCGTCTCGGTCACCAGCAGCGCGCGGCGGCGGTCCCATCGATCCGCCATCACACCGGCCAGCGGCGACATCAGGAACACCGGGATCTGCCCGGCAAACGTGACCAGCCCCAGCTTCAGCGGGGATCCGGTCAGGCGATAGACCAGCCAGCCGACGGTGACCTGGCCGATCCACGTGCCGATCATCGACACGCCATGGCCGGCGAAAAAGAGTCGATAGTTGCGGTACTTGAAGGCACGCAGCATGAACCGCAGGCCGCCGTGCTGCGATGCATCGTCAATGCCGTACTCGGGAATCTGAGACATCTCTTAATCGCCTTCCGGCGACGGCGCGCATCGGCGCCGCGTCAAGTCAAGGAGTCAGCGCCTCAAGCTCGGCCCGAAGCAGGCCGCTGGCACGCAACAGCGCCAGATAGAAGAACTTGAGGTCATACTGTTCGCTTGCGTACTGAAGCTGGGCCTCGAGCAGGGTGTCCTGCGCGGCGATGCGCTCGAGGTTGGTGCCCAGGCCGGCGCGGTAGGAGGCTTCTGCCTGCTGGAAGGCCTGCTCGGCGGCTGCGACATTGATCTGCAGCTCGTCCAGCCTCGCCTGCGAGGCGACGAAGTCCTGGTAGGCCCGCTGCACCTGCTGATGGACCTGCCGCTGCAGGAACGATTCGACCAGCAGCGCCTGGCGGTAGAAGCTCCAGGCTTCCCGGACGTCGGCGTGAATCCGCCCGGCTGCGAAAAGCGGGAGATTGGCCCGCAGCAGACCATCCCACGCCCGCTCATCGGGAGCCGTTTCGCGATAGAGATATGCGCTGAAGTCGATCGAGACGCTCGGGTAATACTGGCCGAAGGCGACCTCGACATCGTGCCGAGCGGCCTCGACGGCAGCCCGTGCGGCGGCCAGTTCGTGGCGCGACGCGTTGGCCGCCGCGAGATACGCCTCCAGCGGCTCGACCGTGCGCGGCAGGGTGTAGCCGTCGATCAGCTCGCGATCGTCCGTGGGCAGGCGCGTCAGCAGATGCAGCAGCGCGCGGGCATTGCTAACGGCGCGGCGGGCGTCGATCAGCGTCGTCCGCGTGGCCGAGGCCTGGGCTTCGGTCTGGGCGACGTCCAGCGGACGCGCCATGCCGGCTTCAAATCGCCCCCGCGCGTCGCGCAGACGCTCTTCCTGCACCTCCAGCGATCGAACCAGCACCCGCACCAGTTCCTCGGAGCGCAGCACCTGGTAGTAAACCTCAGCTACGTCCAAAAGCAGCGTCTCCTGGAAGGCCAGCAGATCGCTGCGCTGCTGGGCGATACGGAACGTGTCGCGCCAGTAGCGATGGATGTCGCGAAAACCGTTGAAGACGTTGATCTGCAGGTCAGCCGACAGGTCGAAGGTTCGGTGCTGGGCGCCGCTGGTGCGATCGCGGCGAACATGATCACCGACCAGGTCGACGGTCGGCAGGAACTCGGCGACAGCGCGATGGCGGTCGATGAGCGTGCGGAGGTACTGTTCGCCTTCGATGTCGAGCTGCTCGTTGGAGCGGTTGGCTGCCAATAGCGCGTCGCGCAGCGTCAGCGGCTGGTCATCGGGGATGGGTGGGGCGTCGATGTCGATGACCTTGCGATAGGTTGCGACTTCCTCCTGCTGGTCGACCGCGCATCCGCCTGCGACCATGGCGATGAGGCACAGGGTGACAGGCACAGCCCAAAGACGTCCAACGATTCGACTCACTTCGCCTCCTTGCGAATACCCCGGCTGATCACGCGCATCAGGTGGTCGGCCAGGATGTCGTGATCCACCTCGCCGCTGACGTGGCGGATTGCGCCGCGAACGCAGGAGGGGATGAACTGTGCGGTGATCTCCGGATGTGGATCGTCAAATTCGCCCGTTTCATTGCCGCGGCGAATGACCCGCTCGATGAGCTGGCCGAGCTCGCGGCGTTTTTCCGGCAGGCCGGGAACGACATCGTGCAGTTGCCCCGGCCGGATGAGCTGGAACAGGTGGGGCGTGCTGGCTGCCCACGCGACAAACTCACGGATGATCAGCGAAAGCGTCTCCCAGGCTGTGCCGGTTGGATGATGGACTTGCGCGCTGAGGCGGTCGATCAGTTGGGCGAAACCCTCGAGAACCAGCGACCCGTACAGGTGTTCTTTGCTGCGGAAGTAGATGTAGAGCGTGCCCTTGCCGACGCGGGCGGCCTCAGCAACGTCGTCGAGGCGGACCTCATGGTAGGGCCGCTGGGCGAACATCGCCGCGGCGACCTTCATGATGGCCAGTCGTTTTGCCTCGTCCGGTCGTTGCATAAGTGCAGTTGCCGTATGGTTTTAGCTTGGCGGTGTTGCGCGGTATGGGTTTGCGCTCTTGCCAGGGAGGGTGGTACTTTCTACCATCGCTGAAAACCGACCCGTCAGTATTGTAACCGGGCCGGGCTTCCGGTCAAATGGAGCACGATGAACGCTAAACAATTTGTCGTCGGGGGCATTGTCGCGCTGGTTGCGATCTGGATGAGCGGGTGCGATGAGCCTGCCGGCGGGGAGGCTGCGCGCCCCGCGGCTGCCCCTGTGCCTGTTTCGCTGGCGCCAGTGCAGACGGGCTCGCTGCCGCGGACGGTCAGCGTCGTCGGCACGCTGTACGGCGATGAGGAGACGACCATCAGCGCCAAGGTTCCCGGGCGCGTGCGGCAGATCCTGGCGGATGTGGGTGATCGCGTTTCGCCGGGCGAAGCACTCGCTGAGATCGACCCAGTCGACTATGAGCTGGTGATCGATCAGAAGGAGATGTCAGTCCGACAGGCCCTGGCGCGGCTGGGATTGAAGGAGCTGCCCGATGGCGACTTTGACGTATCGACCATCGCGACGGTCGAGCGGGCGCGCTTCCAGGCTGCCAATGCGCGAGCCAAGCTCAATCGCGCCAAGCAGCTTTTTGAGCAGCAGCCGCCGCTGATCAGCGAGCAGGATTTCGCCGATCTGCAGACGGCCAACGAAGTCGCCCAGCGCGACTACGAAGTAGCGCTGCTGGAGGCGCAGGCGCTGCTCGCCGAGGCACGATCGCGCAACAGCGAACTGCAGACCGCTCGCCAGCGGCTGGCTGATACGATCGTTCGCGCGCCGCAACTGGCGATGGGATCGACCCAGCCGATCACAACGCAGGAAGCGCCCAAGCGCTTCGGCGTCGCCCAGCGGCTGGTCTCCATCGGCGAGTACGTCACTGAAGGCAAGCCGATGTTCCGGCTGGTCGCGGATGATCCGATCAAACTGCGGGCGTCGGTGCCCGAGCGGCATGTGCGCGACGTGAAGGTGGGGCAAGCGGTTGAGCTTCGCGTGGAGGGGCAGGGACAGGTGTTCAGGGGTGTCGTGCAGCGCGTCAGCCCTGCGATTGACGTGGCCTCACGCACGTTCCAGATCGAAGCCGTCTTCGACAACCCGGATCGCCTGCTGCGCCCCGGGGCATTTGCCCGGGCGTCGATCCTGATCGGCCAGCGGGAGAACGTCATCCTGGTTCCGCGTGACGCGGTCGTCAGCTTCGCCGGCACGACGCGCGTCTTCTCCATCCAGGACGGCAAAGCCAGGGAGCACCGCGTCCAGCCGCTGACGCGCGAAGATGCCGACCATGTCCCCGTCGAGGGCGATCTCGAGGGGGTGACGGAGGTCATCGTCAGCAACACCAATCGGCTGGCCGATGGGGTGGCGGTGGTGGTCGAGTGATACCGATTGCGGATTACGGATTGTGGATTGTTTTCGATTGCGGATTGAGGGGGAACCGCGGATGAACGCAGATGGGCGGCGTCGGCATCACGACCGTTGCTTGGCGCGCACGCAGTAGC
>CALEKX010000059.1 GCA_937904525.1 uncultured Phycisphaerales bacterium
GAAGTTCCAAGTTCCACCCCCCCCAAGTTCCAAGGAAGTTCCAAACACAAAACACAAAACAACAAAACACAAATGAACAAAGCACACGAGTTGCGGCGAGTGACCAGCGACCAATGACAAAACCAAAATCCCCAATCCAAAATGAGATATCACGCTCCTCGCTTCCCCAACTCTTCCTTCAGCGCTTCCACCTGTTCCTGAAGGCGGCGGAGCTGCGTGACCAACTCGGGGAGGCGGCGGAGGGCGGCTTGTTCGCGGAGGGATTGGCGGTGGGGGAGGGCCGGCATGCCGCTGACGACCGTTCGCGCGGGGATATCCTCCGCGATGGCTGAGCAAGCGGCAGCCGCGGCGCCGTCGCCGATGTGGATGTGATCGCGCACCGCCGTCTGGCCGCCCAGCACCACGCCGCTGCCCAGCACGGCGCTGCCAGCCAAGCCGGTTTGGCCGACGATGATGCAGTGCGGCCCGACCTGCACGTTGTGGCCGATTTGCACTAGATTGTCGATCTTGCTCCCCGTCCCGATCCGCGTCGCCGCGAACTTGGCTCGGTCGATGCACACGCACGAGCCGATCTCGACGTCATCCTCGACCACCACCGTGCCAATCTGCGGGATCTTCTGATGCCGCTTGCCGTCCCAGCGATAGCCGAACCCGTCCGTCCCCAGGACGCTGCCGGCATGGATGATCACGCGATTGCCGATCGTAATCCGTTCACGCACAACGACATGCGCAAACAGCTCACAGCCGTCGCCGATCCGCACGTCATCGCCGATGCACACGCCCGCATGCAGCGTGCAGTCCCGGCCGATGATCGTGTTGCGACCGATGACCACATGCGGGCCGATGCGCGCGCCGTCGCCCACCTTTGCGGTGGGGTCGATGACGGCTGACGGATGCACGCCCAATGGCGGCCGGGGCACGGGTGGGGCGAACAGCTCCAGCACGCGCGACACCGCCAGATCCGCATCATCGACGCGAAGCAGCGTTACAGCCAGCGGCTGGCGCAGGCGAACCTTCTTTTCGATAATGACAGCGGCGGCGCGCGTCCCAGCCAGCTCGCGGGCGTACTTCTCGCTGGCCAGGTACGACACCTGGTTCGGGCCGGCGTCGGCGAGCGTCGCCACGCCGCTGATCGGCTGGTCACCGCCGCCCTCCAGGCGAACGCCCAGCGTCTGCGCGATGTCGGCGAGTGTGATAGCCACGTCTGATCGGGCGAAAGGCGTGCTTTACCGCCCGCCCTTGTACTGTGCATCCAGGTGCGCCAGGACTTCCTCGGTGATGTTCACCGTCTCGGCTGCGTACAGCACGTTGCGGGCGTTGAGCAGGGCCCGAAGCTGATCGATGTTGATCGCGTCCAGGTTGTCGGGCAGCTCGGCTGCCTGCTCGGCGATCACGATATCCAGCCCGCGCTGCTTGGCGACGGTGGCGACGGCGGCTTCGACCTTGCCGAAGAGGGTGGCGATCCGCTGCTTCTGATTGCGCTGGATCTCCATCTGCATCAGCTTGCCCCAGGTCTCGAACTCGACGGTTGCCTGGATCAGCTCGCGGTTGCGCTCCTGGTACTGCGGGCTGTCGGGCTTGAGCTGGTCGCGGGCTTCCTGGAGCGTGCGGATCTGCTCGCGCTTCTGGCGGACGGTGTCCTCCATCCGCAGACGCTCCTGCTCGAGCTGCTGCTGCAGGTCGCGGGTTTCCTGCATCTCGTTGAAGATGCGGGCGGTATTGGCAACACCAACCTTCGACTGCGCCATCGCCAGCGCCGGCAGGACCAGCAGGGCAACGGCGACAACAAGCATGCGATTGATCGATCCGAGCATCGTGAATCCTTTCTGCTGCGTTTTGACAGGATCATCTGAAACGACGTGCCGCGCCGCGTCAAGGACGGCGCGCAAAATCCGCGCGATGCGGACAACGTTCACGCGTTTACAGGGGATAAGCAACGCAGGTCGTCAGTTGACGATGCCGAACGAGAAGCTGAAGACCTGCGTGTCGTCGTCATCGTCCTTGGTGACCGGGATGGCGAAGTCCAGCGCCAACGGCGCCTGGCCGAAGATCGGAAGCTGGATCCGGATGCCGGCGCCGACGCTCGACCGCAGCATGCCGAACCGGAAATCCTCCTCGACCGTGCCGAAGTCGCTGAACACGACGCCGCGCAGGTTGTCGCCAGCCAGCGGGAATGAGACCTCGACCGTGCCCGTGGCGATGAAATCGCCGCCGATGCGGTCGTCATCCGGCCCCGAGCGGGGCGAGATGCCACGGTATTCGAATCCGCGCAGGCTGCCGATGCCGCCGCCATAAAACCGCTCGAAGAACGGGGCGTCGCCTTCGATGTAGCCGGCGTCCAAGCGAACCGCCAGGATCGTGCGGCGGTCCAGCAGGTCTTCATCCAGCGTGTGATACCAGTTGAAACCGGCTGAGAACTTCGTGAACGTCTCGCCGCCGAAGACGCCGAACTGCTCGATGCCGAAGTTGGTGCTCGTCCCGCGATAGGGGAGGAAGCCGCCCGCCGTCGTGTCGCGGCGGATGCCGATCCCGAGGCTGGTGAGCGTTGTGTGACCTTCGTAATCGAGGATCTCGGGCGCGCGCTGGGCGGGATCGTCGATGTCGTCGATCAGCACATCCTCGCCGCGGACCGTCAGGGATGCCGACCAGTTGTAGCCGAACCGCTTGCCCAGCGAGACGCGCCCGCCGCCGCGCCGCTCGTCGTAGTCCTCCCGGACACGGGTGCGGTAGTAGGCTTCGGTCGTCAGGCTGTAGGGCTGATCGAACAGCCACGGCTCGATGAAGCGGATCGAGGCGTTGGTCGCTTCGGTGCCCGGCTCGAAGGTGACGCGGAATGTCTGGCCAGCGCCGACAAAGGCGCGATCTGTGAACAGATCGTTCCACGAATCCGGCACCGCGCCGATGTCGAAGTTGCGCTGCTCGTAGCTGATGTTGCCGCCGACACCGCCGTTGGAGTTGACCCCCGCGCCGATCGTGAACGACGCGGTCCGCCGCTCAGCCACCTCGATCAGCAGATCGCGCTCATGCGGATCGTTGCCGATCGGGGTCATGACGACCTGTTCGAAGTAGGGCGTCGAACGCAGGCGATCGCGCGCGTCAGCCATTTCGCCGGCATCGTAGAGCTGTCCCGGCGTCATGCGCAACTGCCGGAGCACGACCTTGTCCTGTGTGCGGGTGTTGCCCTTGACGACGATCCGCCCGATGCGGAACGGCTTGCCTTCGCGGATGTCGTAGATCAGGTCGATGCCGCCCGGCTCCTGGGAGTAGACGCGCTTGGCGTCGACACGGAGGTAATCGGGATCGTCGATCTGCGGCTGATAGATGTAGCCCAGCGGGCCATAGGCGCGGACGATCTGGCGGATGTCGCGCTCGAGCACTTCCTGATCGAACACCTCGCCTTCGCGGAGATTGAGTTTCTCCCGCAGCTCGCGTTCGGAGAGGTTGTGATTGCCGCGGAACGTGATCGATCGCACCTGGTAGCGGGGGCCTTCGTCGATCAGGAAATCGATCTGCACTTCGCTCTGATCCGGCGACCAGATGATCTTCCGGCCGATGCGGGCGTCGAAAAAGCCTTTGGACTGGTAATAGCGGCGCAGGGCGGCAACATCATCTTCGATCTGATCCGGGTCGTACGTGCCCGGGCGGAACATCCAGATCCAGGTACGCGTGCGGATCTGCTTCTTGAGGCGGTCTTCGGTGAAGCTGTTGGCGCCGACGAAGTTGATGTTGCGGACGCGGACCGACGGCCCTTCCGTGACCTTGAAGATCAGGACGCCGCTGCGGGTGAGGGCGTCTTCGAGGACCTCGACCTGGGCGTTGGGAAAGTTGCGGTCGCGGTAGAGCTGCTCGATGGCCTGGCGCGCGAGGCTGATGCGGAACGGCTCGATGGCTTCGCCGGGTTCGACGTTGACGACGGCGCGGATGGTTTCGTCCGGAATGCGGAAGTTGCCGACGATGCGGATCGAGCGGATCTGCGATTGCTCGCTGACCTCGAAGACGACGATCACGCCGGTGGCGGTCGGCTCGACCTTGGCTTCGACATTGGCGAAGCGGCGAAGGTTGTAGACGCGCTGGTAGTCTTCGGCGACGGTCTGGGGGTCGAAGGGCGCGCCGACGGTGGTGCGGACGACGTTGAGGATCTCAGCCGAGGAAACGAGACGATTGCCGACGATGCGGATGTCTTCGACGGTCCGGCCAGCCAGATGCGGCGCCACGGCGACCGGCCCGACGGCGGCTGGCGAACCAGCCTGCACGCTGCGGGCAGAGGGGACGTTGGGCGCACCTTCCTGCGCCGTCGCGATGCCCGGCAGAGCAGCCGTCCATGCTGCAGCGCCGATGGCGACAGTGTATACGGCCCTGGCGATAGCTCCTTGCCCGCGGCACCCGTTTCTCAAGCCCTGTCCCTCGTTGGCGTTTCCTCGACTGGCACCCGGCGCCGTAAGTGACGCCATGGCAGCTAAATGAGGCGAAGTTTAGCGGGCAGGCGAGCGATGTCAAAATCCGGGGCAAGAATGGAGAAGGTGGACGGCTGAAGAAAGAAGGGGAGTTGCCGGTTGCCAGTGGAACGAAGCACGACAGTGACCGGATCCCCACGATAGCGGGCAGCAGGCAGCGCGCAGGCGGCGAGCGGCGGATAGCGAAATCGATCTATCGGTGTTCACCGGTGTTTATCTGTGGTTCCAGTCCTAACCGGAGTTCTGATCTTCTGTCTGCTTTGGTAGGCTGTTGCGGTTTACCGCATTGAGGAGTCAGACATGAAGGATCGGATGGTTGTGCTGGAAGGGCTGGAGGCGCGGCGGCTGTTGGCGGCTGTCTATCCGTCAGCCGTGGAGCAGTATCTGGTGGAGCTGATCAACCGCGCGCGGGCCAACCCCGCAGCCGAGGCGGCTCGGTTCGGCGTCAACCTCAACGAGGGCCTCGTCCCGGGCACGATCACCGCCACGCCCAAGCAACCGCTGGCGATCAATCCCTACATCACCGACGCTGCCCGCAAGCACAGCCAATACATGATCCTCAATGATGTCTTCAGCCATACCGGCCAGGGTGGCAGCAATGGCGGAGACCGCATGCTGGCAGCCGGTTACACCAACATCTCCGGCTGGGGCGAAAACATCGCCTGGAGCGGCACGACCGGCTCACCGCCCGATCCGCGCACGACCGTGCCGCAATTGCATGAGGATCTGTTCGTCGACGAAGGCATTCCCGGCCGCGGGCATCGGCTGAACATCCTCGACCCCGACTGGAAGGAGATTGGCGCCGGCGTTGTCAGTGGGCAGTTCACCGATTTCAGCGGCGGTGTCCAGCGCACGTACAACGCCGTCATGCTGACGACCGATTTCGCCGTCAGCGACAACACGGTCTTCCTCACGGGCGTTGCGTACAGCGATCTGCTGACCGATGACGACTTCTACACGCCCGGCGAGGGGCTGGCAGGGATCACCGTTACCGCGACGCGCGTCGGCGACGGCGCCGTCTTCACGACGACGACATGGGAGTCGGGCGGCTATACGCTGCCGCTGCCCCCGGGGACGTACGAAGTGCGCGCCACCGGCACGGGCCTGGGCGGCGTGGTCATCTGGAAAGACGTCGTCATCAGTACAGAGAACGTCAAGCGGGACTTCCGTCCGGAGCTGGCAGCCGATCTGACGCCGCCCAAGGGCGTCGCCAACGCGCCGGACCACAAGCTCGCGGGCGGGACAACGTACACGTTCACCGTGACGTGGTCGGACAACGTCGGCATCGATGTCTCCAGCCTCGACAGCAACGATCTGCTGGTGACCGGGCCCAACGGCTACAGCTCGCTGGCGCAGTTTGTCTCGGTCAACCAGGGCGCCAACGGCACGCCGCGCACGGCGACCTATCGCATCAGCGCGCCCGGCGGCAAGTGGAATGTCAACGACAACGGGCGTTACACGATCTCCGTCCGAGCCGGCGAGGTGCTCGACACCAACGGCAACGCTGTGGCGGCTGGGACGCTGGCGTCGTTCAATGTGCAGATCGCCCTCGATACGCAGCAGATGAAAAGCGGCGGCGACTTCGACGGCGACGGCAAGGAGGACATCCTCTGGCGCGATTACGGCACGGGCGAAAGCCAGCTCTGGCTGATGGATGGCGCGACGATCAAGAGTGTCATCAACTTGCCTGTGACCGCCAACACAGCCTGGCGGATTGTCGGCGCCGGCGACTTCAACAGCGACGGCCATGACGACATCCTCTGGTACAACCAGAGCACCGGCGGGCTGGCATTCTGGGCGATGCACGGCACGACCGTTGGCGTCTACACGCAGTTGCCGACGGTGAAGTACCTCGACTGGACTGTCGCCGGGACGGGCGATTTCAATGCCGACGGCCATGCCGACATCGTCTGGCGCAACGAAAAGACGCAGGGCACGCTGGTATGGCTGATGAACGGCAAGGGCGGGGCGCATTCGACGATGCTGCCGACGGTCCGTCATCCCGACTGGGTGCTGGCTGGCGTGGGCGACATGACCGGCGATGGTCGTGGCGATCTCATCTGGCGCAACACGCGCACCGGCGGCAACCTGATCTGGCAGATGCACGGCACAGCCATTCGCGGCGTGATCACGCTGTCGCAGGTGAAGGACACCAACTGGTTCCTCAGCGGCATCGGCGATCTGGACGGCAACGGCACGCCCGAGCTGCTGTGGCGTCACCTGGTGACGGGCAAGAATCTGGTCTGGCTGATGAACGGCACAGTCGCGACGGGCACGGCCCCGTTGGCGGCGGCGTTCACGTAAGTCGCGAGACACGCGTGGCGCGGGCTGCCCGCCCGAGGTTCACGCTCGACGGTTCACCCCGCACGTGCATCACGGGGGCAGTGCACGTGCGGGATATTTGTGCGCAGTCTGGACGTGGTGAAGACGTCCCCGAATAGACGCGAATTGTCACGAAATTTCGGTCATTTCGTGCGCCCTTCGTGGATCATTTCGATCGATTGCCTGCCGACATCGCTGTAGGCGCAGATGGCAATGTGCCCCGGTAGGCGCACGTGGATGGTGTGATGCCACCAGCACGGAGGCGGATTGCCATCCGCCGCTGCAGGCGCATCGCAGGGTCCACCTTGGCGGACCAGCCGATGGAGCAGGGCAGGCGACGGGATGCGCGTGCGCGACGCCCATGCCAGAGGGCACAGGCATCCTCTCTGCGGTGAACTGAACCTGAAATCAGTCGATGTCCTGCGGGACGGGTTTCACCTCGACCGGCTTGCGCTTCTCAGCCGATTCGTACATCGCATCCATCAGCGCCGACAGAAGCACGCCATAGCGCACCGGGGATCGCAGCGGCTCTTTGCCCTGGATGGCTCGGATGAAATTGAGCTGCGGCGTGCCGGCGCCGGGGGTATCCAGCTCCTGCCGCACATGGGGATAGACTGTCTTCTCCCACCGGGAGACCTGCAGCTTGTGGCCGTACTGATCGGTCTGGATCAGCAGGCGATCGGTCATGATCTGGATGCTCGTAGCGAACTGCGGCACGTTGCCGCCGAGGCTCACGCTGCCCAGAGCGCCGTTCTGGAAACGCAGCGTGGCGACGCCATTGATGTCCACCGGACAGCCGACCGTGTCAATCATGCAACTGACCTCGACCACCGGGTCGTTCATCAGCCACATGATGGCATTCAGCAGGTGCGCGCCGGTGTCATACATGAAACCGCCGCCGGAAATAGCGAGATCCTGTCGCCACAGGCCGGTCGTCCCCTGCATCCAGCCCTGCGATACCCAGCCGTTGATCACCTGCACCTTCCCCCAGTCGCCTGAATCACGCAGGCCGGCCAGGTAGCCGTACTCAGCCGTGTGCGGCGCCTGGTAGGAGATGCACAGCAGCTTGCCGGACTTCTTTACCAGCCGCCACAGGTCATACGCCTGCTCGACGCTGGTGACCATCGGCTTTTCCACCATCACGTGCAGCCCGCGCTGCAGCGCCGCCTTCGCCTGCTGATAGTGCGCCGTGTGCGGCGTGACCAGCACCACACCATCCAGCTTCAGCGACGAATCATCGAGCATCCGCTCAACCGCGTCGTACACGGCGGCCTCGGGAAAATACTCCTGCTTGAAGCGGGCCGTGCGTTCAGCCATAGGATCGCACAGCGCAGCGACTTGAGCCTCGTCCTTCAGGGTCTTGAGATTTCCGGCGTGAATGCGCGCGTAGCCGCCACAACCGACAAGTGCCAGACGGACCATGGGTATTCCTCCACCAGATGCCGGGGGCATCTTAGCGTCAGGGGTCCGGCGGCAACAGGGAGGTCCTATCGGCTGGGGATGATCCGCGTGCCGATATCCTCGCCGCGGATGACGCGGGCGATGTTGCCCGGCTTCTTGAGATTGAACACGACCAGCGGGATTTTACGTTCCTGGCTGAGCGTGATGGCCGTCTTGTCCATAATCTTCAGGCCGTCGGCCAGCACCTGATCGTAGGTGATCTCGTGATAGAGTTTTGCGGTGGGATCTTTCTTGGGATCAGCCGAGTAGATGCCATCGACCTTGGTCGCCTTGAGCAGCACATCGGCATGGATCTCGGTGGCGCGAAGGGCGGCACAGGTGTCGGTGGTGAAGAAGGGGTTGCCCGTGCCGGCAGCGAGGATGATGCAGCGGCCTTTTTCCAGGTGGCGGATGGCGCGGCGGCGGATGAACGGCTCGCAGACGCTCTGCACGTTGAGCGCCGACAGCACGCGCGTCGGCTGGCCGAGCGATTCCATCGTCTCCTGCAGCGCCAGGGCATTGATGATCGTCGCCAGCATGCCCATGTAGTCGGCTGTGGCGCGGGCGATATGGCCATCCTCCGCGAAAGTGGCGCCGCGGATGAAGTTGCCGCCGCCGACGACGATCGCCAGCTCAACCCCCATCTGCGCCACCTCGACGCACTGGCGAGCGATGTTCTCCAGTTCAGCCGCTTCGATCCCGAGCTCGCCTTCCTGCCCGAAACCCTCACCGCTGATCTTCAGCAGGACCCGTTTGTACTTCGCGCCGCCAGTTTTGGAGTCAGCCATAGGCGGCGGATTATATGAGCCCGACCGCCGGACGCCAAAGCGCCGCCCGCACCGCTAAAACGCACCTGCGATTGACCGCCGTCCGCGGGCATCTGGCCCGGAGGCGCCAAGGGCTGTATCCTGTCTGCCCGGACAGCGGAAAAGTCAGTCCCCAACAAGCCGAGGAGAAACGATGCCTGAGCTGAAGATTCGTCAAGATGACTGCGCACTGGATTTCCTGTCGCTGGGTGCCCTGGTGCACCGTCTGGACCCGGGGATCATCCCGTTCCGCCGGGCCAAGTCCTGCGAAATCCATGTTTCCGGCGGCGAGTACAACGTCGCAGCCAATCTGGCATCCTGCTTCGGCTTGAAGACCGGCATCGCCACGGCCATGGTCAACTACGGCATCGGCGAGCTGATCCAGAACGCCGTCCGCGAAATGGGCGTTCAGCCGTTCTATAAGTGGTTCGAGCATGACGGCGTGCGCGGGCCAAACATGGCGACCGTCTACTCCGATCGCGGCGCCGGCGTCCGTGCCCCGGTCGTCTTCTACAACCGCTCGAACGAAGCCGCGGCGCTGCTCAAGCCGGGCGACTTCGACTGGAAGAAGATCATGGCCGGCGGGCTGAAGTGGTTCCACTCCGGCGGCATCTTCGCGGCGCTGTCGCCCACCACGGCTGAGCTGATCATCGAAGGCATGAAGGCCGCCAAGGAAGCCGGCGCCGTCACCAGCTTCGACCTCAACTACCGTGCCAAGCTGTGGGCCAGCGTCGGCGGCGAGAAGAAGGCCGTCGAAACGCTCCGCCGGATCGTCGAGCATGTCGACGTCCTGGTCGGCAATGAGGAAGACCTGCAGAAAGGCCTGGGCGTGAAGGGGCCGGAGGTCGACAAGCGCGAGTCGAAGCTCGATCCGCAGACCTTCTTCGGCATGATCGGCAACATCGTCGAGAAGTTCCCGCATGTGAAGGCCGTTGCCACGACGCTTCGCGAGGTGCACACGACCAACCGGCATGACTGGTCAGCCGTGCTGTGGCTGGATGGCAAGCAGTACGTCGCGCCGACGACGGCGCTGGACGTGGTCGACCGCATCGGCGGCGGCGATGGTTTCGCAGCCGGCCTGATCTATGGCCTGATCGCCGGCCGTCAGCCAGAAGAGGCCCTCCGCCTCGGCTGGGCCCATGGCGCGCTGCTGACGACCTTCCCCGGCGACGTCACGATGGCCAAGCTGCCCGAGGTCGAAGCCTTCGCCAAAGGCGGCAGCGCCCGCGTGCAGCGGTAAATTTCGCCGGCTGATGGCGGTCCATCATCAGCCGCCTCGCCGGGCGCTTGTAATGCCCGGCGAGGCGGTTATGATAAGGGACCCAAACGAGGGCGATTGGCGCAGCTGGCTAGCGCGCTTGCATGACACGCAAGAGGTCACTGGTTCGAGTCCAGTATCGCCCATTGACGTAGGTTCTGCCTGATCAGCAACTTGGCTGATGTCCGCCGCGGTGGTGGGCGGCTGTGTTCCGTGGAACACCGGGCTGCTGTGCCCCTGCCGGTGGACCGAAACTTCCCTCCCCGACAGCCCACGGATCGCAATTGCAGAAAGCTGCAGGCATGTGCCCATGCGCCCATGCCCCAGCCGTAACCGTCAATGCGTATGGTCGGCGAGCGAATCCAACTGGCTAGCATTCCCAAAGCGCAGCGGGCGCCGGCTTGGTGGAACTGGAAGTCGGCTGCCATCGCGGGGATCCTCTTTTTCATTGTGACCGGCATCATCGCGGTGGAGCGGGTGATCGGCCCCGAAGGCACGTCCGACTTCCGGGGATTCTGGGAGGCTGCCCACGAAGTCTCATACAGGGGCGATCCGTACGATGCGGACGAAGATGACAACCGCTCCGATGTCCGCCGATACCTGCCGTTCTTCTCGATGTTCCTCTCGCCGCTGGGGCGGTTGCCGCGCCCGGTGGCGGGGGCGATCTGGCATTGCGTGGCCTATGCATCGCTGATCGGCTCAGCCCTGTTGTGCGCATGGTGGCGCCAGCGGGGGGATCGATGGGCGCTGTCGACGTATATCGTGTCGCTGGCGGCGACGACAGCCTACTGGATGGATCACCTGGTGCTGCTGCAGGTGGCGCTGGTAACGATGGGGCTGACGCTGGCGGGCATCTACCTGACCAGCCGGCGCCGGCCGCTGACCGGCGGCGCGCTGCTGGGGCTGGCGATCACACTCAAGCTGACGCCGGCGCTGTTCGTACCGTACCTGCTCCTCAAGCGCCGCTGGCGGGCAGCCATCGCCAGCGTTGTGACGTTCGTGCTGCTCTGCGTCAGCACGGTGGGCGTGTTCGGGGTGAAGGGGGCGTGGCGGCTGCACTGGCAGTGGCTGGTCGACTATGGCGCCACAGCCGGCGTGGGATTCTACGAAGCCGGCGAGTCCATGCGCTACAAGAATGCCTCCCTCCCGGGCGTGTTGGCACGCCTGCTCCTGGCCGAGCCGCACATCCCGCCCGGCACGGGGCTGCATCTGGCATCGCTTCAGCCGGAGACCGTGGCAGCCATCGCCGCGGCGGTGCAACTGGCGGCCCTGGGGATGATGGCGTATCTGTGCTTTGCCCGTCGTTCGGATGAGCCGCTGCGGCTGGCCGAGGTGGGGCTGGTTTTCGGCTTGACGGCGCTGTTCACGCCGATCGCCTGGACGCACCATTTCGTCGCATTGATCCCAGCCTGCGCCGCGCTCTGGCGTGCCGGTGACCGAGCCTCACGCACCTGGCTGGCGGCCTCCGTCCTGGCCCAGTTCACTCTAATCGACCCCACCCTAAGAGCCGCCGGTGGCGTACTCCTGGCAGACCTCCTGGCCACTGTCGGCACCGCCCACCTCCTGTGGCGCACGAGAACCGCTCATCCCCAGGCCAATCGCCAGCCTGAGGGTCGCATCCACGACGACACAACAGTGCCGCTTGTCGGGGCGACGTGATGTCTGCCGTGGCGCGCATTGCCTCGTTGTCTGCACAGGCGAGGGCGCCCGTGCCACGGGGGTGGTGATCACCGCGGAGGCGCGGAGCCCCAGAGGATGATGGAGTGCCCGTGCGGGACGCCCGCGCCGCAGACCTGTGCATTGCGGTCTTTGGGCTCTTTGCGATCTTTGTACTGTCCTCGTGGACTTCGCATCTTCGACTGAGCTCTCTACTGATAGGCGCAGCGAAGGAAGTAAGTCGGCGTGCAGCTCCAGGCATGGCAGGCGCTGTTCAGCAGGACGTTGTTGTAGGGGCTGAGGTTGGGATCAGCCGGGTCGAAGACCTCCCAGAAGGTATCGGCGCCGGCCTGGACCATGGCGCCCCAGTAGGATTCGATTAACGCCATCGCCTGTTGCCGCTGGTTGCAGCGGATCATGGCGTCGACGACGTGATGGTAGAGATACGGCGTCACCGGGCGGAGGGCGTCGGGGTGGGCCTGGAGCGCGTCGAGGGCGGCTGAGCCTTCCTCGAGTGTGGCGATGCCGGCAAGGATCATCCATGCCTGCGTCGCCCAGGAGATCTGCCGATGGGGGCCGCTGACAAACAGCCGCTGCTGCGGATCGAAAAACGCCCGCCGGGCGGACTGCGTGAGCCGGTCGGCGAGCTGCGCGTACCGATCCGCGTCGGCTGAGGCGCCGATGCGCTTCGCCAGCTCGGATGACTGCCGCAGGCCATACACAAAGACGGCATGCATCGCAGCCTGGCGATCGAGCCGCTCGTTCCAGTCGATGAAAACCCAACTGCCCTCCGGCGCGGCAAAGAGATCATCGCTGCCCACGTACGTCGCCAGCAGATCAAGCTGATCGCAAACCACCGGCCACAGATCGCGCGCCGTGTCCCAGTCGCCAGCGGCTTGGGCGTAGTCGAGCAGCGTGGGGCCGTAGAGCGCCGCGTAGTCGATGATGAACTCATGCCCGCGCGCCGGCTTGGGATCTTCGACCACCAGTGCGGGGACGATACCGTCCTCCAGCCGAGCCAGGCCAGCAAAGAGGTACAGGCATCGCCTGACCAGATCGAACCGCCGGAACGTCACCGCGTTGGCCAGCGCCTGCAGGCGCAAATCGCCCAGCCAAAGCCGCCGATCTCGCTTGGGGCCGTCCTCAAAGACGGTCTGCATGCATTCGCGTAGCGTGCGGATCGAAACCTCGTCGATCTGACGCATCAGCGGCGAAACCTGCGCGGGCAGCTCGGGCGGCGGATCCCCGGCACTGGTGAGGGCGATGGTCTTGGCATCGTCGAGGCGGACGCCGTAGTGGTGTGAGGTGGCGATCACCTCGAGCCGTGCGTAACGAAAGGCGTAACGCCGCGGCAGGGTGACGGTGGCTGGCAGAAGATCGAGCGTGAGGATCTCATCCTGAAGCCACGATCGGCTGATCCCACCGGTAAACGGTTCGAACGGCAGGACCACTTCGCGCGGCACTTCGCCGAAACCCCATCGCAGGCGGCAGGGGGCGTCCATTGCGCGCCCGTGCGCAGAAATGGCGAAGGTGAACCGGCCGGTCAGATGCTCACCGAAGTCGAGGATGAGATGGTCGCCGGCGCGGAGCGTCCGCTGGTTGAGCTCCTGCGGCGTGGCGACGGTTTGCATGCGCCAGCCGCCGAAGGCGGCGGGATCCTCGACAGCCTGGACGATCTGCACGGGCGCGCACGTGCGCTCGTGCAGACGCGGCTTGAGAGATTCGGCGATCTGGATCCACTGCTCCCGCTGAGCGGGAGCAATCGTTTGTCTTTGGGGTTGGAGCATGGCTTGAGATGTTCTGTGTAGCATTTGGCTGGCGATCTTTCCAGCGGGGGACGCCGTCGCCACATCCTCCATCTCTTCGACGAATGAGCCGGAGACCGGGTTCACCAAGCCCACCCAATGCGGCTTCGAGGTCATCCCGGACCATGGAGCAGGAGATCAGGATAGCAGGGCGGCAGGTGAGTAGCAGGCAGCTCCAAAACAACAAAACACCAAACACAAAACGTCAGTTCCCCGGTTATCATGGCGTGCTGGGATACCCACGACCAACACGCCCGCCGGGCGCCCGGCGGCTATGGAAAGGAACGCGCCGATGACCATCGACGTGCTGCTGTTCGGCCCCGCCGCACAGGCAGCTAAGACCAACCGCCTGCCCGTCCCCGTTCCCGATCAGCCGATCGCCATTGCCGACCTGCGCACGCGCCTCGCCCAGGCTGCCCCTGCGCTCCAGACGTTCCTCTCGGCCAGCCGATTTGCCGTCAACCATGCGTTGGTCGACGACCAGCACACCGTCACCTCGGCTGACGAAGTTGCCCTCATCGCCATGGTTTCAGGGGGATGAACATGAACATCGACGTCCAGATCATCGACGGCCCGCTCGCTGCCCAGCCGACCTTGCCGCAGGTCGAGCACGCCGGCGCCATCACCTGCTTCGACGGCATCGTCCGTCCCACCGAAAACAACCGCCCCCTCCACGCCCTCGACTACGAAGCCTACGAACCGATGGCCAGCCGCATGTTGCGCGACCTTGCGCAAAAACTGATCGACGAGTTCAACCTGCTGGCTGTCCACGTCCAGCACAGCCGAGGCCGTGTGCCCGTCGGCACGTGCAGCTTCCGCCTCATCATCGCCTCACGCCATCGCAAGGAAGGCCTGGCTGCCGCCGATGCCTTCATTGATCGCCTCAAGCAGGACGTGCCCATCTGGAAAACGCCCGTCTACGCCGACGCGGAAGGGGAGGAGCGATGACCGATACCGCCTTCCATACGCCTGATGAGGCCCTCGCCGCGCTGCTGCCGCGGCTGACACCCGTTGATGTGGAGCAGATCCCCCTCGACCAGGCTGCCGGTCGTATTCTGGCGGTCCAAGCCAGCACCGATCGCGACTCGCCGCCGTGCGATGTCAGCTCGATGGACGGATATGCTGTTCGCCTCTCGGATCTGGCGTCGTCGACGCTTCCCGTTGCGGGCGAAGTCCGCATCGGCGCCGCGCCGCCCCCGATGCCCACCGGCAGTGTCCTCCGCATCGTCACAGGCGCGCCCGTCCCCCAAGGCGCCGATGCCGTCATTCGCCGCGAGGACACGGATGAATCCGATCCCGCGCGCATCCGCCTGCTCATTCCGCCCGGGAATGTCACGTCGGGACAGAGCATTCGCCGCCGCGGCGAGAATGCGCCTGCAAATCACCCGTTCCTCCGGCCCGGCACGCTTCTGACGTCCCCAGCCGTCGGCGCGCTGGCCGCGACCGGCTATGCCACCGTCGCCGTCCATCGCCGTTTGCGAATCGCCATCCTCAACAGCGGCGACGAGCTGCTCGATCCTTCGGCTCACCCCCAGCCGTGGCAGATCCGCGACTCCAACGGCCCCGGCCTGGCGTCGATGATCCGCCAATGGCCCTGGGCCACGCTGGCCCAGCGCCGCCGTGTCGCCGACGAACGCGATGCCCTGCGCGATGCACTGCAGACGATGCTCGACCAGGCTGACGCGGTGCTCACCACCGGCGGCGTGTCGGCTGGCGATTACGACTACCTCCCGCAGATCGTCCGCGACTGCGGCGGGCAGATCATCTTCCACCGCCTGCCCGTCCGCCCCGGCAAGCCGATCCTGGCTGCCGTCACCAACACCGGCAAACTCATCATCGGCCTGCCCGGCAATCCCGTTTCCGCCCTCGTCGGCGCAAGGCGCATGGCCAAGCCGGCGCTCCTGCGCCTGGCTGGGGTGTCGACGCCACCACCCGTCCCTCGCGTCACCCTCGTCAATCCCGACACAAAGACGCTCCACCTCTGGTGGTGGCGTCTCATCCGCCTGCGCGCAGACGGACAAGCCGATCTGCTGGACAATCGCGGCAGCGGCGACATGATCGCAGCCGCCGCCAGCGACGGTTTCGTCGAACTGCCCCCGGACGCCACCGGCCCCGGTCCCTGGCCGCTGTATCGATGGGAGTGATGATGCCAAAGTCCGATCGCCCAGCGCTTTCTCACGTCGACGACTACGGCAAAGCCGCCATGGTCGACGTCTCGCACAAGCAGCCGACCGTCCGCACCGCCGTGGCGGAGGGACGTGTCCGCGTCAATGACGATCTCGCAGCCGCCATCCGCGACAACTCGCTCGCCAAGGGCGATCTCCTGGCCGTCGCGCGCATCGCCGGTATCCAGGCCGCCAAGCGCACCGACGAGCTGATCCCGCTTTGCCATCCGCTGCCGCTCGACCATGTCACCGTTGACCTGCGCCTGGAGGGCAACATCGTCCACATCCGCACCGAAGCCCGCACGACCGCCCGCACCGGCGTCGAGATGGAAGCCCTCACAGCCGCCGCCGTGGCTGCCCTCACCGTCATCGACATGGGCAAAGCCGTCGATCCCCTCATGACGATCGAATCCATCCAGCTCGTCAGCAAGACCGGCGGCAAACGCGACATCCTGCGACCGGCAACCCGCCAGGAGGGCACATGAGCGACCAGCCGATCACCGTTGCGATCCTCACCGTCAGCGACCGCTGCGCCGCCGGACAGGCACAGGATCTGTCCGGTCCGGCCATCGAGCAGATCGTCACAGACAAGCTCCGCGCCGTCGTCATCGACAAGAAGTGCGTCGGCGACGAAGCCGACACCATCGCCAATTGCCTGCGCAACTGGGCATCGGCCCAGCCGGCGCCTGACCTGATCCTCACCACAGGCGGCACGGGCCTGGCGCCGCGCGATGTCACGCCCGAAGCGACAGCCGGCGTCCTCGAAAAACGCCATCCCGGCCTGCTGGAGCTGGCGCGCCTCCGCTGCTACCAGCACACACCGCGCGCATACCTGTCGCGCGGCGAAGCCGGCGTCATCCGCCGCTCGCTGGTGATCAACCTCCCCGGGTCACCGAAGGGGGCGACCGAGTTTCTGGAGGCTTTGCTGGACGTCCTCCCTCACGCCATCCGCATGACGCGGGGGATCAATACGGGGCACGGAGAGAAAGTGGAAGATAGAAGCTAGAAGGCAGATCATCTGCAGTCGGCAGTCTGCAGTTGGCAGTAGGCAGTAGGGAGTTGGCGGGTGGCAGTTCGCGATGGATGCCCTGCGTCAGATGGCGGCGAGTGACCAGTGGCAACCCCGTCATCTGCGTTCATCCGCGGCTCCAAAATCCGCAATCCGAAATCCGGAATCCAAAGCCTCATCTTCCCGCCGCTTCGTCCGCCCGCTCGATCAACTCATCCTGCTCCGCCCGCGACAGTTCGATGAACCGCGCGCTCAGGCCCGCGACGCGGACGACCAGATCCTTGAACCGCTCCGGCTGGCGCTGCGCTGCGCGCAGGTGCGCAGGATCGAGCACATTCACCTGCAGCTCCTGTCCGCCGTCGCCGAAAAATCCGTCAATCAGCGCCCCCAGCACCGGCGGATCCGCCTGCCCAGCCGGCAGCGTGATGTTGAGGTTGTACCCGCCGGCAAAATCCCGTGCGGCATCGATCTTCAGGACGCTGGCCAGCATGGCCGTCGGGCCTTCGTGCATCGTTCCGGTCACGCCGCCGATGCTGTCGCAGACGGGCGCACCTGCTCGCCGGCCGTCCGGGCTGGCTGCGATGCCGCGCCCGTCCAGGTGATGCAGGCTCCGCACAACATGGCACACGACCGCCCGCGGCAGGCCGCCATTGGCCAGCCGCTGCAACGCCGATCGCCGCAACTCGATCAGCCGCAGCGCCCACCGGTCGGCCTGGTCGTCGTCATTGCCCCATTTGGGCGCTTTCTGCACCGCCTGCCACAGCCGCTCATCCGCCCAGTTTCCGCGCAGCGCGTCGACGAGCTGACGCAGCGAAAACCGCTTCTCGACAAACACAAGCTGCTCAATGGCAGCCAGCGCATTGGCGGCATTCGACAACCCGCGCGTATACACGCACGGGATGCGGTAGGGCATCGCCGCCATGAGATCCACCCCGCGCTCGGCGCCGCCACGCATCAGCGCCGTCGTGAACGGCGTCGGCATCTTTTCGGCGATGCGCCGCTGAACGCGCTCCCGCTCGATCAGCCCGTCGCCGATCACCTGCTCATACGCGGCTGCATGCCACTTCAGCAGTTCCTCCATCGACCCGATTGCCTCCGGATCGGCCAGCCCCAGCAGCGTGCGGTTCAGCAGATCCAGATCGTTGTACGTGCACCCCAGTGACAGGGCGCTGTCAAACATCCGCCCGGGAATCCCCAGCTCATTGCAGCCGATGACGCAGTAATCCCACGCATCGCGCTGGTCAACGCCCGCCTCCACAAAGCCCCGCACGGTGGGGCGGTCATGTACCAATAGCGGCATGCTCCGCCCGCGCGACAGCATCGCCAGCGCTTTCTCCCGCACCCGCGCGTCCAGCCCGCCATGCCATCGCAGAAACAGATGCGGATCAGCGACTGCGACACGATCGAACCCTTCCAGAAACGCCAGCGTCACCGCATTGCACCGGTCGGCTCCCGTGTGATCGGCGCCGCCGATGGTGATCGCCTGCGTCTTCGATCCCCGGCCGAGGAAGCTGTTGGCCGCGATGCACAGCAGAAACGCCGCGACCAGATCGGCGGAGCCGCCCGGATCGGCTTGCACCTCATCGCAGAAGCGCGCAAGCGCCCGATCCGGCAAACCGATCGACACCGACAGGCGATGGCCCTCGATCGCCACCGCCAGATGCGTCAGCGCGATCGCCTGCAAACCCTCGAAGAAGTTGCGGGCTGGGTGCTCCGGCACATGCCGGCAAGCCGCCGCCACGCGCCGATGGCACGCGGCGATCACCGGATCATCGGCAGCCTCCGCCGCCTGCTCGGCAGCCTCGGCATAGCGATGCGCCCAGGCGATCACGGCTTCCAGCGAGATCCGCATCGCCTGCCGGTAGACGCGCTGCGCCTCGTCCCCCTGATCGGCCAGCCGATCGATCTGGTCGATGATCGCCCGCAACCCGCGATTGACAACGATCTCCAGATCGACCGCCAGATGCCCCTGCCCGCCGTCCGACGCATGGTCCGCCCAGAACGCGCGGATGTCCTGTGGGATCTTGTCGTCGAGGAAGCCTTTGAGCTCCTCATGCTCGATCTCGACCTGCGGGTCGACGCGCAGCGTATGCTCCGGCACGAGCATCCACGCCCGCGGCCCGCTCGACGTGTTCCCCGCGAAAGCCGGATTGGTCTTCAGATCCAGCGTCATGTGCAGCAGCACATCCCGAAACGCCATTGCCCGCCGGATCGCAACGGGCTGCTGCGCATAGCGGCGCCATCCCTCCGTCACCAGCCGCGCCCGCTCCAGACAAACCGTATCCTTCGCCGAAAACAGCCGCTCTTCAATCTGTGCAACCAGCGCTTTCATACCCATCGACCTTCACCATGGCGCGAGCGTCCCGCACGTGCAGTGCGCGACGAAATCGTCCACGAATGGACACGAATCTCCACGAATGTCCCTCTTATTTGTGCTCATTCGTGTCCATTCGTGTCCATTCGTGGATCCTCTCACTCCACATGCCGGCAGAGCATCCCACTGTGTGCCGAGAACCACCATCCAAACGCCCGGTCCGCCAAGGCGGACCCCACATCTGACTCGATTTGCTGTCTATGCGATCGTTGCACTTTTTGCGCTCACCACCTTCGCGTACCCTTCGCGACCTTCGCGTCTTCGCGGCGCATGTCACCTCCCATACAAGACACAACCCGCCTCCCTCAGCCGCCGGTCCAAAACCGCCACACGCCCGGGATCCACCTTCGCCGACCGCGTCGGCGGGGGACCTGACCGTCGGATGTCATGCCCCGGCAGCAGCTCCACCATCACGCGTCGCGGCAGATCGGCCAGGAACGCCGCCAACTGCCCAGCCGATCCCTCGTCATCATTGAACCCCGCAATCACCGGAATCCGCACGCGCACGTCCGTCGCCGTATGCTGAAGAACCCACAGCAGGTTTTCCATCGGCCGTCGCGCCTCGCCTCCCGTGCCTTCGCGGAACCGCTGCGGATCGGTCGATTTCACATCCCAAAGCCACAGATCCACATGCGGCGCCACCCTCTGCACTGCCGGCAGCCCCACATGCCCAGCCGTCTCCACGCATCGGTGATGCCCGCGCCGGCCCATCAGCTCCAGAAACCCAGCCGCGCCGTCCGGCTGGATCAGCGGCTCGCCGCCGGAAAGCGTCACACCGCCGCCGCTCGGCCGCCAGAAGCGGGCATCGCGCTCGACCACATCCGCCAGCTCGCCGATCTCCCATTCGCGCATTTCATCCGATCGCAGCGGGATCGTCTGCGGATTCTGGCACCACCAGCAGCGCAGCGGACATCCCTGCAGGAAGACGGTCGTGCAGATGCCCGGCCCGTCGTGCAGGCAGAACCGCTGGATCGAATTGACGCGCAGCGTTGTGCTCATGGCCGTCAGCGCAGGCCAGCCGTCGATCACGCGAGGGCTGGCTCCTCGAACCGCGGAAACTCCGGCGCCGGGATCCGATCGCCGGGCGCGCGGTAGATCTCCGGCGGAAACGCCTTGACCAGCCGCCCGTCGCGCAACACCCACGGCAGCTCCTTCCAGCGGGGGTTGCGATCGGTGAGCTGCGGCGTCGTATAGACGCCAGCCACGGCGATGCGGCTCTGGTCGGACGTGTTGGGCGGGCTGTAGTGGTAGAGATTCGAATGCCAGCAGACCGCGTCGCCCGGCGCCAGCTCGATGTAGTGCAGGCCGTATTTCCGCTTGCATTCCTCCACGCGATGCCGCGGCAGCTCGCCGTGGATGGAGTCTTTGTACAACCCATGCACCTCGATCGGCTCGCGATGCGTGCCGGGGATGAACTGCAGGCAGCCGTTGGCTTTGGTAGCCGGGTCGATCGCCATCCAGAAGTTGAACGGCTCGGTCTCGCCATCGCGCCAAAGGCCGTTGTCCTGATGCCAGGGCGTCGCACTGCCCGTGCGTGCGGGCTTGAGGAAGCAGGAGTTGAACTTCAGCAGGAGGTTGTCGCCCAGGAAATGCTGCGCGATGCGCGCCATCGGCTCACCGGCGTGGATCGTGTGCCAGATCAAAGGCGACTGCACGCAGAACGTGCCCAGCTTGCGAAAGCGGGCAGCCCGAGCGGCGGGGGAGTCGCCCATTGGATCCATCGGATCCCGATCCACGACACCGCCGACCTCCGGCGTGAGGATGTTATTCTTGATCACACCGCGCACTTCCATCGCCGCGTCGCGGTCGATGACATTGCGGACGATGAAGTACCCCTGCTCCTCGAAATCGCGCAGGTGCTGGTCTGTCAGAAGGCTGCTTCGCATGGTCGATGCCTCATTTGCATAGTTGATCTGAACCGGCGATCAGCGACAGCCGATTGCCAGCGCCGAATCCTGCGGATAATGTGGCATTTACAGGCGCGACAGGCCATTGCGCCAAAGGCGAAAAACTTAGCGCCAACCGGTGATATGAGGATCCTGCCATGCGGCATCCTGCCCTGGATGACTGGCTGTCAGCCGTGATGGATCCGCGGACGCGGCTGGAGTTTAACAGCCGCTTCTACGGCGAAGCCATCCGCACCGACGGCTGGAGCTGTCGCAGCCGCCGCGAACCGTGGCATCTGATCTATCTGGCCCTCGAAGGCCGCAGCACCGGCCGCGCCGCCGACGGCTCGGACATCTCCATCGAGCCCGGCCAGGCCCTCTGGCTGCCGCCGCGCGCACCCCACGACTTCACCTGGACGCCCGTCTTCCGCTACGACGAGATCTGGTTCCGCCTGACGCGCAGCGGCGTCGATCTTTCGCCCATCGATCGCCCGATTGTCTTCAGCGCCGCCGCCGAGACGCGGCCGCTGTTCGATCGGCTGGCTGATGAGATCACGATGGACCGCCCGCTGCGCCGCCAGAGCATGCGATGCCTGCTGGCGACGCTCACGGTCGAGCTGCTCCGCCTGCGCAGCAGCGAATCGACCGTCCGGCGCGGCTTCACCGCCCATCAGCGCCAGCGGCTGATGCGATACACGCAAGCCCACCTGGCTGACGGTCTCACAGCCGCCGACCTGGCGCGCGTCGTCGAGATGAGCCCGGACTATTTCACGCGCGTCTTCCGCGCAACCTTCGGCTGCGCCCCGCGCACATGGCTGACACGCGAGCGCATCCGCGCCGCCAGCCGCCTGCTTGCCGGCTCGGACCTGCGCATCGTCGACATCGCCCGCCGCCTCGGCTACAGCGACATGCCCCAGTTCAGCCGCCAGTTCCGCGAAGTCATGGGCATGAGCCCAAGAGCCTTCCGCCAACGCGCGCCGTCGCGGGAGGTGATCATCCAGAGTCCAGTGTAGTTATTTGTTACTTGTTCCTGGTTACTTGTTATTTGTCATTCGTCATTGGTCACTTGTCACTCGCCGGGCGCCGCTGAACGGGAGGGCGTTGTGAATAGGGGGAGTGTCCAGTTACCAGTTGCCAGTTGCCAGTTGCGGCAGGGGGAGACGACCGGCGCGCCCGACTAACACTGGCCAGTGACAACAGACCATTTCGACAGCGATGGACACGGATGTTTTGGTTTCGGAGAGACGAACAGACGAAGTCCAGATATCTGCCGCAGGCCAGAGGAATACTTGCCTCATTGCTCGGCGATTCCATAATGTTGTGGATGCGCTGGTGAGGTAGGGGCGCATACCTAACACTTGGGGTTACTGAGAGGGAGGCACTATGGTCGAGCAGATTCCATTCGGCACCAACGATTTTGCCGAAAATCCAGAACCACGATGTCCGTGTGTGTTGCTTCTGGACACGTCGGGTTCGATGCAGGGTGAACCGATCCGCGAGTTGAACAATGGATTGGCTGTATACAGGGATGAACTCGCGGCGGACTCGTTGGCTGCCAAACGGGTAGAAGTGGCCATCATCACGTTTGGCCCGGTTGACGTTGTTCAGGATTTCACCACGACTGAGCAATTCAGTCCGCCGCTTCTGGAAGCCAGTGGCGACACACCCATGGGCGCCGCCATTGACCGGGCAATCTCCCTCGTGGCTGTGGCCTGCTCCCCTCAACTTGATCCAGTCCTTATGAGAGTCCAAACTGCCCGT
>CALEKX010000060.1 GCA_937904525.1 uncultured Phycisphaerales bacterium
CGAAAGGACTTGCGCCGATCATGCATAATGTTGGTCTCGCCCGCGTTTCGATGGGGGGTAGATCAGCGCACGGGCGAGGGCGCCCCTGTGACGACTGGCCAATCTGTGGCACGGGCTACCAACCCGTGACGAAAACAGGCTGATAGCCAATGCTGCAAACGATCTGCTCGTTGCGCAGTGACCTCTCTGCGTCTCCGCGTCTCTGCGGTGAAACCGGACCTCATCCAGCCGCCACAGGCAGCGGCGTGCGGTTCTGGTCCTTTGCCGCCAGCCAGCGGTCGATCGACGCAGCCGTCCGCTTGCCGTCGCCCATCGCGAGGATCACCGTGGCTGCGCCGCGGACGATATCGCCGCCGGCGAACACGCCCGGCTTGCTGGTCATGTTGTTCTCATCGACGATGATGTTGCCGCGCTTGTTGACGGCCAGATCCGGCGTGGTCGCCGTCAGCAGCGGGTTGGCGCGCGTGCCGATGGCTTCGATGAAGACATCGCACTCGATGTCGAACTCGCTGCCCTCGATCGGCTGGGGCGAGCGACGGCCGGACTCGTCCGGTTCGCCCAGCTCCATCCGCTGGCAGCGCACGGCGCGCACCCAGCCGTTCTCATCGCCGAGCACCGCGATCGGGTTGGTCAGCATCTGGAACTCGATGCCTTCCTGCTCGGCATGATGCACCTCCTCGACGCGCGCGGGCATCTCCTGCCGCGAGCGGCGATACACCAGCACGGCTGGATCGGCGCCCAGGCGCCGCGCGGTGCGGACGGCGTCCATCGCGACGTTGCCGCCGCCCACGACGACGGCCTTCTTCGGCCGGAGCACGGGCGTTGCGCTCATCGGGTCGTAGGCGCACATGAGATTGACGCGCGTCAGGTACTCATTGGCGCTGTAGACGCCCTTGAGGTTTTCGCCCGGAATCCCCAGGAAGACCGGCAAGCCGGCGCCGTTGGCGACGAAGACGGCATCGAAGCCTTCTTCCTTCATCAAGCCGTCGATCGTGTACGTGCGGCCGATGACGACGTTGCACTCGATCTTCACGCCGAGCTGCAGCAGCGATTCGACCTCCTTGCGGACGATCTCCTTGGGCAGGCGGAACTCCGGGATGCCGTACAGCAGCACGCCGCCCGGCTCGTGCAGGGCTTCGAAGATCGTGACCGAATGTCCCATGCGCGCCAGCTCGCCGGCGCAGGTCAAGCCGGCTGGGCCTGACCCGACGACGGCAACGCGATGCGCCTTGCGCGGCGCTTCGCCGTTGGGGGCTGCGAAGGCTGGATGGTAGTTGTTCTTCCGCGCCCAGTCGGCGACGAAGCGTTCGAGATAGCCGATGGCGGAGGGGGCGTTGTTTTTCGCTTTGGCGCGGATGCAGCGGCTTTCGCACTGCGTTTCCTGCGGGCAGACGCGGCCGGAGATGCCCGGCAGGGCGTTGTCGCGCAGCAGCACGTCGGCAGCCCCGGCGAAATCGCCGTGGGCGACGCGATCGATGAAGGCCGGGATGTTGATCTGCACCGGGCAGCCCTGGACGCACTTGGCGTCCTTGCACTGCAGGCAGCGCTGGGCTTCGAGCATCGCGATCTGCTCGGGCAAGCCGAGATTGACCTCGTCGAAGGAAGAGGATCGCGACTGGGCATCCCGTTCAGGCATCGCCTGGCGGGGGATCTTCATTCGTTCTGCTGCTTTCATGGTTGTGTCTAGCTAAGAAACCACGGAGACCCAGAGACACGGAGCGTAGTGCATGATGCATGGTGCATGACATCGACGTCTGTGTTCATCTGTGTGGATCTGTGGTTCGACTCCTCTCCGCGTCTCCGTGTCTCTGTGGTTCTATGGACTTACCCCCACGCCGCGGAGCGGCAGGGCTGGCGGTCCAGGGCCTTCTTTTCGTGTTCGCGATAGGCGGTGAGACGGTCAGCCAGTTCCTTGAAGTCGACCTTGTGCGCGTCGAACTCCGGGCCGTCGACGCAGGCGAACTTCATCTGCCCATCCACCTGCACGCGGCAGCCGCCGCACATGCCCGTGCCGTCGACCATCACCGGGTTCAGCGATGCGACGGTGTGAATGCCGTACGGCCGGGTCACCTCCGCGACCGCGCGCATCATCGGAACCGGCCCGGCGCACAGCACCATCTTCACATCCTGCGTTTCGTCGATGAGCTGCTTGAGGCGATTGGTCACGAAGCCGTGATAGCCGTGCGAGCCGTCGTCCGTGCAGGGGTAGACGGCATCGCAGATCTGGCTGAGCTCGTGTTCGAGGATGACATACGGCTTGCTGCGTCCGCCGATGATGGCGGAGACGGTGTTGCCGGCTTCCTTGAGTGCCAGCGCCTGCGGGTAGATCACGGCTGTGCCGACGCCGCCGCCGACGATGACGGCATGGCCGACGTTGGTGATGTGCGTCGGCATGCCCAGCGGGCCGGCGACGTCGGAGATTTCGTCGCCCGCATCTTTGCGACACAGCTCGATCGTCGTCGCGCCCACAGCCTGGACGACCAGCGTGATGGCGCGCTGCTCGCGGTCGGCATGGGCGATGGTCAGCGGGATGCGTTCACCGCCGGCATGCAGGCGGAGGATGACAAACTGCCCCGGCTTGGCGTTACGCACCACGTGCGGGGCATCGATGACAAAACGCTTGACCTGCGGGGCCAGCCACTGGGCTTCGAGGATGCGATGGCTCATGTCGCGGCGCATCATATCGCGGCTGAGCGATCGAATGGGATAATTGCGTCCGTTATGTGTGATGACGCATCCGGTCAGTGAGAAAATGCTCTCAGCTCACGCGAAGATGCGAAGCGGTGAAGAGGTGATCGAAGTGGGGGACAGGACGGTTTGCGTTTCAGCCTCGAAAATCCGACAGTCCGAATCTGAAATCTCAAATCTGAGATCTGCGATCTCAGATTACGCTCACTTCCGCAGCAGCGCTTCCCTCGCCTCCACCGCCAGCCTTGCCGCTTCCTGCGGCGTGTCAGCCATTGCAGTCAGATGGCCCATTTTCCTGCCCGGGCGAGCCTGGGCTTTGCCGTACAGGTGCAGCTTGATGTTGGGATTGCGCAATGCCGCAGCCCAATTCGGCTCACCGCCCGCCCACAGATCGCCCAGCAGGTTGACCATGGCAGCCGGGCGAAGCAGGGCGGTCGATCCCAGCGGCAGATTGCACACGGCCCGAAGCTGCTGCTCAAACTGGCTGGTCAGCGACGCGTCGAATGTGAAATGCCCGCTGTTGTGCGGCCGGGGAGCCAGCTCGTTGATCAGCAGTCGCCCGTCCCGCCCGAGGAACATCTCCACGCACATCACGCCCACGACATCCAGCGATTCCAGTACGCCGCGCGCGATCCGCATAGCCTCCCTGGCCACCTCCGGCGGCACATCGCCCGGCGCCACCGTCAGATCGAGGATGTGATTGCGATGCGTGTTGTCGACCACGCCCCAGTCGCAAAGCGACCCGTCGCTGCCGCGGGCGGCGACGACCGACACTTCCTTCTCGAAGTCGATGAAGGCTTCGAGAATGGCTTGGTCGGTCTTCAGCGACGCCCACGCGGCTGACAGATCGCTGTTGTGATCCAGCTTGATCTGCCCCTTACCGTCGTAGCCGAATCCTGCGGTCTTCAGCACCGCCGGCAGGCCGATCTCGGCTGCCGCAGCCTGCAGCGAGGCAACATCCTGCACTGCCCGATAGGGCACGACCGGGAACCCGTGCTGGCTGAGGTAGGTCTTCTCCCGCAGGCGGTTCTGGGTGGTGTGAAGCACAACCCCGGCTGGCCGAACGGGGGCATGCTCCGCCGCAGCTTCGGCTGTGGCAGCCGGGACGTTCTCAAACTCGAACGTCACCACGTCCACTGCTTTGGCAAACGCCCGGATCCGGTCCAGGTCGTCGTAGTCCGCCACGATCTCCTCATCCGCGACCTGTCCCGTTGGCGTGTCCTGATCGGGCGAGTAGGTGATGACGCGATACCCCATCCGCCGGGCTGCGATAGCAAACATCCGCCCGAGCTGGCCGGACCCAAGCACGCCAACGGTAGAACCGGGAAGGACAGGACTGTGCCGTTCAGACATGGCGGGGAATTGTAGGCAATTCCGCTGGCTGCAAAAGGAGGGGGGAGGTAGATAGCGACGGAGCGACAAAGCGACGGAGCGACGATGGGGAAGGATGCGATATCTCCCGCGCCCAGGGAAGGCTAGCGCCTGTGGCACGGCCGTCCCGTGCGACCCGCCCGTGCCACAGGGAATGCGCGTAGGTCAGGCTATTGCCTGCCGGAACCGTTCGCGGTGATCTGCGGCGCTCCTGTGGGGGCACATGGCAATGTGCCCGGTCTTGAAGGGCAATCGACACCCGCCACGCATCAGCGCGCCCTAGCGCGGGGTGCATTGCCATGCACCCCTACAAACAGATGGACTGTCCCCTGCGCGCCTGTAAAACGGCCGTCCCGGACGTGCTACTGCTGCACCAGCCAGCGCGCGCGGGACGCACGTGCCACACAGAAAGACGGGTGCGGCCGCTTACGCCGTTTCCTGCTGCGCGGGTTCATCCTCGTCGACAGGGTCTGTTGCGGCAGGGGGTTGGGTTTGCAGGAGGACCATCTGCTGATACCGGCCGCTGCGAGCCATCAGCTCATCGTGCGTGCCCTGTTCGACGATCTGGCCGTTCTCGATCACGACGATCCGATCGGCATGACGGATCGTGCTGAGGCGATGGGCGATCACGAAGCTCGTCCGCCCGCGCATCAGTGTCGCGAGGCTGTGCTGGATCAGCCGCTCGGATTCGCTGTCCAGATTGCTGGTGGCTTCGTCGAGGATGAGGATCTTTGGATCCGCCAGGATCGCCCGCGCGATGGTCAGCCGCTGTCGCTGGCCACCCGAGAGCTTCACGCCGCGCTCGCCGATGCGCGTGTCATACCCGTCGGGAAGCTGCGTGATGAAGGCATGGGCGTTGGCCTGCTTGGCGGCTTCGATGATCTGCGTGATGCTCGCGCCGCGACGGCCATAGGCGATGTTTTCCGCGATCGTGCCGTCAAACAGGAACGTGTCCTGCTCGACAATCCCCAGCAGCCGGCGGTAGCTGTCGATCGTGATATCGCGCAGATCGCGCCCGTCCAGCTCGATACAGCCGTCGGTCGGATCGTAGAAACGCGCGATCAGGTTGCACAGCGTCGTCTTGCCCGCGCCGCTGGGGCCGACCAGCGCAATCATCTCTCCCGGCGCGACATCGAGATTGATGTCCCGCAGGACCATGTCGCCTTGCGACGGCGCAGCCGCATCCTGCGCCAGCATCGACAGTTCCGGTGTCTGCTGGTTGCGAACGTAGGAGAAGCAGACGTTGCGCAGCGTGATACGGCCCTGAACCTGGTCCTTGTCGATGGAGATGGCCTTGGGGTTGTCGGCGAACTCGATCGGCTCCTGGAGCAGGTCGAGGATGCGGTCCAGGCCGGCCAGATTGTTCTGAAGCTGCGTGGCGGTGTTGGCCAGCGTGGCGATCGGGCCTAGCAGCATCGTCAGATAGGTCAGGAACATGACCAGGTCGCCGGCGGTCAGAGCCTGCTGCTGATCCATCAGTCCCTGCGCGACAAGCTGCTGATCCGTCAGGATTCGCCCGCCGCCATACCACAGCAAAATCGCGCTAGCCAGCGGGATGATGACGGCCCAGGCTGCATCGATCCCGCGGGACCACCACCATGTAAACAGCTCCTGGCGGGCCATGTAGTGGTTGTCGGTGGTAAAGCGTGTCGTTTCGCTGCGCTGACGCGAGAAGGATCGGACGACGCGCATGCCGCCGAAGGCTTCGGTCGCATGAGCATCGATGCCCTGTCGCGTGTTGCGGATGTCGCGCCACATCGGGCGGATGCGCGCGATCCATGTACGATGCGTGAACCAGACGATCGGCAGCAGCAGCAGCGCGCCACCCAGAAGCCGCCAGTCGATGGAGGCCAGGATCGCCAGCGTCCCGATGAGCTGGATCACCGCGCGGCTGGGGTTGTAGAGCATGGAGAAGACCAGCTCGCCGACGCCGCCTGCGTCTTCCCGCAGGATCGACGCCACGCCGCCGCTCTTGAGGTCATATACCCGATGCAGTGGCAGGCGGACGGCGTGGTCGAATGCCTTGCGGCGCGTCGCAACCTGCACGCGCTTGGAGATCAGCGTCGACTGCCATCGGCTGATCGTGTTGACGATCATCGAGATCACGGCGATGGCGACCATGCCGAGGGCGACGGTTGCCAGTAGCCGCCGCGGCTCGGTCGGCAGCTTCAGCCACTGGACCTCCGGCGGCAGGGGCATGTCGGCGTTGAGCACGTTGTCGAACACGAGCTTGGTGCCGTATGGTGGGATCAGCCCAAGCACGGTGGACAGCCCCAGGCCCAGCATCGAGATCAGCAGCGTGCCACGGAATCCGCGCAGCATCCGCAGGAACTCGACCAGCAGGCAGGTGAACGAGCGCGTCCGTCGGACCGGGCGCGTGCGGCCCATGGCGCGGTTGCGGCTCAGGTCGCGCTCCGAGAGTTCGCCGGGCTTGCGGTTGTGAAGCTGCTGCCTGTACTGAAGATAGCGTGAATGGCTGGATCGGCCGGCTTGCGCCATGATTTGCATGATAGGCGATCAGGCCGCCAGCGTCACGTTGCGAGGTTTTTGGCATGGATATGCATCAGCCGGTTGAGGTCCCCAAACAGACGCGCGCCGCCATCGAGCAGTCGATGCAGGCGGGCCTGACGCCCGGAGCCCAGGTCTGCATCCGCCGGGGCGGGCGGATCGTGGGTGAGCTGGCGATCGGCGAAGCCCGGCCGGGCGTGGCGATGACGGCTGACACGCTGTTGCCGTGGATGAGCATGACCAAGCCGGTTGTGGCGGCGGCGGTCATGCAGCAGATCGAGCGCGGGCGGCTGGGGCTGGAGGATCCAGTTGCGCAGCACATCCCGGAGTTCTCCGCAGCCGGGAAGGGGGATATCACCATCCTGCACCTGCTGACGCACACCGCCGGTTTGCGGAAGTCCCTTCATCTGGAGTCGGGCAAGACCTGGGAGCAGATCATCCAGGAAATCTGCCAGGCTCCGGCCGAAGCCGACTGGCCGGCTGGCCGCAAAGCCGGATATCACGTCAGCTCGAGCTGGTATCTGCTGGGGGAGATCGTCCGCCGCGTCGACGGGCGGATGATCGATGCGTATGTCCGCCAGGAGATCTTCGAACCGCTGGGCATGAGCGACTGCTGGCTGGCGATGGACGTCCAGCAGCAGGCGGCATATGGCGATCGGATCGGCCTGATGTACAAGACCGGCACGTCGCGCATCGAGCTGAATGCCGGCAGCGGCTCGCCGCAGGAGCTGGCGCGCATCCGCCCCGGCGCAAGCGGCCGCGGGCCAGCGCGGCAGCTTTCCCGTTTCTTCCAGATGCTGCTTGATGGCGGCGAGTTGGAAGGGCGTCGCGTCCTGTCGGCTGAGAGTGTGCAAGCCATGACCGCCCGCCAGCGCGTGGGGATGGTCGATCAGACCTTCGGGCATGTGATGGACTGGGGCTTGGGGCTGATCCTGAATTCGGCTGAGTACAGGGATCTGGCAACGCTGCCGTACAACTTCGGCCCGGGGGCTTCGCGCGATACGTTCGGCCACGGCGGCGCGCAGTCGTCGATCGCCTTTGCTGACCCACAGCAGAACATCGTCGTCGTCATCATCCTCAACGGCCAGCCGGGGGAACCCAAGCATCACCAGCGGATGACGCCGATCCTGGCTGGGGTGTGGGAGGACATTGCGGCGATGGCCTAGTCGCGGGTCAGAAAACGGCGACCGCGATGACGCAAAGAGCGCGAAGGTTGCGCGAAGGGGTTTAGCGCAAAGATCCCAGAGAGCGCAAAGATCCCAAAGATGTGGCTTGTTTGTTGGTGGCACGGCGTCCCCAACATTATGCATCAACATAGGCGATAGTCGCCCGAAATCGTCATCCTGAGC
>CALEKX010000061.1 GCA_937904525.1 uncultured Phycisphaerales bacterium
CCTCCTTCTGAAGTTGACTGTCGACATGCGCCCCTGCTGGCAGCCCATAGCCGCTGACGCTGGTACAGCGGATGCGATTCAGACCTGGGATGGTCACGCGAAGAAAATCAATCAGCGCTGCTGCCATGTCAGCGTCTCGACTGCTGTGACTGATGAAAAGTTGCAGGATCGAGTTCTTCTTTGTCTTTTTCACAGAAGACTTGCTCGTCAAGGCTGTACTCCTCTCCCTGTCCAAAAGCAACGGGATTGTAGTTAGTTGCCGGATAATATGCGCGTACTACCGTACGATTGCACAGGTCCGACCCGCCTATTCAGTGAGGCACGTCGCAGGCATCGTGCCTCATCTGTGGCAAAGAGGGCTTGTGCACGGCCTTATGCATCCAACTTCTCAGCCAGCAGGCGTTTGAGGATTTTGCCTGTGGGAGAGCGGGGGAGTTCCTCGGCGATGCGGATTTCGCGCGGGCATTTCCAGTTGGGCAGGCCCTGCTGGCGGCAAAACTCGCGCAGAGCGTCGGGGTCGGGGGTGTCGTGGCCTTCACGGGGGATGACAAAGGCAACGATCATCTCGCCGCGGCTGGGATCCTTGCGTCCGATGACGGCGGCTTCGGCGATCGCCGGGTGGGACACCAGCAGGTCTTCGATCTCGCGTGGGGCGGCTTTCTCGCCGGCGATGCTGATCATCTCCTTCTTGCGGCCGGTGATGCGCAGGAAGCCGTCGGCGTCCTGGCAGCCGATGTCGCCGGTCTTGAAGTAGCCATCGGCGGTCAGGACCTCGGCAGTCGCTTCGGGCAGATTGTGATAGCCGCGCATGATCATGGGGCCCTTGAGCCAGATCTCGCCCGGCTGGCCCGACGGCACGTCGCGGCCGTCATCGTCCACAAACCTGGCTGACGCTCCGGGCAGCAGCCTGCCGACGCTGCCGGCGCGGCGGCTGTGCGGGGCATTGAACGCGATCGGCCCGCACGTCTCGCTGAGGCCGTAGCCTTCGTGGATATACTGCCCGGTCCGCTGCTCAAAGCCGACGCGGATGGCTTCCGGCAGCGGCTCGCCGCCGGAGATGATCGCATAGATGCCCGGGAAGTCTTCCGGCGAGAGGTTCTTGAGCTTGAGCATCGCCCCAAACATGCTCGGCACGCCGAAGACCAGCGAGATCTTGTGCTCGCGGATCTTCTCCAGCGCGCCGACGGGGCTGAAACGCGCCATGTAGTACGTCGTCGCGCCCAGTTCGATCGGCGCCAGCAGCGTGGCTGTCAACCCCAGCGAATGGAACAGCGGCACGATCCCCAGAAACGTATGCTGCCCCTTGAGTTGCGCGTACTCGATACACGCGGCGACGCAGCTTTGCAGGTTGTGATAGGTGAGCTGCACGCCCTTGGGCAGGCCGCTGGTGCCGCTGGTGTAGATCAGCACAGCCACGTCGTCGGGGGCTGGATGGGGGAACTGCGGTGTGATGGCGGCTGGGGGCGTTTGCGGCAGTTGCGTCAGGTCGACGAGTTTCAGCGGCGTATTCTGCAGCCGGGCGGCGAGCTGCGGGATGGTGACGACGGTGTCGATGTCGCTGTCCTGGATGATGTGAGCGATCTCGCGATCGCCCAGCAGGAAGTTAATCGGCACGACGCCTTTGCCCGCCAGCAACGCCCCGTAGAAGCTGGCGGCAAATCCGGCGCTTGTCGGCAGCAGCAGGCCCACGCGCGGCTTCTGCGTCTGCATCTTCAGGTACATCCCCAGGCCGGCAGCCATCGCCGCGATCTGCTGATAGGTGTATGCGCCGCGGTCATCGTGGAAGGCGATCTTCTGCGGCTGGGCCTGGGCGTGCCGGAACAGGTGTTCGAAGAGCATGCGGATGTTTCCTTCCCGGGGCTTGTGGTATCCTGATCCGCGCGGATCTGCGAAGGAGTCCATTTTACAAGGATGGTTTGGCGATGCGAAGAAACTGGCGATGGAGTGGAATAGCGCTTGTGCTTTGCCTGTTGGGCATTGGCGGCTGCGGCGCCCCGACGGGCGGGAGCATGGAGGCGGCGCAGCAAGCTTTTGACCGGCGGGATTTCCATGAAGCCGTTCGCCAGACTGAGCAGTACCTGCGTGCCGGCGGGCATGACAATGCCAAAGCGGCTGCGGCCCTGTATCTGCAGGGTCGGGCGTATGAGGAGATGCCCGCAGCCGACGATGCCGAAGCCGCGCGGAATCTCGCGGCGGCCCGGCGGGCGTATGTCCAGGCGCTGCAACTGGATCCGCCGCAGGCGCTGGCGGGGCGAATTCGCACCGGCGTGGCGAATGTCGCCTATTTCCAGGAGGATTACACCACGGCGCTGCAGCAGTGGTCGGCGGCCTATCAGCAGACCGATCTGGAGGATCAGAAGCCGTGGATCCTCTATCGCATCGGCTTAGCCAACCAGCGGCTGGGACGATTTGAGGAGGCCGATCGCATCTTCGCCCAGGTCCAGCAGCAATATCCCAACACCGAGCCCGCCCGCCGCGCCCGCGAACATCAGGGGCACCGCGCGTTTCACGTGCAGGTGGGCGTCTTCACCCAGCCGACGCTTGCGACCCGCCTGATCGAAGAACTCCGCCGCGGCGGCTACACCGCATCGCAAACCGTCGACAGCCGCGGCCGCCATGTCGTGCTGGTCGGCCCATCTCCAACCTGGGCCCAGGCACGGCAACTGCGCGACCGTTTGAAGGCACACTATCCGGATGCGCTGATTGTGCCGTGAGTCTGGTGCATGGTGCATGTTGCATGATGCATGTAGTGGTACATGAAGCATGAAGCGATCTGCGGTGGGCGGACTTGTTTTCATGCGTTATTCGTCATGCACCATGCACCATGCATCTCAAATCACGCATCCATCACCCCTCCTCCTCACCTCGGTTCATCCAACCACAACAACCGAATCGGCGTTGAGCGTGTTTCGATGCGTTGCTGCTTGATCACCAGGCGCCAGCGGTATTGCTGGATCCAGCGGACGAACAGTTCGCCGGTGGGGCGGCCGGGTTCGCCGAGCAATACCTGACCACCATCGGCAAGGTGCTCCCGCCAGAAGCGCTCGAGGTGTTTCCACTGGGATTGCTCATAGAGGATGTCGGCTCCGATGATCAGGTCGAAGCGATCATCAAGGCGATCTGTTCGCCAGTTGAGCTGACGGGCCCGCACCTGCCGATGCCACGGCAGCGTGTTGTAGCGGGCGAACAGCAGGGCCTCGGATTCCAGATCCGCAAACGTCACCTTCGCGCCGAGCATGGCTGCCACCGTTCCGACCAGCCCCATGCCGCAGCCGAGGTCGAGCACACGCCGGCCCGCGAGTTGCCCGTCCATCTCACTGGCCAGCATCTGCGCGATGCCGCGGGCGCTGTCCCAGATCTCCGCCCAGTAGGGGAGGCGCAACTGCTCATCCTCCAGGCGGATGCCGGTGACGCGTTCGCGGCGATCCTCGGCTTCGGCAACCTCGTTGAGCACGCGGTTGGGATCGGCGATGCGCGTGAAGCGGACCTGCCGTGGGCCGGCATGGATGGTTTCCCTGATCGTCTCAAATCGCCGCTGGATCCGCGCCAACAGCGCCCGCTGGCGGCGGCACGATACTGCATCACACATGCCGGGCATCTTAGGGGCAACGATATGGCGCCTGCCAGCAGGTCAGGATTTTGCTGGACGATCAGCTTCGATCGTGTTCAGCATGACGCCACACGCGGCCAGGGGATACGGATTCGTGATTCACGAAAAGGGAGATCTCCGTGCGGTTTGCGGAAGAGGGCGATCAGGCATGCTCAGTGTCGGGCGCGGTGGTTTCGCCGGGGTAGTATTCAATTGACGGGGAAGCGACACTTGCGGCCGTACTGTCGAAGGCCGGGTTGCAGAAGGGCGCAACGACGGTCACGATCCTGCGGCGCGTTGCGTTGGATGCGGGTCAGGACGCGGCTGATCCGCCCATGGAGAGATTTGTGCGCGTCATCCGGGTGGATGCGGGTGAACTGCAGCACCAAGCCGGTCGCCTGTCGCTGCACCCGCGGGACACGGTCATCGTGCGCTGAGGATCGCGGTTGGGTTCGACATCCGGGGGCACAGGCTGTATCGTGTTGCCTCGAATTTCAGGAGAACCGAAGCATGCGCACATGGATGCTGCTGGGACTGATGGGCTTTGCGATGATGGGGTGTCGGACGGACCTGGAGACGGGATACGTTCCCCGTCGGCTGGGCGCCAGCGACACCGAACGGCGGGGGTACTACGCCCGGCCGTTCTCCCGTGAAGCCATGGAAGCCCGGCAGGAAGAGCGGTTTGACCGCGGTCCGGAGCCCTCCATGGGCCGGCACTACCGCTAGGAAATCCATAGAAACCGCCGAGCCGACCAGCCTAGACTTAGTTGGATGCCTGGGACGACGCTCGATTCCGATGCCTTTATCGCTGAGGTCCAGCCGATGCTCCAGCGGCGGGACGTCTCCGGGCTGCTGCACCTGCTTAAAACGCGCTGGAGCTGCGAACAGCTCGAATTCCTGGTCGATCACGGCACGCTCGATGCCAAAAAAGTGGCCGCCCTGGCGTTGGGGCTGGTCGGACCGGTCTGTTGCGCCCCGGGGGTAGCCCGGCTATTGCGCGACCCCGACCCGATGCTTAACCGCATGGCAGAGCATGCTTTATGGTCGATCTGGTTCCGCGCCAGTTGCGACGCCGCGACCCACCAGCTCTGTCGCGGAGCCCAAGCCATCGACCGCGGCGACTACGATCACGCCATCTCCCACTTCAACGCCGCCCTCGCCATCGACCCCAACTTTGCCGAAGCCTGGAACCAACGTGCCATCGCCTACTACTACAAAGAGGACTACCACGCCTCGATCGTCGACAGCGACCAGGCAATCCGCCTGATGCCCTGTCACTTTGGCGCCTGGTCGGGAAAAGGCCACTGTCACGCCCACCTCGGCCAACTGGACCAGGCCCTGCACGCCTACCGAAAAGCCCTCGACATCAACCCCCACCTCGAATGCATCCGGGAATCTGTCCAGGAAATTGAGAAACGGATGAAAGATTAGTGGTGATTGGTGATTGAGGCGTGATTCGTGGATAGTGATTAGTGATTAGTGCGTAACGGGCTTCGCTGGCTGGTTGGCTGATCTGTGTCGCTTGCGCCTTCGCGTGCGTACCGCAGACGAAGCTCTGTAGTCACCAGGTTCCCACCTGCGCAGGAACTGCCCACCCCGAGGGGCGTCTGATGGGTCGGGTACAATGGGTCGCGCCATGACCTCCCATGATTTCCTTTCCTTCGTCCGTGCCGTGCATTGGCGGATGGGGGTGATGCGCGCGCTGGAGGGGTTGGGGATGGGGGTGCTGGCGGGGGGGCTGCTGGGGATCTTTGTGATGGGGGTCACGCTGTGGCGGGGGGGGATGGCGGGCGGCGTGGGGTTGGGGGGGATGGGGGGGTCGGGGCTGATCGGGGC
>CALEKX010000062.1 GCA_937904525.1 uncultured Phycisphaerales bacterium
CGACGAAGCGACGGAGCGACGAAGCGACGGAGGGAGGAGGGAGGGCGACGAAGCGGCGAAGCGACGAAGCGACGAAGGGGGGAGGATGAGCGACGGAGGGGAGGAGGGGGAGAGTGGTGATGGGTTTGAGGAGGCGTCATTGGGGGAAGGAGAATGGGATGGCTGCGCGTGTAAAGACGTTTCGCGATCTAGTGGCTTGGCAGAAGGGGATAGAGCTGGTCAAGATGGTTTACAGGGTGACAGAGACGATGCCGGCGGAGGAGCGGTTTGGGCTGACGAACCAGATCCGGCGGGCAGCCGTCTCGATTCCTTCGAACATTGCCGAAGGTCATGCGCGCCAGGCGAGGCCGGACTATCTGCGATTTCTGCGAATCGCACGGGGCTCGCTGGCGGAACTGGCGACGCAGCTCGAGATCGCTGTCCAGTTGAATATGATCCCCTCGCACGATGCCCTGAACCTGATGCTGGAAGAAATGGATCGCATCCTGCAAGCCCTGATCCGAAGCCTGGAACGGATGAAGTAACCCATGATCTCTGCACCCCTTCATCCCTTCGTCGCTCCGTCGCTTCGTCGCTTCGTCGCTCTGCGCCCATCCAACTCCACACCCTCCCCCCCGAAGATCCAGCCGTTTATGACATGATCTGCAATGCCGACACGATCGGCGTGTTTCAGATCGAGTCGCGGGCACAGATGTCGATGTTGCCGCGGTTGCGGCCGCGGTGTTTTTATGACCTGGTGATCGAGGTCGCGATCGTGCGGCCGGGGCCGATCCAGGGGAACATGGTGCATCCCTACCTGCGGCGACGCAGCGGGCTGGAGGAGGTGAGCTATCCGTCGGAAGACCTGCGGCAGGTGCTGGGAAAGACGCTGGGTGTGCCGCTGTTTCAGGAACAGGCAATGCGCGTCGCGATGGTGGGGGCTGGTTTCAGCGGGGCGGAAGCCGATCGTCTCCGCCGCGCGATGGCGGCTTGGCGCAAGCAGGGGGAGATCGAAAAGTTCCATCGACGCATCGTCGAGGGGATGGTGCGCAACGGCTACACGCCGCAGTTCGCTGAGCAATGCTTCCAGCAGATCCGGGGGTTTGCCGAGTATGGATTCCCCGAGTCGCACGCAGCGTCGTTTGCATTGCTGGTCTATGCATCCGCCTGGCTGAAGCGGCACCATCCGGCTGTGTTCGCGTGCGCGCTGCTGAACAGCCAGCCGATGGGGTTTTATGCCCCCGCGCAGATCGTGCGCGATGCGAAGGAGCACGGCGTGGAAGTGCGGCCGGTGGATGTGAACTTCAGCCAGTGGGACTGCACGCTGGAGCGGGGGCGGCATGAGCATCCTGGCGAAATGCGGGATACGCGCTCGCTGCCGCCACAGCAGTGGGGCGTCGGCGGGCCGGCGCTGCGGCTGGGGTTTCGGCAGATCAAGGGCATGCGGCAGACGTGGGCCCAGCAGGTGGCAGCGGCGCGGCAGCGGGTGGGGCGGTTCCGATCGATCGAGCAGTTTCACCGCGCGACCGGCTTGCCGGTGGCAGCCGTTCGTCTGCTGGCGGAGGCGGACGCGTTTGGATCGGTCCAGCGGACGCGCCGCCCGGCGGTGTGGGAGACGCTGGAACTCGATGACCAGCAGATGCCGCTGTTTGACGGGGATGAAACAGCCGAGGCGCCACCGGTGCCGAAGATGCTGCCGCCCATGCCGTTGGGGCAGGAGGTGATGACCGACTACGCCGTGCAGGGGCTGTCGCTGAAGCGGCATCCGGTGTCGCTGGTGCGCAAGTCCCTGTCGCAGTGGAAGGTACAAACGTGCGAGGCGGTGAACCGCCAGAAGCACGGCCGATGGGTGAAGGTGGCGGGGCTGGTGCTGATTCGCCAGCGGCCGGGGACGGCATCGGGGATTGTGTTTGAAACGCTCGAGGATGAGACGGGGATCATCAATCTGATCCTCCGGCCGGATATTTACGAGCGTTACCAGGCGGCTGCGCGTCATGGAAGCCTTGTGCAGGCTGAAGGGTATGTCGAGCGCGCCGGCCAGGTGGTGCATGTCATGGTCAAGCGGATGTTCGACCTGACGCATCTGCTGGCGGGGTTCTCGATCCGTTCGCGGGATTTTCACTAGACGGAAAGAGACGGGGAGAAGGAGAGACTGAGAGACGGAGAGACGAAGAGACGGAGAGACGAAGTGTGGCGCGCCCGAAGGGGGCATCGGGGATCAATCCCCTCAACTCTGATCTTTGCCTCTTCGCTCCTTTGCCTGAGATTTTTTCACGCAGCCGGCAGTTCGTAGTCGGCTGGCGCGAACTTCTCTGTTGAGACGGTAGCCATCATCTGGGCGATGAAGTCGTCCTCGCGGTCGGGCAATGCCTCAACCGCCGCCTGGATCGTGTCCAGCCAGGGCCGTTCGCGCTCCGGCAGCACCAGTTCGCCAGCCTGCCATGCCTGTCGCAGCAGGTCGACGGCGGTGAGTGCGGCGGCCTTGCCGGCTGTGTAGTGGTCGGGCGCGGCGACAATCGCCCGGGCGATCGCGACGGCGCTCTGCGGCGTCAGCACGTACGCCTGCGGGTCGAGGCTTGCATCCGATCGCACCAGCCATTTTCGCAGCATCGCCGCAGCCTCCGGGCCGTCGGCCAGCGCCTGGTTGAACAGGCGCGTGTCGTAGACGAGCTGCTCCAGCGACACGATCGGCGCCATCGCCCCCAGCAGGCGGATGTTCTGCACGCTCTCATTGCTCCAGGTGTCGGCGGCGGCAGCGGCGACGTTGCCCACAGGCGACAGGTGCGCGCAGGCTGCACTCTTGCCCTCCATTGCCATCGGGAAACCGGTGATGGCTTTGAGGATCGGATTCTCATAGCCGCAGTCTTTGCCCGGGCCGACGGCGCCGCACTCATACGCGACCAGCGATCGCACGGCTGAGACCGCGCGCACAACCGCGACAAACACGCGGCTGATCATCTTCTGCTCAGCCAGCACCATGGCGGTGTTGCCGAAGCCGCAGGCTGTGTCGCCGGCGGCGACGGCATTGTGGCTGCGGGCGATCTGCGCGATGTTTGTCCACAGATAGCGCATGTCGCGCACGCCCATCACACACAGGCCGAAGATGACCGCGGCCATGTCGCCCATCGTCAGTGCCTCGTCGTGCACCTCCTTGCCGCCGACGCTTTCGATGCTCAGCAGTTCAGCGCCGGCTGCGGCACAGCCGTCGAACGTGCGGATCAGCGCATCCCAATACCGGCCGGAGCGGATGGCCGGCGGCTGGGCGAACTCGCGCACGTCTGTGGGCGTGACGCGCAGGGTGCTTTTCAGCCCGGTCCTGGCGTGCGCGTCTTCCAGCGCGTCGACCAGAAGTTTCGTGATGTCGATGGCCCACTGCGGTTCGATCGTCATTGGCGGGAGCGTCTCAAACTCGACGACCAGACCGTCGCAGTGCAATTCGGCTGCCCGGCGTGTGGCGGAGGTGATGATCTGGCGGTACTGCTCCAGCACAGCCGGCATGGTGGACGCCTCAACCGGCATGGCGGGGAGGGTGAAGTTCAGCTCGGGATAGACCTGTCCGCCGCCGATGACCAGGCCATGGCGCGTCCGCAGCGGCTGGGGGCAGCGGCCGAAGATGAGCTTGTCAGAAGCATCAATGGCAAGTGTCGTAAATCGAGTCATTTGTGTGCCTCCGGGAACGCGGGGCGCACCGGCAGGGCGGCGCGTCCACGATCGGCTGCGCGGCGATTGGTTTCAGGCCAGGAGCTGGCGAACGACGGTAACGGCTGTGGCGGCGTCCGGCGCAAAGCCGTCGGCGCCGATCTCATCCGCGAACTTCTGCGTGACCGGCGCGCCGCCGACGACCACCTTGACGTCGTGGAGGCCGGCTTGCCGTATGGCGGTCACCGTTTCCTTCATCGCGGGCATGGTCGTCGTCAGCAGGGCGCTGAGGCCGACGACCTTGGCGTTGTGCTCGCGGGCGGCGTCGACGAACTTCTGCGGCGGCACGTTGGTGCCCAGGTCGATGACGCCGAAGTTGGCGCCTTTCCACATCATGGCGACCAGGTTCTTGCCGATGTCGTGCAGATCGCCCTGGACGGTGCCGATGACGGCGGTGAAGGCGGGCCGGATCCCGGCCTTGACCAGCAGCGGCTCGAGGAGGTTCATCGCCTCCTTCATGGCGCGGGCGGCGATAAGCATCTCGGGGACGAAGATCTCATTGCGCTGGAAGCGCTGGCCGACGTCGTCCATACCGCGGACCAGTGCATCGAGGATGGTTGCGGGGCTGATGCCGGCGGCGATCGCGTCCTGGGTGTACCTGCGGGCGTCGTTGCGGTTGCCTTTCCTGATCGATTCGGTGAGCGGGGCCAGATCCATGATGCCTCTCCTGTATGCGCAGATACGGTAGCGCAGCAGGCGGGACAAAACATGTACTGGCCGCTCAATCTTTTGTATTTTTGTGCTCGCGCCGGTATTGGGCGGGCGGGACGCGGTAATGCTGGCGGAAAACGCGGGTCAGATGGCTTTGATCCGTAAAGCCGCACTCCAGGGCGATGATCTTGAGCGGGCGGTCGGTTTCAGCCAGGAGCTTGGCTGCACGCTCCGTTCGCAGGCGCAGGAGCACATCGCTGAAGTTGCAGCCGAAGTGCTGCCTGAACATCCGCGAGAAGTGCGAGCGCGACATGCCGGCTTCCTCGGCAACCTGGTCGCGGGTCAGCTTTTCGCAGCAGCGTTCGCTGATGATGCGCATCGCGTGCTCAAGCATCGCGGCATGCGGGTGGCGCGGGGCCGCGTGGATGGCATCCATGATGCGCTCGAGCATTTCGTTGAGCCAGGACGCCAGTTCCTCGTCGTCGTGGATCGTGGCGAGGCGCGCGATCGCGTCGTAGCGGCTGCCCAGCAGCTCCTCGGGCACGCCGCCGCCTTCGACGGCTGTGCGGGACATGGTGACGACCAGCTCCATGAACAGACTTTTGACCAGCTCGAGGCGGTCGCCAGCGTGGTGAATCATCGCCACGAGGAGGCGGTTGAGGATGTTGCGGGCTTCGTGGCGATCGCCCTTGCGGATGGCCGCCACCAGCGACGGTTCGTCCAGGAGGTAGGTGGATCGCAACTGGAAGAAGGGATTGGCTTTGTAGGCGTGGATGGCCTCGGCGCGGGCCTGTTCGCGGCGGTAGGCCTGGCGGCGGAGCTCGAGCAGGGCGGCGTTGGTGAGATTGTGCTCCTCGGCCAGGCGGCGCAGGTCGGTGCATGCAGCCCGCACGTCGATGACGGGCGCGGTTGAGCCGCGGCGGAAGAGGCGTGCTTCGGCGATGCCGGCGACGAGTCCGCCCGCGACGCGGGCGTTCACCATGACGGGGACCGCCCACAGGACGGTTTCATCGGGACCCGGCTGAACAGCCGGTTCACCCCATCGCAGGGCCTCGTCGATGGCCAGACGGCGGACGGTTTCGTGGCTGGGGCCCTCCCAGCCGCGGGCGCGGTAGGCCTCGATCACGCGGCCCTGCGGATCGGTGAGGCACAGCCCGACGCCCCAGCGGCTGAAATACGCCCGGCCGACGCGGCGCGCGGCCGGACGGTCAGGGGGAATCGGGGCAGAATCGGCGGGGGCGGGCGGCATACCCCAGCCATTATCGTCGCGTCCGCCTGTCGCGCCGACAACTGGAGCGGGGGCCTGTGATGGTCAAGCGCCTGTGCGGGCTGACTTTGGCGGTGGGGTTGTCGGTTCCCTGGCGCATTTTCCGGTGACGGTTGGGCGAAATCATTTCTGTGATGCGATTTGAAACCCGCCGTCTCCGGTAATATAAGTAGGAGTTCTGTGATTGACGTGACAGCCCCCCCCATCATCCGCTCCCGGTCCGTCGTGGATCTCATCGGCAATACACCGCTGGTGGGATTCAAGCGGATCACGCGCCCGGTCGCTCCGGTGCAAGTGTATGCAAAAGCCGAATGGGCCAACCCCGGCGGCAGCGTTAAGGACCGTGCTGCGCTGTATATGATCCTCGACGGTGAACGCCGCGGCCTGCTGACGAAGGACAAGATCATCATCGACGCCACCAGCGGCAACACGGGCATCGCCTATGCCGTCATCGCCGCTGAACGCGGGTACAAGGTCAAGCTGGCCTTGCCCTCCAACGCGTCGATCGAGCGCAAGCAGACGCTCATCGCCTGCGGGGTGGATCTGATCCTGACCGACCCGCACGAGGGCACGGATGGGGCTCAGCAGTACGTCAAGAAGCTGGTCGAGAAGGATCCGCTGAGATACTTCTATCCCGACCAGTACAACAACCCCGCCAACTGGCGGGCGCATTACGAAACCACCGCCATGGAGATCTGGCGGCAGACGGAGGGGACGATCACGCATTTCGTCGCAGGTCTGGGGACGACCGGCACGTTTGTCGGGGTGAGCCGTCGGCTGAAGGAGCTTAATCCGTCGATCCAGTGCATCAGCATGCAGCCGGATTCGCCGCTGCACGGGCTGGAGGGGATGAAACACCTGCCGACTGCCATCGTTCCCGGGATCTACGATCCGACGCTGGCGGACGGTACCGTGGAGATCGCCACGGAAGACGCCCACTGGATGGCCCGGCGGCTGGCGCGCGAGGAAGGGTACCTGGTCGGTGTCTCCGGGGCAGCCAACATGGTGGCTGCGATGCGTGTGGCACAGGGGTTGCGCGAAGGCGTCGTCGTCACGATCTTCTGCGATGGGGCCTCGAAGTATTTGTCCGAGAGCTTCTGGGCGGATATCCATAGTGAAGCCGAGAACTGGCCGTGATCGCCGCTTGGGATGAGGGGGAGCACCGTCATCCTCCCGGACAAAATCGAACCAACCAGAGGTGAAATAACATGAGTGTCCTGGTACTGCCGAATCACATTCGTCAGCAGATCGAGCAGGAAGGCGCGGCGGCGTATCCCGACGAGTGCTGCGGCATCATGATTGGCATCGAGGAGCCCGGTGCGCAGATGACGCGCCGCGTCGTCGAGCGCCTCATCCCCGCGCCCAACGTCTTCGATCCGAACGAGCAGTACCATCGATTCTCGATCGATCCGAAGACGCTCATGCAGGCGGAGCGCGAAGCCGGCAAGGCTGGCAAGCTGGTGCTGGGGTTCTACCACAGCCATCCGGACCACCCAGCCCGGCCCAGCGAATATGACCGTCAGCACGCATGGGAATTTTATTCGTACGTGATCGTCTCGATTCGCAGCGGCAAGCCTGCGGATCTGACCGCCTGGGTGCTGGATGCGCCCGGCGGCGGTTTCCGCTCGCAGGACATCTACCGACATTGACCCGGCGTTCGCCTCGCGGACGCTACAGCAGTAGAAGGAGCATGAGGATATGAGCGAGCAGTATGCCCATCCGGAGATGCTGGTCAGCACACAGTGGGTTGCCGATCACAAGAACGATCCGAAGATCAAGCTGCTGGAAGTCGATGTCGACACCACCAGCTACGACAAGGGCCATATTCCAGGCGCCATCGGCTGGAACTGGCAGACCGATCTGCAGGACCGTGTCGTGCGCGACGTGGTGGATCCCCGCGCGTTCGCTGAGCTGTGCTCGCGCAGCGGCGTCAACAATGATGACACGGTTATCCTCTACGGCGACAACAACAACTGGTTCGCCGCCTGGGCGCTGTGGCAGTTCAAGTATCACGGCCACAAGGATGTCCGCCTGATGAACGGCGGCCGCAAGAAGTGGGAGCTCGAGCATCGCGAGATGACCACCGAGCGGCCCAACGTCGAGCGGAGCAACTACCAGATCCCGGCGACCGACGAGTCGATTCGCGCCTATCGCGACGAGATCCGCAAATCGCTGGGTATGGGCACGATCAACCTGATCGACGTGCGGTCGCCCGATGAGTTCACCGGCAAGATCATCGCCCCTCCGGGCATGACCGAAACGGCCCAGCGGGCGGGGCACATCCCCGGTGCTCGCAATATTCCGTGGTCCAAGACCGTCAACGAAGACGGTACGTTCAAGACACCGGCCGAGCTGCGCAAGCTCTATGAGGAAGCCGGCGTCGACTTCAGCAAGCCGACCGTGGCGTACTGCCGCATCGGCGAGCGCTCCAGCCACACCTGGTTTGTGCTCAAGTACCTGCTGGGCGTTGACAACGTCAAGAACTATGACGGAAGCTGGACCGAGTGGGGCAACCTCGTCGGGGCGCCGATCGAGACCGGCGAGAGCCAGCCGGCGCTGCCGAAGGTGAAATGCTAGGGGTGCAGTTGGGGAGTCATCCGAAAGCGAGTGTCACATGCCGCTCAAGCCACACGGCAGGATCTTCAATGATATCACCGAGACCATCGGCGGAACTCCGCTCGTGCGGATCAACCGCCTGGTCCCCAAGGACCATGCGACGGTGCTGGCAAAGTGCGAGTTCTTCAACCCGCTGGCCAGCGTCAAGGATCGCATCGGCGTCGCCATGATCGAAGCCGCCGAACGCGCCGGCAAGATCAACCGCGACACCCTCATCATTGAACCGACCAGCGGCAATACCGGCATCGCGCTGGCGTTCGTCTGCGCAGCCAAGGGTTACAAGCTGATCCTGACGATGCCCGAGTCGATGAGCATCGAGCGGCGGCGGCTGCTCAAGGCCCTGGGCGCGCAGGTCGTCCTCACACCCGCGGCTGAGGGCATGCACGGCGCCATCAGCAAAGCCGAGCAGCTCCTTCGGGAGAACCCCAACACGTTCATGCCGATGCAGTTCGACAATCGCGCCAATCCCGAGATCCATCGCCGCACGACGGCTGAGGAGATCTGGGAGGACACCGGCGGCAAGGTGGACATCCTTGTCGCCGGTGTCGGCACGGGCGGCACGATCACGGGCGTGTCGGAGGTGATCAAGGCCCGTCGTCCTGAGTTCAAAGCCATCGCTGTCGAGCCCGAGACGTCGCCGGTCATCGACCAGACGTTGCGCGGCTTGCCGGTCAAGCCCGGGCGGCATCGCATCCAGGGTCTGGGCGCCGGCTTCGTCCCCAACAACCTGCACACCGAGGTCATCGACGAGGTGATCAAGGTCAGTGACGACGATGCCTTCAAGTGGGCGCGTCGTCTGGCGCGCGAGGAAGGGATCTTCGGCGGCATCAGCTCCGGTGCGAACATGTGCGCCGCAGCCCAGGTCGCCGCCCGCCCCGAAAACAAGGGGAAGGTCATCGTGACGATCATGTGCAGCTTCGGCGAGCGGTATCTGAGCACGCCGTTGTTTGAGGAAGAGTGATGGTGTCCCTGGTCACTGGTCATTGGTCACTCGCCGGTGGCTGGTTCTCGAGAGCGCACCGCGCTGCGCGGCGATTCTGAGATGACGGGTTGCGGCGAGTGACAAGTGACAAATGACCACTGACAAACCTTCAAACATCACCTGGCACCAGGGTCACGTCAGCCGTGAGGACCGTCAGCGGCTGCTGGGGCAGCGCGGGGTGACGCTGTGGATGACGGGGCTGTCGGGGGCCGGCAAGAGCACGATCGCCTGCCTGGTCGAGCGGATGCTGCTCGATCGGGGGCGGCTGGCGTATCGGCTGGATGGCGACAATGTGCGGCATGGGTTGAACGCGAATCTCGGCTTCAGTGCTGAGGATCGCAGGGAGAACATCCGCCGCGTCGGCGAGGTGGCGAAGCTGTTCACCGATGCCGGCCTCATCACGATCGTCAGCTTCATCAGCCCGTACCAGCGCGACCGCGATGCGGTGCGAGCCATCATGGCTGAGGGGGATTTTGTCGAGATCCATGTGCACGCGTCGCTGGCCGCAGCCGAAGCCCGCGACCCCAAGGGCCTCTACAAGAAGGCCCGCGCCGGCCAGATCAAGAACTTCACCGGCATCGACGACCCCTACGAACCCCCAGCCAATCCCGAGCTCACGCTGGACACGGAACAACTCACCGCCGAACAGGCGGCGGAGACCGTCGTGAGTTGGCTGGCTGAGCGCGGGTACCTGTCACAGTAGTCACGTGGCATGGACGCGTCGAACAATATGCATCTACGCATTCAACAATCGCTCGAAGCTGTCATCCTGAGCGCAGCGAAGGATCTCAACCGCTCCTGACGCACCAGATCCTTCGCTTCGCTCAGGATGACCTTGGACAAGGACTTCACGTGATGGTGCGTAGTGTTGGCCTTGCCCATGGAGGTCAAGGAGGATGGGTGGGGCGAGCAAGTGGCACGGGCGTCCCGCACGTGCTGCTCACGGGGGGGATGCACGTGCGGGACGCACGTGCCACATCCGATGGCTGGTTACGTTGACCTCCATGCTCACTCCACCGCCTCCGACGGCACGGCTGCGCCGGGGGAGGTGGTGCGGATGGCTAAGCGGGTGGGGCTGTCAGCCATCGCATTGACGGACCATGACACCGTCGGCGGCATCGCCGAGGCGCAGGCGGCGGCCGAGGAGGTGGGGATTGATTTCCTGCCGGGCATCGAGATTTCCTGCCGGTATCCCCAGCCGGGGGTGATGCATCTGCTCGGCTATGGGATCGACCCGACGCATCCGCGCCTGACGCAGTTGATCGATCAGCTCATTGCCGGGCGCGAGGCGCGCAATCCGAGAATCATCGAGCGCCTCCAGCGGCTGGGCATCGATATCACGCTCAATGAGGTGATTGCCAAGGCCGGCGGTGGCGTGATCGGCCGGCCGCACTTCGCAGCCGTGCTGATCGAAAAAGGCCGTGCCAATTCCGTCCGCCAGGCCTTCGACTGGTATCTCGGCCCCGGCGCGCCAGCTTACGTCGAAAAAGAGCGCGTCGCAGCACGCGACGCCATCGACGCCATCCGTGATGCGGGCGGCATTGCCGTGCTGGCGCATCCGTCGCAACTGCGTGCGACCAATCGCGCGCACCTCGAGCGGATCGTCAAGGACCTGGTCGACCTGGGCCTTGGCGGAATCGAAGTGCTGCACAGCGACCATGACGATATGATGGTGCGCCAAGCCGAATCGCTTTCGCGCCGCTACGGTTTGCTGCCGACCGGGGGTAGCGATTTCCACGGATCGCGCAAGGCACAGGTGCGCCTCGGCTGGGCGGGAAGGCGGCGCGTGCCGCGGGCGTGGTATGACGACCTGGCTGCCGCGGTGGCCGACGCGCGTGGAGGAGCGGGATGAACAACAACCTTCAGCCACCGGCGACCGTTCGCATCATTCCCGTCGTGTTCGGCGCGATCTTCGCTGCGATCGGCGTGACCGTGATCGTCTTCCTCTGGTCGTCGGGCGGACCGGGCGAGCCGCCGGTGTTCTTCCGCATATTCGGCAGCCTGATCGCCCTGGCGTTTGTCGTGGTCGGCGGGGCGACGGCGATTGTCGCACTCACGGGAGGGCGATCGCGCCGAAAGGCGGACTCCGACCACCCCATGCCTTCGAACGTAACCACCTATACCTGCCCGCGTTGCGGGGCGCCGCTGGCAAAGGATGCGGATGTCTCGCCGCTGGGGGATGTCCGATGCGGGCATTGCAGCGGGTGGTTCAACATCCACCGCACCTCCAGCCCGGAGTGATGGCGAAGGGAAAAAAGCAGTTGGGCCTGCCGGAATGGAATTTGGGGGTTTGACAAGTCGTCAGCACGGCAAATACCATTCCCGCACATGAAGCTGAACCGGATCAACCTGATCGACAGGGCGATTGCCTGGGAGGGTGTTGCCGTTTGAGGGTCTGGTTCAGTGACCGAGCTGAGCAATGAAACCCTGAAGCGGTGGCTTCGGGGTTTTTTGTTTGGCTTGGCAGGGGGAGATTGGCGGTACGAGGATGTTGCAGTCGGAACCCAAGGAACTGGTGGAACGGCGACCGTTGGTCGAGCTGTTGCTTCTGGCTGCGCCGACGGTTGCGCAGATGGCGTCGTACACGGTGTTGCAGTTTGTCGACACCTGGATGCTGGCGGAATGGCAGAAGATGCGCGCCCTGCCCAACGACGCCGCAGCCACGGCGGCCGGCAATGCCGGGATGTTCGCGTTCTCGATCATAAGCTTCGGCACCGGGATGCTGTGGCTGGTCAACACATTGGTCAGCCAGCATTTCGGGCGCGGCACATGGCAGGAGTGCGGACGATATCTGTGGCAGGGAATCTGGTTTGGGCTTCTGTACGCGGCCGTGCTGTTTCCATCGATCTTCATCGGACCGATGGTGTTCCGATCCTTCGGGCATGAGCCGCTGCTGGTGGAGCTCGAGGCGTCGTACTACTTCATCGCGGTGATCTGGTCGGCTGTGAAGCTGGTGGGGGTGGCGCTGGGACAGTTTCTGCTGGCGATCAACCGGCCGGTCATCGTCTTCACGGCCGCGTTCGTCGCGGTGGCGATCAACATTCCCGCCAACTACGTGCTGATCTACGGCAAGCTGGGGTTCCCGGAGATGGGCGTCGCCGGCGCGGCGTGGGGGACGAACATTGCCGTGACGGTCGAGGCGATTGTGCTGGCCGCGGCGGCGCTTTGGCCGTCGGTGCGGCATCGCTTCAACGTGCTGGACTGGCGGCTGCGCTGGTCGCACTTCCGCGTGCTGCTGCGCGTCGGCACGCCCAGCGGCGTGCAAATCGTAGCCGATGTGCTGGCGTGGTCACTGTACACGATGTGGGTGATGGCGATCTTCGGCACGAAGGCGATGGCGGCCAATACCTACATGATGCGTTACATGGTCGTGAGCTTCATGCCGGCGTTCGGGATATCAGCCGCGGTGACGGCGCTGGTGGGGCGGTACATCGGCCGGGGCGACCTGCAGGCGGCTGAACGGCGGGCGCATCTCGGCTTTGCCGTGACGGCGACGTACATGCTGAGCTGCGGGGCAGGATTCTTTCTGTTCCGCCATGATCTGATCAGCCTGTTCACCCCGGACCCGGAGATCCTCCGGCTGGGGGCGATGCTGCTGGTTTTCGCTGCGATTTATCAGTTTTTTGATGCGATGTACATCGTCTACAACGGTGCGCTTCGCGGGGCTGGAGATACGTTTGTTCCGGCTGTGGCGACCGGCGGGTTGTGCTGGGGGATGGTGCTTGGCGGGGGATACCTCACGGCGCGATTTCTCCCGCAATTCGGCATCGCCGGACCTTGGACGGTCGCGACGCTTTACGGGATCATCCTGGGGCTGTTCATGTTTATCCGCTTCCGGGGGGGCGGCTGGCGGCGGATCGACTTGGTACGCAGCCGACAGGCGGATAAAGTACCCGATTTCCAGTAGGTGTTACTGGTTCCTTGTTCCTTGTTACCCGCAAGGCGCCGCCGGAACGTGAAGGCGTCGCCGACGCAACAGGTAACAAGTAACAAGTAACAAATAACCAAGCCAATGAGCGACAAACCAAACTACAAGGACACCCTCAACCTTCCGAAGACCGACTTTCCCATGGCGGCCAAGCTCGTGGAGAACGAGCCCAAGCGGCTGGAGAAGTGGCGGGAGCTGAAGCTGTACGAGCGGATCCTCGAATCCCGCAAGGATGCGCCGCTGTGGGTCCTGCATGACGGCCCGCCGTTCGCCAATGGCGACATTCACATCGGCCATCTGATCAACAAGACGCTCAAGGACGTGTTCCTGCGGTGGCATTCGCTCAAGGGCGAGCGGACGCCCTACGTGCCGGGGTGGGACTGCCACGGCTTGCCGATTGAGCACAAAATCCAGCAGGAGCTCGGCCCGAAGCTGCGCGAGATGAGCACCGTCGAGGTGCGCCGCCGCTGCTTCGAGTACGCCAGCAAGTACGCGACGCTGCAGAGCAGCCAGTTCCAGCGCCTGGGCATCCTCGGCGACTGGGAAAATCCCTATCTCACGATGAAACCGGCTTACGAGGCCTCGACACTCGAGGTCTTCGCCCGATTCGTCGAAGCCGGCTTGGTCTACAAACAGCTCAAGCCGGTCTACTGGTCGATTGCCAACCAGACTGCGCTGGCCGACGCCGAAATCGAATACCAGGATCGCGATGACATGAGCATCTACGTCCTGTTCGAGATCGAGAACCGCGACGCGCTGCCGTCCTCGCTGAACGCGCCCGCCGGCGAGCCCGTTCATCTGATGATCTGGACAACCACGCCCTGGACGCTGCCAGCCAACCTGGCTGTGGCCGTCGCCCCGCAGGGCAACTACCAGCTCGTCACGTTCGAGAAGAATGGCCGGCGCTTCCACGCCGTCGTCGTTGATCAGCTCGTTAATCGAATTGCCGAAGCCGGCAAGGCGCAGGTCGTGCAGGTCCTCGGCAGCGCCGTCGGCGACACGCTTACGGGCGTGAAATACCGCCATCCGTTCATGGATCGCGTCTGTCCGGTCGTGACAGCCGATTACGTCACGTTCGAAGACGGCACGGGCCTGGTGCATACCGCGCCCGGCCACGGTGAGGACGACTACCAGACAGGCCGGGCGTACGGTTTGGACATCTACTGCCCCGTGCTGGCCAACGGGCGGTTTGATGACACCGTCCCGGATTGGCTGCGCAATCAGCTTGTCTGGGACGCCAATGAGATCATCATCCGCCGGCTCGATGAGCTGGGGGTGCTCTACCATCAACAGACGATCCGCCACAGCTATCCGCACGACTGGCGGTCGAAGACGCCCACGATCTTCCGCGCCACCGAGCAGTGGTTCATCGCCGTCGACAAGCCCTTCCAGGCCGGCGGGCAGGAGTCAGCCGGCGGGTCGAAATCGCTGCGCGAGCGGGCGCTGTCGGCTGCGAAGGACCAGATTCGTTTCGTCCCCGAATGGGGCCGCGCGCGCATGACCGGCATGCTCGAATCGCGCCCCGACTGGTGCATCAGCCGCCAGCGGGCGTGGGGCCTGCCGATCCCGGTTTTCTACAACGAGCAGGGCGAAGCGCTGCTGACGCCCGAATCCGTCCGTGCCGTCGCCCGCCGCTTTGCGGAGAAGGGCAGCGATGCATGGTTCACCGATTCGCCAGCCGAGCTGCTGAAAGATTACGACCCCGGCCCGAAGTTCCCCAAAGACAAGCTCCGCAAGGAAAAGGATATCTTCGACGTCTGGTTCGAATCGGGAAGCTCGTGGCATGCCGTGCTGCTCGGGCGCAGCGACCTGCGCTACCCAGCCGATCTGTACCTCGAAGGCTCCGACCAGCATCGCGGCTGGTTCCAGCTCTCGATGCTCCCGGCGCTGGGCGCGACCGGCCAGGCGCCGTTCAAGCAGGTCCTCACGCACGGCTTCGTCGTCAAGCCTGACGGGCGCAAGGTCTCCAAGAGCGACAAGGAGTACGTCACCGCGACCAAGGAGATCGAAACCCACGGCGCGGATCTCTTGCGTCTGTGGACCTGCAGCGTCGACTACGAAGGCGACATCCCGACCAGCCCGCAGGTCATCCGCGAGTTTGGCGATAAGTACCGCAAGATCCGCAACACGCTGCGGTATCTGCTGAGCAACCTGTACGATTTTGATCCATCTGCCGACGCGGTGGCGGAGATCCCCGCATCCAGCCTCGACGGCTGGGCCAGTGCGGAACTGGATGAGCTGATCCGGCAGGTCTCGGCAGCCTACGACAACTATCAGCTTCATCGCGCCTTCCGCCTGCTGCACGACTTCTGCGCCGTGCAGATCAGCGCGATCTACGGCAACGCGATGAAGGATCGGCTTTACTGCGAAAAGCCGGATTCACCGCTGCGTCGCCGCTGCCAGACCGTCATGCACCGTATGGCTGTGGTGCTGACGAAGCTGCTGTCGCCGATGCTGGTGTTCACAGCCGACGAAACTTGGGAACACCTGCGCCGCGCCGGCGAAGACGCCGATCTGCCCAGCGTGCACCTGGCGCGTGCTCCCCAGCCGGCGGCTGAGCCGCCCAGCGAAGAGCAGCGCCGTGAGTGGGAGCTGATCCTCAAGCTGCGCGATGACGCGCTGCTGCAGCTCGATGCGCTTAAGAAGGAAGCCGGCTTGAACAAGGCGCTCGATGCCGAACTGGTCTTCCATGTCAATGACGACGCCATTCGGCAGAAACTCCAGCAGTACGGCCCGGATCTGGAAGACATGGCAGGTGCGGGGCATCACGCCTTTGCCGAGGCGTCGGCGTCCGAGTCCGCCGTCACGGTGAAGGTCCTCGACCGCCGCAACGACTACCAGGCGTGCGCCAGAAGCTGGAAGCGCCGTCCCGACGTGGGCCAGGACCCGAATTACCCGGATCTGAGCCTGCGCGACGCGCAGGCAGTGGCGGCCATGCGGTCTTAGTCAGCAGGCAGCGAGGCAGCGAGGTAGTCGGCAGTCTGCGGTCTGCAGTCAGCGGTCAAGACAACAAAACCCCAAACACCAAAACACAGAACCACGCATGGCCGACACGCCCATCAAGCTCGCCGTTTTTGCCAGCGGATCCGGACGGACCCTGCAGAACTTCATCGACCTGATCGCTGAGGGTCGGCTTAACGCGCAGATCAATCTGGTCATCGCGTCTCGGCCGAAGATCCTGGCGCTGGAGCGGGCAGCCAACGCGGGCATCCCGAACTTCGTCGTCGATCGGCGCGAGATCGCCGATGCCGACGCCTTCAGCCGACAGATCTTCTCGCTGTGCGACGACGCCCGCGTCGATCTGGTCTGCCTGGCGGGCTGGCTCTCGCTGCTGGCGGTTCCCGAGCGGTACAACGGGCGGATCATGAACATCCATCCAGCCCTGCTGCCCGCGTTTGGTGGGAAGGGGATGTATGGCGACCGGGTACATCAAGCCGTTCTGGATTACGGCTGCAAGGTCAGCGGCTGCACGGTGCATTTCGTCGATGCCAACTACGACGAAGGGCCGATCATCCTGCAGCGCGTCTGCCCCGTGCTGGAGGAGGACGACGCGCATGCACTGGCTGCCCGGGTGTTCGAGGAGGAGAAGATCGCCTACCCCGAAGCCATCCGCCTCTATCAGCAGGGCCGCCTGACGATTGAAGGCCGCCGCGTGCGGATCCGGTGAGTGCGGCGCCGCGAAGATGCGACGATCGCGAAGGGGATAGTGCAAAGAGCTCAGAGATCCCAAAGATCACATAGAAGCTTTTTGTGGCACCGGCGTCCCGCTGTATGATGGAAGGTGCGTGCATTCTGGCATCTTGGCGTGGGGGATGCCCACCCTATATTCGGCGTTCGGGCGGTCGCTGGATGGTCTGATCCATGATGTTGAAGATGCCTGCACAGCAAGTGAAATCACGGGCTGGTAGTCCGTGCCACGGATAGCTCAACCTCTGCGAAAAAACCTCTGCGCTGTCTGCGTCTCTGCGGTGAATAAGACTTCCTTATTCCCCGAAGAGTTCCCGGATTTTGGCTGGGATGTCGTTGGAGCGCATGAGGGATTCGCCGACGAGGACGGCGCTCACGCCGGCGTCAGCCAGCTTGCGGATGTCCTCGTGCGTGTGGATGCCGCTTTCGCTGACCAGCACACGGCGGTCTTCGACCAGCTCAGCCATCCGCAGTGTCGTGCCGAGATCGGTCTTGAACGTCCGCAGGTCGCGGTTGTTGATCCCCAGCAGCGAATAGCTCTTGTGCGGGAAGCCGATCACCCGGTCGCGGACGCGCATCAGGTTGTCCATGTCGTGCACTTCGATCAGGCACGTCATGTTCAATTCGGTGGAGAGAATCTGAAGGTCGATCAGCTCGTTGGTTGTCAGGCACTCGGCAATCAGCAGAATCGCGTCGGCTCCGTAGGCGCGGGCTTCGTACACCTGATAGGCGTCGATGATGAAGTCTTTGCGGAGCACGGGGAGCTTGACGACATCGCGAATCGCGTGGATGTAGTCGAGGCTGCCCTGGAAGTATTGCTCGTCCGTGAGGACACTGAGGGCGTTGGCGCCAGCCTGTTCGTACTGGCGGGCGATGGCGACCGGATCGAAATCGGCTCGGATGATACCGGCGCTGGGCGAGGCCTTTTTGACCTCGGCGATCAGCGCCAGCGGCCGGTTGGCCGGGCGCGTGGTGACGGCATGGAAGAAGTTGCGCGGGCGGCCGAGGGTCGAGATCATCTCCTTCAGCTGCTCCAGCGGCACGCGCTGCTTCCGCTGGGCGACTTCCTGCCGCTTGGTTTCGACGATTTGTTCGAGGATATTGCTCATGGCGGCCCTGGTCGCTGTTTTCCCGATGGCAGGTGCGTCAATACGGGCGTGGCGGGGTACTGTAAACCGGATGCGTTGAATGTCAAACCTTGTGGCTGTTTCGTTGCTGACGTCGATGGGCATTTTAGCCGGGCTGGTCGTGTGGTGCGGTGTGTCGGCGGCGCTGCTGCGCCGCTGGGGGCATTTCCGCCTGGACAGCGTTGTGGGGCCGTTGCGCGTCATGGCGGGGGAGAGCCCATGGATTCTGCTGGCGATCCTGCTGGTGTCGCTGAGCACGGGGGCGCTGGCGGCGCGGGTGGTGGTCGACACGTGGGACGTCTCCAAGACGCACCAGCCGTTTGTCGTCACCATCGCGATGTCGATGGTCGGCGCGGCGATGGCGCTGGCGGGGGTGAGGCTGTTCAAGCAGGGCGGTTTGCGCAGCATCGGCCTGGAGTGGCGTACGCTGTGGCCGGCATTGACGCAGGCTGCGGGTGGGTTCCTGCTGGTCCTGCCGGTGGTCTATCTGGTGGCGATGATTGCTCAGGTGATCGCCGAGGCCCTGGGGCGCCCGCCCGAGCCGCATGGGCTGCTGGAGGCGATTGGCACCTCAGCCAACCCCGTCGCAACGATGGTGCTGGTGTCAGCCGCCGTGATCGTAGCGCCCATTTACGAAGAATTGATGTTCCGCGGGCTGCTGCAGACGATGTTGATGCGGCTGCTCACCGGGCCGCGGGACCCGGAGCTGCCGGTCGGATCTCGCGTGCAGGGCCGCTGGCAGGCGATTTTGATCACCTCTTTGCTATTCTCGGCGGCACATCTTGAGCTGGCGTTCATCCCGCCGCTGTTCGTGCTGTCCGCAGGGCTGGGATATGCCTACGAGCGGACGGGGCGGCTCTGGGTGCCGATGGGGATGCATGCCCTGTTCAATGCCACCCAGATCGGCTGGTTCGTGGTGCTGCTCAACCAGGCCGGATGACCGTTCGAGGGGCTGCCTCCCTTACGCATCGCGGCGCCAGCGCGTAGAATCCGCCCTTGAACATGAGCCTCTCCATCGATGAACAACTGAACGTGTTGTCCCGCCGCTGCGAGCGGATCGTCCCCGAAGCCGATCTGCGCAAAAAGCTCCAGTCCGGCCGCAAGTTGCGGATCAAGCTGGGGATGGACCCGACCGCCCCCGACGTGCACCTGGGCCACGCCGTGCCGCTGAAGGTCGTGCGGCAGTTCCAGGAGTGGGGCCACAAGGCCGTGCTGATCATCGGCGACTACACCGCTCGCGTGGGCGACCCCTCCGGCCGCAACACGACGCGCCCCGTGCTCACCGGCGAGCAGATCGACGCCAACGCGAAGACCTACGTCGAGCAGGTCGGCAAGATTCTCCTGACCGATCCCGAGCACCTGGAGATCCGCTACAACGGCGAGTGGTTCAGCAAGATGGGCCTCTCGGACGTCATCAAGCTGCTGGCCAAGAAGACGGTCGCGCAGATGCTGGCCCGCGAGGACTTCGCCAATCGCTACAAGTCCGGCGTTGACATCCGCCTGCATGAGCTGATCTATCCGCTGATGCAGGGCTATGACTCGGTCATGATCGATGCCGACGTGGAGATGGGCGGCAGCGATCAGTTGTTCAACAACCTGGTGGGCCGCGATCTTCAGGAAGACGCCGGCAAGCCGGGGCAGGCTGTGATCGTCACGCCGCTGCTGGTCGGCACTGACGGCCATATGAAGATGTCCAAGAGCAAGGGCAACTACATCGGCGTGACCGATCCGCCTTCAGGGCAGGATGGCATGTTCGGCAAGATCATGTCGCTGCCCGACAGCCTCATGGAGGTCTACTACACGCTGCTGACGGACCTGCCCGCGACGGAGTACAAGCCGCTGATTGCACAGGACCCGCGCGGGGCCAAGATCCGCCTGGCCAAGTACATCATCACCTGGCTGCACAGCGCCGAGGCGGCGGACGCGGCTGAAGCGGAGTTCATCAAGGTCTTCAGCAACAAGGGCGTGCCGGACGAGATGCCGGAGGTGCAGGTCTCGACCGACGCGCAGAAGCTGGCGCCGGTGATCGTGAAAGCCGGCTTGGCGTCAAGCAACAGCGAAGCCATCCGGAAGATCAAGGAAGGCGCGGTCAGCCTGGACGGGCAGAAACTGGCGCCGACCGACTTCCAGAAGGATTTCACCTTCGACAAGCCGACCGTGCTGAAGCTGGGGCGGAAGTTCGTTCGGATTGTGCCTGCGTGATCACGTGGTCGGGAAGAATGAGGGCCGCGAAAGACGCGAAGGGGGCGCCAAGAGGCGGTCGCTCAACGATCACAAAGGGTCCAGAACGTGTGTCGGCACGGGCTGTGGGAGCCCGTGCCGCGCCTAAGTTATCCTCTGCGTCTGTGGTGGTGATCCATCACCGGTTGCCGCTGAGCAGTTCATCCCACGTCGACACGACCGGTGCGACGGCGGGGGTGGGGGGCTGCTGGAGTTCGCGGGTCTGCGGCTGAGGGGCCGGGGTTGTTGTGATAGCAGGCGGAGCCGGCTGAGGTGTCGTCGGTGCGACGGCGACAGTGGCCTGCGCAGGCGGTTGGGCAGAGGCCGTGGAGGCCTTGCCGCCGCTGGGCCAGCTCCAGATCAGCCAGCCGATCATCACCACCGCCAGCGCGGATGCACCGATCAGCCAGCCGCGCGTGTTGGCGGCGTCGCTGCCTGGTGCAGCCGATGGCGTATGCGCGGGCTCGGCAGGGTGGTGTGACGGACGCACAGGCGGCGCCATCCGCTGCGGCTGGGTTGCCGCCAGATGCGCGTAGTCAAATGGCACGACAGGCTTAGCCGGCGGCTGCCAGTTGATCGGGCGCGGGATCGGCCGTGGCGGGGGCCGGAGGATCTGCGCCCGCGACGGGCTGGGCATAGCGACGCCGATGCCCGAGGGGATCTTCACTTCGGTCAACGGCGGGATGCGCAATGGAGTCATGCTGCGTGCCATGTTGAGCGCATCGGCACGCTGGCGGCGCGGCTTGCCTGACATCCCTAAGGGGCGAGGGGCCAGCCGGATGCGAATCAGACCGGATATGACGTCTGTAACGCCTTTGCCGCCATCAGGGGCGAATCCCGCCCAGGAAGTGCAATGTGCGATCCCCCGCCAGGTAGTACAGCCCGCCCTCGACGCCCTGCCACGTGCGGATGCCCGACCGCTCGCGGATTGTCGGGCTGAGCACCAGCAACCCGCTTTCGCCGTTGTGCGTGCGGGTCCGACTGAAAGCGAACAGGTTGTACAGCGGGCTTGGCGGTCCGTCGCCATCGCGTGCCCCGGGGGCGTCCAGCAGCACGATATAGTCGCTGCCGATCATGGCATCACGGTAATTGCGTGACGCGGCTGGATCGTTGAACCCCTGCCATGTCTGTTGCGGGTTCTCCAGGTTGTAGGCGAGCATCGTCCGCGGCGACATCACGTACAGATACGTGCCATCCACCATCAGCCGCGTGTCCCAGCCCTGCGTACCGGTGGCCAGCAGCGCTTCGACCTCGCGCCCGCCTTCGCCGATGGGATAGCGGATCAGCCGGCCGGTCTGCAGCGAGTGCATCCGGACAAACTGCCCCTCATCGCTGAGCACGATGACGCGCCCATCCTGGATCAGCAGGTGATCAGGAAGCACGGCGCCGTCGTAGACGCGCCGGCCGGGCGCCTGGCCGGGTACCTCCCAGTTGAGCTGCTCACCCGGATCGTAAAGATCCTTGGCGCAGACGCGATCGGGCAGCACGTAAACAAGCGTGCCATCAGCCGCCAGAGCGAAATTCAGCGGCACCGTGCCGCTGGTCGTGCTGAAGCTGCGGCGTGAGATCAGCTCGCCGCTGTAAGTGTCGAAGACGACCAGGTCGACGCGATCATCGCGGATGAGGCGCACGACGGTGAAGTCGTCATTAGCGATGACCCGGTCGATCGGGGTGCCGTCGAGCAGGCGGCTTTGCCAGGCGATCGAGCCGTCGGCGAGATCGGCTGCCACCAGCCGGCCGGTCGACGTGATCAGCATGACGCGATCGAGCGTCACGGCTGCCTGGATGAACCGCTCTTCGCTGCCGCTCTGCGGACGAGGAAGCGCTGGGCGGACGGCCTGCACCCGGTTGTTGACGACGTTCACGGCCCGATCATCAAGCAGGACCGGCGGGGCTGGCCTGTCATCGGCGGTAGCGGGAGATTCAGCTTCGACCAACCCGACAGCCGGCAGCGATTGCAACTCGAGTGTCCATTTCACCATCGCCGAGTCGCGGTCGACCAGGACAAGCTGCGTCGGCGTCCACAGCAGCAGGCCGTCGTCGATCCACGCCGCCTGCTGAGGCGGCTGCGAGCCGATCTTCCCCTGCCCGAGCGGCTGCGTCGCGCCGACCGGATAGATGGCGACGCCACGATCGGCGCTCCATGTCACGATCCGGTCATGCCGTGCAAAGCCGGCTGCGGGCGGGACGAGGGCGTCGATCCCGTCGATGCGCTTGCGCGTCTCGTCGGGGAAGGGGCTCTTGCCGCGGTGGGCCAGTGTCCAGTCGCGGGTGGGCAGGTGGAAATCGGGCGCCGGGCGATGATGGACGCGCGCGGCATGCTCGCGCAGTGCATTGGCTGCGTCAGTGAAGGAGACGCCCTGGATGGTCGTGCCGTCGGGGAGCACCAGCGGCTGCTGGAGCATCGGATTGCCCGCGATGCGCACGCCCTGCGAGAGGCGCGAGATGGCGACCTCGATGCGATTGGGCATGGCCAGGTAGTTGCGTGCCATGGCTTCGAGGACGCGGACCTTGGGCACGGCGTCGGGGTACTTGTGGCTGATCAGGCGAAGCGTGCGCGTGGCTGGCCGATGCTGGCCGGCGGCTTCGAAAGCATCGGCTGCCGCCAGCAGGGCGGAGGGGATCACGTCAGCGTTGGGGTACCGGGCTGCCAGCTCCAGCAGCGCCTGGGGATCGTTGCCGGCGGCTGCGACGCCCTGGCGGGCGAGTTCATCGAACTTCGCATAGGCTCCGCGACCGGCGCGGCGGATCAGGCTGGCGATCTCCTGCTCAGCCGCGGCCGCCGCCTGCGTCGCGCCGCCGAAGCGGGGATCGGAAATTGTGACCAGCCGGAGCTGCGGATCGTCGAGGATCTGCTGATACAGCTCCGCGACGCGGAGGCGATCGCCTTGCGCGTCGGCAAACTGCGCGCGGCTGAGACGATACTGCACCTGTTGCGAGGGCGTCTCGGCGGCTGCGGCCGCCCGATCGTAGAGCTGATTGGCGAGGTTGGCGCTGAACTCGTCCCTGCGCGTCGCCATCTGTTCGGCGTAGCGGAGAGCGGTGTAGAACAGCCGGTGGCGCGCGGGGCCGGAACGCATCGCCTCCAGTCCGCCCAGCAGCGACACGGCTTCGTCGAGCTTTGCCAAGGCGACGTCCTCCCGCCCGGCAACAAACATCACCTCAGCGTAGCGCAGGCGGATGTCGGGATTGTCGGGGGAGGCCGCGACTTCAGCATCGAGCTTGGCACGGGCCAGGGTCAGATCAGTGTAGACGTCGACGCTGCTGGCAGTCGCAACGACGACGCGATCGGCTGTGACCAGGATGTTGCCCGGACCCTCCTCCCACTCGGTGTTCGTGTCAGCCGCGGCGGGGTGATTGGCGACGACCCGACCGGTGCGCAGGTCGATTTGCTTGAGCTGCTTGCGCGTGGGGACGAAGACGGATTCGGTCGTCATGAAGGGCCGACCGCGGATGGGCGAGCCGGGGAAGCGTTGCGGCCAGTAGACGATGTCGATGTTGGTGTCGGCGTACTGCTCCGGCTCATAGCGGCGCCAGTTGATGCACTTCATCCGGTCATCACTGCAGACGACCAGGCGATCGCCCAGAACGCCGACGATGGTCGTGGGATTGTCCAGATGGACTCCTCGGATCGCCTTAACCTGCTCGCCAGTTTCGGCGTTGAAGATCAGCAGGTCGTTGCCGTCGGTCGGCAGGACGAACAGGTGGCCTTCGGCGATGATCGCCGGGTTGAACGTCCAGGGACGCGGCAGCTCGATGCGCGCCCGTGCGCCGAAACGGCGCGTTCGCCCCGTCGTTGTCGGGACGTTTCGCTGATAGATGCTCAGCCAGTCGATGATGCCGCTGTAGGCATCGACGGCAGCCACCGCGCCGACGTTGGTCAGCACATAGAGCTTGCCGCCGGCGTAGGCGATGTGCGAGGTCGTGTCGCTGGAGCGCGGCCGGGCCTGGCGGCCGGCGAAGATGTTGACCTGGTCGGTGCTGGCGCTGGCCAGATAGGTGGACCAGCGGTGCGCGCCCGTGCGCAAATCGAGCGTTACGAGGTAGCAGTCCTCGAACTGCGCGCCCTTGCCGCCGCGGCCGATGATGTAGACCGAATCGCCGACGACCAGCGGCGATCCGCTGAAGTTCAGCGTGCGCAATGCGTCGCGATCGGGCAGATCGCTGGGGCGGGCGATCCATCGCTCGCGACCGGTGGCGCGATCAAGGCAGACGATGCGCGTTACGCCACGCGTGTCGTTCGGCAGGTCGCTGAATCCCATCACCGCGAGCACGGCATCTTCAGTGACGGTGACGGTCAACTGCTGGCCGACGGGCACCGGGACTGTATCGAAGATGTACGCGCCGCCGGGGTGCGTCTGCTGCCATGCGGGCAGCGGCTGGCCGCTTTCGAGGCTGACGGCGTAGATGCGCCGGCCGTCCTGGAAGAACAGGACGCCATCATCGACGACGGGGATGACGCCCAGGCGGTTGCCGTTGCTGTCGATATCGCGCTGCTGCGTTTCGATGACGGCGCGCTGCTCGGCTGGCAGGGCGCTGTAATCCGGCGCGGACAGCGGGATGCGGAACAACCGGGCGCCCAAGCCGCCACGGGCGGTGGAGACGCGACCACGGCTGAGGTCGCCGCCGAACATCGGCCAGTGGTCCGGGGAACCTGATTGCGCCGTCGCGGGTGCAATCTGAAGCTGCTGCTGCAGCGAATCGGCGAGATTGACGACTTCGCCGGCGATTGTGCCGGTGGCTTGCGGATGGTTGGTGCGAAGCGTGTTGAGCAGCTCGGTGGCTGTGGATTCGTCGCCGAGCAGATGCGCCAGCAGGGCCGCGCGATACAGCAGTGCGGGCCGCTCGTTGCTCAGCAGCGGATGCAGCGACAGCAGCCGCTGGGCGATGTCGCGTGCAGCGCGGAAATCGCCATCGCGGAAGTACAGGTCGACCAGTTGAATCCCCGCCCGAAGCCCGGGGGCCGTATTGAAGTATTGCCAGTAGATCTGGCGAAGGGCGCCGATGTCGCCCGTGTCGATCGTGGCGTAGCGGGCTTCGGCGATCGGCTCGAAGCGGGCGCGATAGGCGGCCAGACCCTCAGCCGGCCAGCGGGCGATCTGCTGCTGGACGGCGTTGGCGACGCTGGTGTAGCGAATCGGCTCTTTCTGGTCGTTGGTGGCGGTCTGGATGACGCGATCGGGGTAGTTCTCGAGGATCTCCTGCAGGACGTCGGCTGCCTTGGCCCACTCGTTCATCCGCTCGAGGCGAGCGACAAGGGGAAATTTCTCGAGGGCGACGGCTGAATCGCGGACATAGACACCCTGCGTGGGTTCGCGGGCGTAGGGGCTTTCCTCCTCCTGGGCGTGAAGTAGATCCGCCGCCGCGACGCTCGCGACGGTGGCAATCGCGGCGGCGGTTCGGAGGAATCGGCGATGTCGCTTACGGCCGAGCATGAGGTTTTCCATCGTCGCCAGGGGCGGCCGGGGCTGGCGGCTCGAAGTATTTCATCCACAGCGGAGCCAGACGTTGCACCTCAGCCGGGTCGATCTTTGATTTGTCGGACCAGATGGCCAGTTCCAAAGCCCGCGTCGCGGGACAATTGGCCAGCTCATCTCGATGTTCGGCGATGCAGCGGATGGTCCGCTTGATCAGGTCGATGGCGTTGGCGCTGGCCGCTTTAAGATTGCCGATGATTTCTTCGAGCAGGGCTGTGGCGTTTGGGTGTTTCTGCTCGGCGCCGGCCGTGGCGTCTTTCGGTAGAGCGGGCTGGCGCCAGCAGTCGTAGTCGGTGACCAGCGCGATCAGGGCATAGGGGATCTCGGCTTCGCGGGCGAGCTTTGCCTCAGGCATGGCGGTCATGCCGATCAGGTCGCCGCCCCAGAGGCGATGCATGAGACTTTCGGCACGCGTGGAGAGGGCGGGGCCTTCCATGCAGACGTAGCAGCCGCGGTCGTGGACGGTGTAGTCCGGGCGGGGGCTGAAAGGCCGCGGCTGCGGCGTGGATTCCGACGCCACGGGCTGACCGAGGGGAGCCAGACCAGCCGGTGGCGGCTGATCTGCCTGTGTCTGCGGCTGAGCGGTGTTGTCGTCAGGTTTGGCAGCCAAGAGGAGCATCCGACGCAGCACGGGGCAGAAAGGTTCCGCCATTTCAACATGGACCGCCGCGTTGTCGAAGAATGTGCCGACGCGGCGGAACGTCTTGTCGATCACCTGATCGACGATGACCAGGTCACGCGGACGCAGCTCCTCGCGCAGCGAGCCGACGGCGCCCGAGGCGATGATGTGCGTCACGCCCAGCCTCTTGAGCGCAAAGATGTTGGCTCGGAAGGGAACCTGGGCCGGGGGAAGGATATGCCCTGGTCCGTGACGCGCAAGTGTAAAGAGCGTCACGCCTTCCCACTGCGTTTCGATGATGCTGTCGCTGGGACGTCCGAAGGGAGTGTCGATGTCATGCCGTACGCCATCCGCCTCGGCTGCGATTGCTTCTGCCAGGCCGGTTCCGCCAATCAATCCGATCCGTATATCGCTCATACCTTGAAACCTTATGGCAACAAGCGTGCGGAGGCAAAAGGGCTGTTGCTAAAGCGAGCCGTTCCAGTCTGGCGGAAGCAGGAGGACCGGGATTCGCGTGTTCTTGATCAGCTCAACAGGGACGTTACCTGCCAGCAGGCGAGCGAAGACGTTTTTTCCGGTGAGGCCCAGGCAGATCAAGCTGACATCGCGTTCGCTGGCTGTGTTGAGGATGGCGCGGGCGATGTCATCGCTGAACAGCAGCAGGGTCTGCACGGGGACATCGCGCTGCTGGAGCTGCTCGCGGAGCAGGCTGATGGCGGCCTCGCCGTCGGCTTGCTCCTGTTCTCGCATCTGTCCGGCGCTGGGGCGCGAGACATGAACGACCAGGACCTCGGCATTAAGTTGGCTAGCCAGCAGCGCGACCGGATCGACGACCTTTTGCGCGGCCCAGGGGCTGCTGACGGCAACCAGGATTCGGCTCATGGTTGGGGATTCTACTCAAAAGTGCCCCCGGGTGGATAGGGTTGAGCGAATCAGGTTTGCCCCGGCTGGGGTGGCGGCAGGAGGCCGGCGAGCTTCTCGACGGTCTGCCGGTATGCCGGTTGATCGGCGAGATTGACGGTTTCGTCCGGATCGGCCTGCAGATCGTAGAGCATGTGCGCAGCGACGCTGCCGTCGTCGTTGCGGAACTGGCTGTAACGAAATTGCTCTGTGCGGACGGTTTCGCCATTGCCGTAGCGGCTTAGCGAGGCGGCCTTGCCCGGCGCGGCGGGATCGGCGAGGCGCGGCAGGAGGCTCTGCCCAGCCAGCGGATGCGGCGCGGGCAGATCGAGCAGGTCGCAGAGCGTGGGGTAAATGTCGAGCAGATCGGCCAAGCCATCCGACCGCCCGCTGGTCATCCCGGGGACGCGGATCAGCATCGGCACGCGCAGCGATGTCTCGAACAGGCAGTGTTTGCACCACAAGCCATGCTCGCCGAGGTTGAAGCCGTGATCGGGCGCGAACACGACAATCGTCCGATCGGCAAGACCATGCCGCTCCAGCCCCTCGATCAGCCGACCAACCATCTCGTCGACATAGCTGACGGACGCACGATAGCCATGGATCAGCCATCGCTGCGTCTGCTGGTCGAACGGGCCGGACTCGGGGATGCCGGTGTAGTTGAAGCGCAACTCGCCGGAGTTGTGCAGGGCCTGGGGTGGGCAGTCGCGCGGCGCGGGGATCGTCGATAGCGCGACCTGGTCGGGATCGTACAGCTCCCAGTATTTCCGCGGCGCGACGAAGGGCAGATGCGGACGGCGGAATCCGACCGCCATGAAAAACGGCTGATCCTGAGCAGCGAGCTGCTGCATGTCCGCGAGGGCTGAGCGGAGAATCTGTCCGTCGGCGTAGGTGTACTCATCGACGTTGTCGTCGCCGATCTCCCAGGCGGGGCCACGCTTGCCGGGCTTTTCGCCAGCGGCGATGGCGCGATTGCGCTCGTGGATGCGCGCAACGTTTTCTGCATTGGCGTAGCCGGGGAACCACTCTTCCCGATCGACGGGTGGTTTGGTCCAGCCGGCAGCGCAGTCGTCTGCGTGGTGCAGGACCTTTCCGTGGGCGAAGGTCACGTAGCCGTGATTGCGGAGATGCGTGTGCAGCGGGATGGCTTCGGGGGCATCGTCCTCCAGTCGCGTGAGGAAGCTGACGAAGCGTTGCGGCGTCGGCTGAAGGCCGCTGAACAGGCTTGCCCGCGATGCGCCGCACACAGGCACCTGGCAGTAGGCGTGATTGAACTGCACGGACGATGCAGCGAGGCGATCGATGTGCGGCGTGTGCATGAACGGCTTGCCATAGCAGCCGAGCTCGGGGCGAAGGTCGTCGAAGGTGATGAAGAGGATGTTGAGTCGGTTGGCCATTACCCCCGCCTTCTAAGATCGGTGGTTCGCTGGTTGGTTATGTCAGCCGCAGGCGTTTCATCAGGTCGCGCATGGCGCGTGTGGCCTTGCCGCGATGGCTGATGGCATGCTTCTCGGCCGGCGACAGCTCGGCTGTCGTGCAGCCGAGGTGCTCCACATAGAAAAGCGGATCATAACCGAAACCATTGCTGCCTCGCAGGGAGTGCAGGATACGGCCTTCCACCGCATCCCGCGTGGTCAGGACGATTCGTCCCTGCGGGTCAGCCAGCGCAAGCACGCAGACGAAACGAGCCGAGCGGCGATCGTCCGGCACGTCGGCGAGCTGCTTGAGCAGCAGGGCGTTGTTGTCGGCATCGCCCGAGCCGGCGTTGTGCAGGGCGGCCCAGCGGGCGCTGTGTACGCCCGGTGCGCCACCCAGGGCATCAACCTCCAGGCCGCTGTCGTCTGCCAGTGCCCAGCAGTTGAAATGCCGGGCATAGGCGGAGGCTTTCAGGCAGGCGTTGTCGCGGAAGGTCCGGCCGGTTTCGGCGACCTCCGGCACATCGGCGCAGGAAGACAGATCGCGAATGCTCAGACCCGGAGCATCGAGCATGTCACGGAACTCGGCGGCTTTGCCGCGGTTGCTGGTGGCGATGAGAAGGTCCATGGGCGGGCGATTGGTATTGAATCGAGTCGATGCGGTTCGGGGTGGTGGATGGCATGCGGGAGGCGTGGTGATTGATGCGTGAATCAGCGGGGCGGCAATTGCCGGCTTTTTCACGCACCAATCACCAGTTCCATCCCTCACTTCTGAGAGTTTCCTCTAGTCGTTCAGCGACCGCAGCTTGCCGGCTGGGCGTTTTTGCGGCTGCTGCTGCGGCTGGCCGTAGATAGCGGTGTTGTAATCAGGTCGCTGCGTCGCCTGGCTGGGCGTGGAGCCGATGTCGCTCCCCTGGGTCAGGATGTTCTGCGGACGCTTGGGGACGAGCACGATGTAGGACGGATCCGGCGTTCGCTTGACCTGGCCGGTTTTGGGGTCACGCGTGGTGGTGTAATAGAGCTCGCCGTTGATGTAGCGATGGGGGAATCGCTGCATCATCTCGATCATGGTCGGGTCCTTGGGGATGAAGTTGGGCGTGACGGTGATGGCCTGCTTGGATTCCTTCAGACGCTGCAGGCCCTCAGCCAGCCGGCCGGTGGGGCGGTCGGTGGCAATGACGACAGGCTTGTCGACGGCGTCATTGACCACGGGAGCGGCGGTTTCGGCGGCTTCGGGGCCCCAGGCACCGATGCAGACGGAGCTGGCATTGTCGCCGTGGTGGTAGTAGGCCTCGATGCCGCGGGCGCGGGCTTCCCGGACGGCGTCGACGGCTGCCTGCTTGCGCTCGATGCTGCCGGTATAGATGCCGATCTCGAGCGTGTAATAGCCGCCGCTGTTGAGCAGATTCCACTCGGCTGGGGCCTCGGGATCGCTGACGTCGATCCCGACGAACATGGCATGGCGGAACAGCGGCCTGTCGCTGAGGTCTTTCAGCTTCTTGATACTGTCGAGTTCGGTCTGGGCTCGGCGTGTGGCTGGATCGTTGGGATCGTCGAAAGCGCGGTAATAGCCATGGTAAAGCGTGGTCTCATTGTTGCCGTGGACGAGATACCAGCCCCGAAGATCCGAAATCTTGCGGAGGTCATCCCGCAGACGCCGCGACTCGGCGATATGGTTGGGGCCGGTGATCGTGCGGCAGTAGATCGTCCACTGGGCGTCAGCCGGCGGGACGGGGCGGTCCTCCTGGCTATCGGCGACAGTAGAGGCGGTCGCCTTGGCCGACGAGGTGGCCTGTTTGCCAGCCGATGAGCCCGGCAGGGCGGACTGGGATGGCGCCTGGGGAGCAGCGGACGGCGGGTTATTCCCGCCGCAGGATGCGGTTACGAGTCCAATGAGTGCGACGGCTACAACTTGTCGAAGAGTCATGGAGCTACCTCCGCGGTGTTAGGGCGGGCAGTGTACCACACAATCGCCGGGATGCACTCGAATAGGCCCGGACGCCACCGGCAGGGGCAAGCGAACTCAACTGTAAGAAGGGACGGGGCGGTGGTCCGCCTCCCGAACGGCCGAGGCTGGAGCCGCCGGTAATATTTCGCTTAATTGTTTGAGGGCGTTGACATTGCAGGACGTCGCCTGTATGTTTGGCGAGTCATCGTTGACGGAGCCACATAGACCAATTTCAGCCAACTGACCAGTCCTTCCCCTGCTCTACGGAGAATGGGAAGCAGGCTGGTTGTGTCATTGCGCTTGACCTGTGATTGGTGGTGGCTATCGTAACAAGGTTGGTTTCGCGATGGAGGCGGTGAGCCGGCGAGGGTGGTTCCGCGTCGGCAGTCGGTTCCGGCAATGAGCCCCGGCGGGCGAGCATTTGCCTCGGAAATCCGACATCGCGGCGAGCGGCGGTCCAGCAGAAGTTGTCGGTGAGCAGCGGCGAAAGTCTTCAGAAAACAAGGTAATCAGCGATAGCGACCGGTCTGCGCCGGGCGGGCGTGCTGTTATTTTCGCTCTCCGGCCAAGCGCCGACCGTGTCCTGATTCCACCTTCCTTCCGAGGGAAAAAGGATTAGCAATGCAGCAGGTGCGAGAGATTCGCGACTTCAGCAAGCGTGGCGATGCACTTCCCATCCCCAATCTCATCCAGGTCCAGGTGACCGCCTATCAGCGGTTCCTCCAGAAGGACGTGGAGCCCACCAAGCGAAAGAACGAGGGCCTGGAAGCCCTCCTGCGGGAGGTGTTCCCCATCGAAAGCTATGACGGGAACCTCCGCCTGGAATACATCAGCTACGACCTGTCCGAGCCGCGGTATACGCCCGATGAGTGCCGCGCCCTGCGCCTGACCTACGGCATGCCGTTCCGCATTCAGGTCCGCTTTGTCCGCAAGGACAAGGACGAGGTGATGGAGGACTCGATCTACCTGGGCGAGATCCCCATCATGATCGGCGGCGGTGAGTTCATCATCAACGGTGCCGAGCGCGTGATCGTCAACCAGCTTCACCGCTCGCCCGGTGTGGACTTCCTGGTCGAGGTGCAGGAGGGCGACCGTCCGCTGCACGGCTGCCGCGTCATCCCCGAACGCGGAAGCTGGATCGAGTGTTCGGTCACGAAGAAAGACGCCCTGGCCATCCGCATCGACCAGTCCAGCAAGATCCCCGCGACCACCTTCCTGCGGGCGCTGGATCCGAAGTACGGCACCTCCGAAGCCATCATCCGCGAGTTCTACGACGTCCAGACCGTCAAGGTGAAGGACCTGCAGGCGACCTATTACGCCGTCAGCCCGATCATCGATACCCAGAGCGGCGAAGAGCTCGTCCGCGCCGGCGCTCAGATCGGCGAGGCCCTGCAGAAGATCCAGGCCAGCGACCTCAAGACCGTTGACGTCGTCACCCGTCCGAGCGATCCGCTGATCCTCAACACGCTCGCTGAGGACACAGCCGACAGCCACGAAAGCGCGCTGCTCAAGATCTACGCCCGCCTCCGCCCGGGCAACCCGCCGCAGCTCGACAAGGCCAAGACGCTGTTCGAAGAGAAGTTCTTCGACGAGAACCGCTATCGCCTGGGCCGCGTCGGCCGCTTCCGCATCAACCGCAAGTTCGACCAGAACGTCCCTGAGACGGTGATGACCCTCCGCAGCGAGGATCTGGTCAACAGCCTCAAGTACATGTTCAAGCTGCGCAGCGGCGAAGGGTACGTCGACGACATCGACCACCTGGGCAACCGCCGCCTCCGCACGATCGACGAGCTGGCGACTGAGGAGCTGCGCAAGGGCTTCCTCAAGCTCCGCCGCACCGTGCAGGAGCGCATGAGCTTGAAGGATCCCAATGAGATCGGCCGCATCGCCGAGCTGGTCAACTCCAAGAGCATCAGCAGCGCGATCGACTTCTTCTTCGGTCGCGGTGAGCTGTCGCAGGTGGTCGACCAGACCAACCCGCTCAGCACGCTCACGCACGAGCGACGCCTGTCGGCGCTGGGTCCGGGCGGTCTGAACCGCAAGCGTGCCGGCTTCGAGGTGCGCGACGTGCACATCTCGCACTACGGCCGCATCTGCCCGATCGAGACGCCTGAAGGCACGAACATCGGTCTGATCGCGTCGCTGGCCATCTACAGCGACATCGACGACTACGGCTTCCTGATCACGCCGTACCGCGTCGTCGAAGAGGGCAAGGTCAACGGCAAGCACAAGTACCTGCGTGCCGACGAGGAGATGAAGGCCGTCCTGGCGCCGCCGGACGTCGTCGAGAAGGACGGCTCGCTGAAGAAGGGCCTGGTGCTGGCGCGCGTCGAGGGCGACCTGGCGACCGTGCCCAGCAAGCAGGTGCAGTACGTCGACATCAGCCCGCGGCAGACGGTCTCCGTCTCGGCGGCGCTGATCCCGTTCCTCGAACACGACGACGCCAACCGCGCCCTGATGGGTTCGAACATGCAGCGTCAGGCCGTTCCGCTGCTGCGGACCGATCCGCCGCTGGTCGCCACGGGCATGGAGAAGCCGGTTGCGCGCAACAGCGGCATGGTCGTCCGTGCCGAGCGTTCGGGCGTCGTGACGTATGTCGACTCCGAGCGGATCCTCATCGACAACGCCGATGAATACATCCTCCGCAAGTTCGTCGGCCTCAACGAGCGCACCTGCCAGAACCAGAAGCCGATCGTCAAGAAGGGCCAGCGGGTCAAGAAGGGCCAGATCATCGCCGACGGCGCCGCCACCCATCAGGGCGAGCTGGCGCTGGGGCGCAACGTGCTGGTCGCGTTCATGACCTTCGACGGCTACAACTTCGAAGACGCCATCGTCATCAGCGAGCGGCTGGTCAAGGATGACGTGTTCACCTCGATCCACATCGAGGAGTACGACGTCGAGATCCGCGAGACCAAGCTCGGCCGCGAGGAGTTCACGCGCGACATTCCCAACGTCAGCGAGCGTGCGCTGGCCAACCTCGACGAGAACGGCATCGTCCGCATCGGGACGCGCGTCGGCCCCGGCGACATCCTCGTCGGTAAGGTCGCGCCCAAGAGCAAGAGCGAGCTGACGCCCGAAGAGAAGCTGCTGCACGCGATCTTCGGCCGCGCCGGCGAGGACGTGAAGAACGACTCGCTGGAGATGCCGGCCGGCGAAGAGGGCGTGGTCATCGGCGCTCAGCGCTTCAGCCGTCGCATGCACATGAACGACGAGCAGAAGAAGGCGATGAAGAAGGAGATCGAGCGCTACGAGAAGGAAATGAATCTCAAGGCGATCGAGATCTTCCGCCAGATGGTCAACGAGATGAACGAGGTGACCGGGCAGATCATGGTCGACCCCAACACGCGTCAGAAGGTCGGCCAGAGCGACATCCCCGACGTCATCCTCGAGCAGATCGAGAACTTCCAGCTCGACTGGCTGAAGGGTTCGAAGGAAGCCAAGGCGCAAGCCGAGGACACCTACAACCGCTTCTGGCCGCGTGTGCAGGCCGTGCTCAAGGAGCGCGACCGCAAGATGGAACACATGAAGCGCGGCGACGAACTGCCGTCGGGCGTGCTGGAGATGGTCAAGGTCTACGTCGCGACCAAGCGTCCGCTGAGCGTCGGCGACAAGATGGCTGGCCGCCACGGGAACAAGGGCGTTATCGCCCGCATCGTGCCCGAGGAAGATATGCCGTTCCTCGAGGACGGCACGCCGGTCGACATCCTGCTCAACCCGCTGGGCGTGCCCAGCCGTATGAACGTCGGCCAGATTCTCGAGACGCACCTCGGCTGGGCCATGGCCGTTCTCGGTCAGCAGGCCATCACCCCCGTCTTCGACGGGGCCACCGAAGATGAAATCTTCGCGGCGATCGATGAGGCGAATAAGTCGGTCGCGCGGCGTCAGGAGGAGGCGGCCCTTGCCGGAGTGGCGGCCGAAATGGAGGCCATCGTTCGCGACGAGAAGGACCACAAGAAACTGCTGGACTTTGGTTTCTCGCAGTGGCTGAGCTCGTTCAAGGTGCTTTATACGGATACGCCGAAGCGATTGAGTGCTGAGGAGCTTCGAGATCTCGAAACTGCACTGCTAGGCGAGTATCCAGACCCGAATCCGCGTGTCGCAGCCCGTGCCCATCTGCCGCGATTCAATCGCAAACCGGCAAAGGTCAGCGATATCGATGAAGCCAGGGAACGGGTGTTGGGTTCACCAACTCTGGCAGCGTTATTCAATAAGGCGAAGCAGGCTATCTCTGATCAGGATGGACAGCCTTGGCTGCCGAGTTCGCCAGAAATACTGCATCAGATTGAAGATCGACAGGGCTTGTATTTCTTCAAGAACCGGCTGACCGGTCGGGTTAACGAAGGATACATTGGTTTGGCTGGTGAACGTGGCGATCAAATGCTTCAAGCGCGTCTCAAACTCCATTGGAGCGGTCCAAGCGCCAACAATTTTGTCCAACGATTCCGTGAAGAGGCGCAGTATCTGCTGCAGACCTATCCGAAGCCGCGGCCGTTGATGGATCGAGAGTTGGCAGTACAGATGCCCTACGGCGGAAAGGTGCAGTTGTATGACGGCCGCACCGGTGAGCCGTTCGAGCAGAAGACCACGGTCGGCTACCTGTACATGATGAAGCTGCACCACCTGGTCGACGACAAGATCCACGCCCGTGCGACCGGCCCGTACAGCCTGATCACCCAGCAGCCGCTGGGCGGTAAGGCCCGTACCGGTGGCCAGCGCTTCGGTGAGATGGAGGTCTGGGGCCTGGAGGCGTATGGCGCAGCCTACATCCTGCAGGAACTGCTGACCGTGAAGTCCGACGACGTGGAAGGCCGCACCAAGATCTACGAGAGCATGGTCAAGGGCGTCAACACGCTCGAAGCCGGTACGCCGGTGTCGTTCGACGTGCTGTGCAACGAGATCCGCGGCCTGGGCCTCAATATCCAGCTCGAGAAGAAGAAGGGGCTGGGTATGGAGGAGGATACGGATCTGATGTGAAAGGACGGCGAGCGCGTCTGAACAGGACGCCATCAGCATCCTGAAATCGATCCGGGAGCTGAAAGAACTGGAACCTTTCGTTCCGTTCGTGCCTCTTGGAAGCAGTGGATGCCAGGATCGCGAGCTGATCGGCCTGCTGCTGTGGCGAACCTCAAAGGCGCACTGTGCTGCCGGGTTCGCATGGCGGGGCATCAGGCAGCCTGAGCGGGTGAAGCGAACCTTGCAGAACAACACGCGGGCGGTTGGCCTGCATCATGGAGACGAAAGAGAATCATGGCTGAAACCATCTACGATCGCGTGAATGACTATGGCTCGGTGCGGATTCAGCTTGCCAGCCCCAACGACATCCGGTCGTGGAGCTTCGGCGAGGTCAAGAAGCCCGAGACCATCAACTACCGCACGTACCGCGCGGAGAAGGATGGCTTGTTCTGCGAGCGCATCTTCGGCCCCGAGCGCGACTGGGAGTGTTCGTGCGGCAAGTATAAGGGCACGAAGTACAAGGGCATCATCTGCGATCGCTGCGGTGTGAAGGTGACCCATTCGCGTGTGCGCCGTAAGCGCATGGGCCACATCAACCTGGCTGCGCCGGTCGTGCACATCTGGTTCTTCAAGGCCCTGCCGTCGCGCCTCGGCGCGCTGCTGGACATGAAGACCAGCGACATCGAGAAGATCGTTTACTTCCAGGACTACGTCGTCACCGATCCGGGCAAGACGCCCCTGAAACGCAAGCAGCTTCTGACCGAGGACGAGTACCGCCAGGCCTACGAGAAGTATGGCGATGACTTCGTTGCCGAGATGGGCGCTGAAGCCATCAAGAAGCTGCTCAGCCAGCTCGATCTCGAATCCGAAGCCAAGAAGATCCGCGCCGAGATTGAGAAGACCAACTCCAAGCAGAAGATCAAGGACCTGACCAAGCGCCTCAAAATGATCGAGGCGGTCCGCAACTCCGAGAACAAGTGCGAGTGGATGGTCATGGACGTGATCCCGGTCATCCCGCCGGATCTGCGTCCGCTGGTTCTGCTGGAAAGCGGCAACTTCGCGACGTCGGACCTCAACGACCTCTATCGCCGCATCATCAACCGCAACAACCGCCTCAAGAAGCTGGTGGACCTCAACGCCCCCGAGGTCATCATCCGCAACGAGAAGCGCATGCTTCAGCAGGCGGTCGACGCGCTGTTCGACAACGGCCGCTGCCGCCGGCCGGTGCTGGGTTCCAGCAACCGTCCGCTCAAGTCGCTGACGGACATGATCAAGGGCAAGCAGGGCCGCTTCCGCGAGAACCTGCTTGGCAAGCGCGTCGACTACTCGGCCCGTTCGGTCATCGTCGTCGGCCCCGAACTCAAGCTGCATCAGTGCGGTCTGCCCAAGAAGATCGCCCTGGAGCTCTATCAGCCGTTCATCATCCGCCGCCTCAAGGAGCATGGCCTGGCCGACACGATCAAGTCCGCCAAGAAGATGCTCGAGCGGCGCGATCCGGAGGTGTGGGACATCCTCGAAGAGGTGATCTACCAGCATCCGGTGCTGCTGAACCGTGCCCCGACGCTGCACCGCATGGGTATCCAGGCGTTCGAACCGGTGCTGGTCGAAGGTAACGCCATCCGCATCCACCCGCTGGTCTGCCGCGGCTTCAACGCCGACTTCGACGGCGACCAGATGGCTGTGCACCTGCCGCTGTCGATCGAGGCGCAAGCCGAAGCGCATGTGCTCATGCTGGCGCCCAACAACATCTTCTCGCCGGCCAACGGCAGCCCGATTATCTCGCCGTCGCAGGACATCGTGCTGGGCATCTATTACATCACCATTGAGCGCGAAGGCGACAAGGGTGAGTTCATGATGTTCCACAGCCCGCATGAGGCGATGATGGCGTACGCCCAGGGCAAGATTGCGACCCACGCGCGCATCTTCGTCCGCCTGCCGGAGCGCACGCATGTCGTCACCAGCCAGGACAGCGGGCCGGTTACGATCGAGAGCGTTTCCTGGAAGCATGCCGAGGAGCATCGCAAGCGGCTGGATCCGAGCTACGAGATCCGCCCGATGCCCGAAGGCTACAACGGTAAGGTCATCCTCACGACCATCGGCCGCTGCATCTTCAACGATGTGCTGCCGAAGGACATGCCGTTCTACAACTACCCGCTGGCCAGCGCCGGCCAGAGCCGCGTGATCGCCGACTGCTACGCCAAGCTCGGCCGCCCGGCGACGATCGACCTGCTGGATGAGATGAAGACGCTGGGCTTCCGCCACAGCACACTGGCTGCCCTCAGCTTCGGCATCGTCGACATCCGCACGCCCGAATCCAAGGCCACGATCCTGGAAGAGGGCCAGAAGAAGGCCGACAAGATCGAGAAGAACTACCGCATGGGCGCGATCACCGATCAGGAGCGTTACGCTCAGCTGATCGATCTATGGGGCCATGCCCGCAAGCAGGTCACCGACGATCTGATGACCGCCCTCGAAAACGACTATCGCGACGAGGAAGGCCGTCCGATCACGGCTGAGGAAGCCAAGAAGCGCGGCATCCCGCGGTACATCAACCCGATCCACACGATGGCCACCAGTAAGGCCCGTGGTTCGGTCGACCAGATGCGCCAGCTCGGCGGCATGCGTGGTCTGATGGCCAAGCCGTCGGGTGAGATCATCGAAACGCCGATCAAGAGTAACTTCCGCGAAGGTCTGTCGGTGCTCGAGTACTTCAGCTCGACGCACGGCGCCCGTAAGGGTCTGGCTGACACGGCCCTCAAGACGGCGGACTCGGGTTACCTGACCCGTAAGCTCGCGGACGTGGCCCAGAACGTGATCATCAACGAGCTGGACTGCGGCACGCTCAACGGCGTCAACAAGAGCACGATCTACAAGGGTGAGTCGGTCGAAGTCGAACTGAAGGACATGATCGTCGGCCGTACGGCCCGCGACACGATCCGCAACCCGATCACCGACGAGGTCATCGTCGCTGAGAACCAGGTCATCACCGGCGAGATCGCTGACAAGATCAAGGCGCTGAACCTGGAGAGCATCCGCGTCCGCTCGCCGCTGACGTGCGAATCCCCGCGCGGCGTGTGCGCCCGGTGCTACGGCGTCGACATGAGCACCAACCGCCTGGTCGAAGAGGGCCTGGCGGTGGGCATCATCGCCGCTCAGTCGATTGGTGAGCCCGGTACGCAGCTCACGATGCGTACGTTCCACACCGGCGGTGTGGCGACCGGTTCGCTGATTGAGAACGACATCAAGGCCGGCTCGGCGGGTACGGTCGAGCACCGCGATATCTCAGCCGTTCCGGTTAAGGATCAGGAGACGGGCGAGACCCGCCTGGTCGCGCTGAAGCGCAACGGCGAAATCGCCATCCTCGACGCCAAGGGCCGCGAGCTCGAAGTGTACAAGGTGCCTTACGGTGCCACTGTGCTCGTGCCGCATGGCGAGAAGGTCAAGGCTCGCCAGCAACTGGTGGTGTGGGATGCCCACATCACGCCGATCCTGGCTGAGAAGGAAGGTACGATCCAGTACGAGGATATCGAGGTCGGCGAAACCGTCCGCGTCGAGGAAGAGCGGCGCGGGGTCGGCGAAGGCAAGCTGGTCGTCATCGAGCACAAGGGTGAGCGTCATCCGCGCATCACCATCGTGGGCGAGGACGGCAAGATCCTCGACTTCCACTACCTGCCGGCCAAGGCCCGTATCGACGTCAAGGAAGGCCAGAAGGTTCAGGCTGGCCAGCTCATCGCCCGTCTGCCCAAGGAAGCCGGCGGTACGATGGACATCACCGGCGGTCTGCCGCGCGTCACCGAGATCTTCGAGGCCCGCAAGCCGAAGGATCCCGCCGTGCTGGCGGAGATCTCCGGTACGGTCGAGATCCGCTCGGAGAAGCGTCGCGGCAAGATGACCATCATCGTCCGCAACGAGACGGGCATGGAGCGCGAGCACCATGTCCCGCAGGACAAGGAACTGCTGGTGCACACCGGCGACTTCGTCGAAGCCGGCGAGCCGCTGATCCGCGGTCCGCTGATCCCGCACGACATCCTGCGGATCAAGGGCGAAGAGGCGCTGTACCAGTACCTGCTGACCGAGGTCCAGAACGTCTACCGTTCGCAGGGCGTGAAGATCAACGACAAGCACATCGAGATCATCCTCGCCCAGATGCTGCGGAAGGTGAAGGTCGAGGATCCGGGCGATTCCAACTTCCTGCCGGGCGAGGTTGTGGACAAGTTCCGCTTCCGCCAGGGCAACGAGCAGCTCACGCAGAGCTACCGGATCACCGATCCGGGCGGGACGGACTTCAAGGAAGGCGATCTGGTCTCCAAGGCCGAGGTCAAGGAGGCGAACGAAGCCGCCGAGGCCGCCGGCAAGGAACCGGCCAAGTTCAAGCGTCCCAAGCCGGCTCGCGCCAAGACCCTGCTGCTGGGCATCACCAAGGCCTCGCTGCAGAGCGAAAGCTTCATCAGCGCCGCCAGCTTCCAGGAGACCACGAAGGTCCTCACGGAAGCCGCGCTGGCTGGATCGGTGGACTATCTGGTCGGCCTCAAGGAGAACGTCATCCTCGGCCACCTCATCCCGGCCGGTACGGCGTTCCATCCGTATCTCAACATGCGAATCAAGCACCTGGCCGAGCCGCCGGCGCACGAGTCGGCTCAGTCGGATGGCCCGCGGTCCTTCATCGAGGCCGAGGCCCAGCCGACGACCTGAGCCATTTGCCGCCTATGAACGCGGCCGGTGCCGCAATCAGAAAAAACGCTCCATTGCCTGCGGGCAGTGGAGCGTTTTTGTTGTCTTCAAGGACGCCGACAGGGGTCTGAAGCGGCGGCCGTGCTGGCAACGCGCCGGCCTTTGGCGTATGATCCGCCCTCCGCAAGTCGGAAGGAGCTCGCTAGATGCAATTCGGAATGTGTACGGGACCGCAGAATGCCCAGGCCGCCAAGGCGGCTGGTTGGGACTTCATCGAGGGGCACACACAGGCGATGTTCCAGGGCGAGTCCGACCAGGTTGATCTCTCGCCGCTGAAGCAGTTGCCGCTTCCGCTGCCCTCAGCCAACTGTCTGGTGCCGGGATCGCTTAAGATCGTCGGCCCTCAGGTCGATTTCGAGGCCCTGCGCCGGTACATGACCAATGTGCTGACCCGTGCCGGCCAGACCGGCGTCCATACGCTGGTCTTCGGCAGCGGCGGGGCGCGCGGCGTACCCGAGGGGTTCGATCGCGACAAAGCCCGCAGCCAGATCCTCGATTTTCTGCGGATGAGCGCTCCGATCGCCCAGCAGAACGGCGTCACGCTCGTCATCGAGCCGCTGAACCGGTCCGAGTGCAACATCATCAACTCGGTTGCCGAGGCGATGACCTACGTCCGTGAGGTCAATCACCCGGCCATCCGGTGCCTGGTTGACAGCTATCACTTCTGGCTTGAGGATGAGCCCCTGGCTAACCTTGAAGCCGCGATGCCCTGGATCGGCCACGTTCACGTGGCTGACAAGGTCGGCCGAACCGCACCGGGCGAGTCCGGCGCGCCCGAGCAGTCGCCGTATGACGCGTTCTTCCGGACGCTCAAAACCGGCAACTATCGCGGCTTGATCAGCGTCGAGTGCAAGGGCTTCGACATCGCTCAGGACAGTCCGCGGATCATCGCCTTCCTGCGAGAGAAATGGAATAATGTGTAGGGGTCATCTGTCAATTGTCACCTGTCACTCGCTACAACTCGTGGTTTGTGACTGAATCGCACCCGGAAACGCCCGTTCCCATTCCGACGCCCGGCGAATGACAAGTGACCAGTGACCAATGACAACCAACGAGTAACAAATAACACTAACCCCCATGAAATACCGCCTTTTTACTCCCGGCCCGACCAGCGTTCCCGAAGCCACGCTCCTGGAGCTCGCCCGTCCGGTGTCTCATCACCGCACAGCCGAGTTCCGCGCGATGTTCAAGCAGATCCAGCAGGATCTGCGATATGTCTTCCAGACCAGCCAGCCTGTGCTGACCATCACCGGCTCGGGCACGGCGGCCGCTGAGGCGGGCATCGTCTCGACCCTCAAGCCCGGGGCGAAGGTCCTCAACGTCTCCAACGGCAAGTTCGCCGAGCGCTGGGCTCAGGTCTGCAAGGCCTACGACATCGACGTCGAGGAGCTCAAGAAGGACTACGGCACGCACACGACGCCCGAGGAGATCGCCGCCAAGCTCAAGGCGACCAAGTACGACGCCGTCATCCTCGTGCACAGCGAGACCAGCACGGCGACGACCTGCGATCTCAAGGGCATCGGCAAGGTCGTTCGCGACAGCGGCGATACGCTGCTGATCGTCGACGGCATCACCAGCATCGGCGCCTTCGAGTTCCGCATGGATGAATGGGGCGTCGACGTGGCCATCACGGGCAGCCAGAAGGCCCTGATGCTCCCGCCGGGTCTTGGGTATGTCGCTCTCAGCGAGCGGGCGTGGAAGGCCGTCGAAGCCAACAAGGCACGCCGCGAGTTCTACCTAGATCTGGCCAAGTACAAGAAGAGCCTCGAGAACGACGACACGCCGTTCACGCCGGCCAACACGCTGATCGCCGCCCAGCAGGTCAGCCTGGCGATGATCCGCCAGGAGACGATCGAGGGCGTGTGGAAGCGGACGGGCATCATCGCGGAGGCGTTCCGCCAGGGCGTCCAGGCACTGGGGCTGCAGCTTTTCAGCCAGTCGCCGGCTGACTCGGTGACGGCTGTGCGCTACCCCGCCGGGATCAGCGACAAAGACTTCCGCAACGGGCTGAAGAACAAGCACAACATTCACGTCGCCGGCGGCCAGGGTTCGATGGAAGGGTCGATCTTCCGCGTGAACCACATGGGCTACACCGACGCCTACGACGCGCTGGCGGTTGTGGCAGCCATCGAGCACGTCCTCAACAGCCTCGGCCACAAGGTCGAGTACGGCAAGGGCGTCGCGGCTGCCCAGAAGGTGCTGGCGAAGCTGTTCGCGTAAGCGCTTTACCTCCGGTTCTGGGAAACCACAGATGAACATGGATGAATGCAGATGGTTCTGTGTTCATCGGGGTTCATCTGTGGTTTCTTCTTTTGCCGCACGTGCGAAACGCCCGTGCCACATGTCGGTTGTATCTGATGCTGTCGCGTAGGCAGATCATAGCCTGCCCTACATCTGTGAGCGCCTGAATTGAGAAACGCGGACGAGACGCCCGCGCCACAGATCATTCACGTCTTTGTTGTCTTTGAGATATTTGTGATTGTTGCGCTTCTATCCGCGCGCCTTCGCAGGCGCCGTTCACGCGGCGTCGGTGGCGGCGGGGAGGGCGGCTTCCTGCGGTTCGACGGCGACGCGGGGGATGCGCCGGCCGATCTGGCAGAACAGTTCGTAGGGGATCGTCTCCGCGATCTCAGCCAGGCGGTAAATGCTCGCGGGGCTGAGCGGATCGTCGTCAATCAGCGTCACGTCGTCACCGACGGCTGCCGGCGTGCTAGTGCCCAGATCGATCGTGATCAGGTCCATGCTCACGCGGCCGACGACCGGGCAGGGCCGGCCGTTGACGATCACCTTAGCGCGATTGGAGAACGCACGCAGGTAACCATCGGCATAGCCGACGGGCACCAGGCCGATGCGCGTGTCGCGCGGGGTGGTCCAAGTATAGCCGTAGCCAACCGACGTCCCAGCCGCCACGTCGCGGATCATCAGCAGTGGGGCGACCCATCGCAGTGCCGGCCGAAGGTAGCGATGCATGTTCGGCCGGCAGGTCGGGTCGATGCCGTACAGCGCAATGCCCGGCCGCACCATCTCCAGATGCGACTGCGGGTGCAGGAACACCGCGCCGCTGTTGGCGACGTGGCGGATGATGCGCGACTGCGTCTTCTCCAGAAGCGGGTCGGTGTGCTTGCGGAAGCAGGCGAGCTGCTGGCCTGTAGCGGGGTGATCGCGCTGCTCGCTGCAGGCGAAATGCGTGCAGACGCCCGCCAGCCGCAGCGACGGCAGGGCCAACACGCGAGCCCACAGCGCCGGTAGATCGTCGCAATCGACACCGCTGCGCGTCATGCCGGTGTCGACCATGATCTGAACGGCTGCGCGCCGCCCGACGGCCAGCGCGATGCGTGCGATATCTTCGGCTGCCGGAATCGAGCAGATCGTCAGGACCCAGCCGGCGCGAATGGCGGCTTCGAGCTTCTCCCGCTGGGCGCCAACGTAAGCGTTCTCAACCGGGCGGAAGATGAGGACCGGCAGGGTGGTTTCAGGCAGGGCGAGTGCCTCGTCGATGTTGGCGACAGCCAAAGCATCGACCAGGGGCGGTTCAACGTTGTTGTGGGTGTAGTTGGTGAGGGTGTCGACAACGATGTCGGCGCCGTGGCCGTAGGCGTTGGCTTTGATGATGGCGCAGATTTTGACCGACGGGCCGACGACCTTGCGGATCAAAGCTGCGTTGTGTGTCAGAGCTGAGCGGGAGATCAATGCCCGCGGCTCACCCTCAGCCGTAGTAGCTTCCATGCGTGCCTCTTTGCCAGGCCCATCGAGCCAGCGTCCATGCCGACCGAGGGCAGTATACCATCTCTGTTATCGGGTCCAAGGGGGAAGATCGTTAGAGAGTTGTGGTTGTGAGTCGATGAGGGTGAAGGGCGCGATAGAGCGACAACGCGATGGTGCGACGAGGCCGCCAGGCGACGAAGGGAAAGGCGTAGGGGCGACGGAAAGGCCAGTCCTGACTTTGCCCTAATATTGTGGCGAGGATGGGTGAGGTGAGTTGCGCTATGTCGGTCTCTCGCCCGGGCGGCTTGCCGGGCTGAGGCGTGGCGGGTAGCCTCAGCCGGCTTGGAGAATGGATGGACGCGATAGATCAGATGCTCCTGCCGCATGTCGGGTGGCTGGCGTTCGAGCCCGGTGACGATGTGGCCACATTTCTGCGACAGGGCTGGTTCGAAGCCGCTGAGCAGGCGATGCTGTGGCTTTATGGCCGACCGGGCGACACAGTCCTCGATATCGGTGCGCACGTCGGGTTGTTCTCAGCGATTGCCCAGCAGGTCGTCATGCCTGGCGGGCGGGTCATCGCAGTGGAACCGGCATCCCGCACGGCTGAGCTGTTGCGCCGCAACACAGGGGGGCAGGTGACCGTCATCGAGGCCGCCGTCGGCGAGACGCGCGGTCGGCAGATGCTGCACTCCGGCGGATCGGGCCGATCGGCTTACAACACGCTGAGCGGCGGTGCGGGCGAGGGGGATGTCGAGGTCGACGTCATCACGATCGATCAGATGCTCGAGGAGCAGGGGATCGAGCATGCGGCGTTCGTGAAGCTGGACGTCGAGGGGATGGAGCTGGCTGCGTGGCACGGAGCGAGCCGGTCGGTCGAGCAGCGGCGGCTGGCCGTGGTGATGATCGAGTTCACCGAGCCCAACCTTCAGCGAGCGGGCACATCGTCACAGACGCTGTTCGAGGCCATCACGGCCAGCGGCTATACGCTCTGCAAGTTCGATGTGGCGTCGCGGCGGCTGGTTCCCACGACCTTCGCTGAGCCGATCTGGTACGACAATCTTTTTGCAGCGGCGGATGTCGATGCGGTCAATGCGCGCCTGAGCCAGGCTTCTGACGATCGCCTCCGGATCGCGAATGACGTGCTGGCGCGAGGGGCAGCCGGCGAGATCTCGCGTGAGGTGCCGTCGTTGCGGCGGCAGGTGACGGATCTGGAGGCGGAGAAAGTCCGGGCTGCGGCAGCGCTGGAGAGGGTCCACAACGAGCTGCAGGTGCAGATTGGCTTGCGTGATCAGGCGTATGACGCGAATCGCCGCGTGCGTGAGGAGCTGACGCAGACGCAGAACTGGCTGAAGACGACGACGCAGGCATTGCGCAAGCTGGAGGAGCGCACAGCCGAGCGCATCACGTCGCTGGAGCAGCAGTTGCAGGAGACACGGGCCAAGCTTCAGCAGCGCGAGCAGCAGTTGCTGATGTTGTGCACGTCACCGTACCACCAATTGCCATGGCGCATCGGCTTGCGGAAAAAGCCCGACTGGGTGGATGCGTTGCTGGCTGAAAAACGGCAAACGTAACTCAGCTTGGTTGCCACCGATGCGCACCGATGGCCACCGATGACCAGGGAGTGTGACTTGCCCTTGGTCACTGGTCGCTGGCGGCAACTCGACACCGGGTACCCACTGCCGCCCGCAGACTGCTGACATAGGTCACATCTGCTCGGGGTGCGCGATGCCCAGCAGGTCGAGGCCGAGCGCCAGCGTCCTGGCGACCAGGTCGCATAGGTCCAGGCGGCTTTGGCGCAGGGGGCCTTCTGCCTTCAGGACCGGGCAGTTCTCGTAGAAACTGCTGAACAGCACAGCCAGGTCGTACAGGTACTGGCAGAGCACGTGCGGCTTGAGGTCGCGGGCGACGGAGTCGAGCGTCTCGCCCAGGCGGACCAGGTGCAGCGCAAGTGCAGTCTCCTGCGGGGTTTCCAGGCGGATGGTGGGGTCGTGGGGATGGCTGAACGGCTGGGCCGTCACGCCGCCGGGCATGTCGAGATAGGCAGCCGGCAGGGCGAGATTCTCGACGGCTTCGTCCTCCTCAGCCTTGCGGAAAATGGCGCAGATTCGCGCATGGGCGTACTGCAGATACGGCCCGGTATTACCGTCCATCGCCAGCATCTTGTCCCATGAGAACACGTAGTCGCTGGTGCGATCCTTCGACAGATCGGCGTACTTGACGGCGCCGATGCCGACGGCATGGGCGATGTTCTTGCGCTGATCTTCGGGCAAGTCGGGATTCTTCTCGGTGACGAGGGCCAGGGCGCGCTGCTCGGCTTCGTCGATGAGGTCGGCGAGCTTGATGTTCTCGCCGGAGCGGGTCTTGAGCGGCTTGCCGTCCTCGCCGAGCACCGTGCCGAAGGGGGCATAGTCGAGCTGCACCGGCTGGCTGTCGACGTGATCCCAGCCGAGCATCTTCCCGACGGCGAAGAGCATGGCGAAATGCTCCGCCTGTCGCGAGTCGTGCGTGTAGATGATGCGGGTGGCACGCAGCTCCTGCACACGATAGCGCAGCGCCGCCAGATCGAAGGTCGGGTATTGGAACGAGCCGTCGCGGCTTTGGATGATGAACGGCCGCGGCTCGCCTTCGCGATTGGTAAAACCGGGCGGGAACAGGCCGATGGCGCCTTCGGTTTCCTTGGCATGCCCCTCGGCCAGCAGCTCCTGGATCATCGGGGCGTAGCGGTCGCTGTAGAAGCTCTCGCCGCGGACGTCGTCGCGCGTGAGCGTGACGTCGAGCCGCTGGTAGAGCTCCTGAGCCGCGGTGAGGGTCAGCTCGCGGACCTGATGCCAGGCGGTGAGCTGGTCCTTGGGGGTGTTCTGGAGGATGCGCGTCCGCTCAGCCATCTGGCGGCGGATGGCGGGGTCCTCGCTGGCCTTATTGATCTGCTTGTAAAGCTGTTCCAGGTCGCGGAGGGTGAGCTGATTGGCGGGGACGCCCGCCTGTTCGACGGCGTAGGTGACCATGCCCATCTGCAGGCCCCAGTCGCCGATGTGGTTCTGGCGGATGACGTCATGCCCGGCAAAGCTCAGCAGCCGGGCGATGGCATCACCAATGATGGTGCTCCGCAGGTGGCCGACGTGCATCTCCTTGGCGATGTTCGGCCCGGAGTAGTCGACCACAACCCGCTGGGGGGCGGCGACTCGATCGATGCCCAGACGCTCGTGCGATCGCATCGCCTGCAGGCGGCCGGCCAGCCAGGCGGGAGAGAGCCGCACGTTGATGAACCCCGGTCCGGCGATGGTGGGGGCCTCAGCCGCGATCTCGCCCAGGTTGAGCTTGGCAAGGATCTGCTCGGCAACCTGGCGGGGATTGGTCTTCTGGCCGGTTTTCTCGGCAATCTTCTTGGCCAGGGGCATGGCGGCGTTGGACTGGTAGTCTCCAAACCGGGGGTTCTGGGAGACACTGACCAAGGGATCGGCATCGATCTCAAACGCCGCTTTGATGGCGGCCCGGAAGGCATCCGACAGGATTGCGGTGACAGTCTGCATCGGTCTAGAGCATGTTCGGTAAGGCCGCGGGGAAGCGGTCCCGGCGGCTGACGGATCTTGCGGCGGGGTGCGACTTTACCGCCGTTTGTGCATGCTACAGGATGCAGCGGGAGTTCTCCACGGATCGCTGCAGGCCAGATGTGGAATCGCGTTTGAAACGTCAACAAACCTTCGGGCGGGACCAGCGTCCTTATTGGGGGCGGAAATTGGCGTTTGATTGTGCGATTCGAGCGATATACTGTGATTCTTTGGGGTGTTGGATTCACCAGTCGTCCAGTGGGGCGAGGGATCCGGCTTGATTGACAGGATGTATTTCATGACACGACGTGTAGCACGATGGTGGCTGTGTTCCGTGCTGGCGCTTGGCCTATTTGGTCTGCCGGCGGTGCCTGTCGCAGCCGAGCCGGCGGATCCGTTGGCGCTGGCCGAGGATCTCAAGTCCGCTGCTTTGGCGGCGATCCGGCAGGGCAAGTTCGACCAGAGTACGGATCTCCTGGTGCGGGCAGCCGACCTGACCAAGGACCCGGTGACGGTCCAGATGGCCAACTGGGTCCAGCATTTCGAGCAGCAGCGGCAGCGATTTGCTCAGGAACGGCGCAAGCAGTTTGACGAAGCCGTCGCCGACGTGCGGCTGCTCTTGGATAACGGCTATGTCGATTACGCCCTGGAGGCGGCCGCCAAAGCGTATCTCCTGGCGGAAGATAAGGATGCGTTCCGGGCCGAGCCGTGGGTTGACAACCTGGTCAGCCGGGCGGTGAAGCAGGCTGAGGATTACGACCAGAACGAACAGTGGGTCCGGGCGCTGCGGCTGTATTCCAGCCTGGGGTCAATCGAGCCGATCAACCCGGTCTGGAAGGACCGGCTCAAGCGCGTCACGCGGCGGATCCGCCTGCTGGCGCTGTACGCGCCGGAAGAGCTCAAACGCATCCAGGAATCCGATGCCGATGAGCGGAAGGCCGTCGAGGCCCTGCTCGAGCCGACGACCCAGCCCTCGGCCAACGCAGCCGACGCAACCAAGGGTACGCCCGGCAACCCCGCCGCGGCTGCCGACAACAATGAGGCCGAAGCCGATCATCTGGGCATTAACTGGCAGGAAGCCCTGGCCCGCATCAAGCTGCGGATGCTCCGGGATTCGCTGGAGCACGCCCGCCAGAACTACTGGCGCGACATCACCTACCGCGATCTGATCGTCGGCGGTTTGCAGGGGATGCAGACGCTGGTCACGACCAGCGGCCTGGAGCGGTCCTTCGAGGGCCTGGCCGATCCGGCCAAGCGGCAGCAGTTTGAGCAGTTCCTCCAGACCAGCCTCCAGCGGGCCCAGAATCTGGCCAATCCGGACGATCGCGACCTGCTGCGGATGCTCAACCAGCTCGCGGAGGTCAACACGCAGACCATCAACCTCCCCGAAGAGGTGCTGGTCAGCGAGTTTGCCGATGGAGCGTTTGGATCGCTGGATCCGTTCAGCACCGTCATCTGGCCGACGGACCTCGATGAGTTCCAGAAGACGACGCAGGGCGAGTTCAGCGGCGTCGGCATCCAGATCCAGAGCGACGACGATGGCTCACTGCGTGTCGTCAGCCCGCTGGAGGACAGCCCAGCCTACCGGGCCGGCATCAAGGCTGGTGACATCGTCACGCACATCGACGGCCGCAGCGCCAAGGGCATCACGCTTAACCAGGCCGTCAAGCGGATCACCGGCGAGCGCGGCACGACGGTCGTGCTGACCGTGCGATCGCAGGACGGCACCGTGCGTGACTACGCCATCCGCCGCGACATCATCAAGGTCGCCAGCGTGAAGGGGTGGATCCATCGCCCCGGCGGTGGCTGGGATTACTTCATCGATCCCGACAACCGCATCGGCTACGTCCGCCTGACCAACTTCACGCGGACGACCAGCGACGACCTGAAGGAAGCCATGAAGACCCTGCGGGCCGAGGGTGCCCGCGGGCTGATCCTGGACCTCCGCTACAACCCCGGCGGCCTGCTGCAAGCCGCCACCGAGGTTGCGGACATGTTCCTGGACGGCGGGACGATCGTCAGCACGCGAGCGGATCGGCATACGCCCAATCCGCCGACGGTGACCATCGCCCATCACGATAAGGATGAGTTCGACCTGCCGACGGTGGTGCTGGTGAACCAGTATTCCGCGTCGGCCAGCGAGATCGTGTCGGGGGCGCTCAAGGACCAGGGGCGGGCGCTGATCGTCGGCGAGCGGACGTTCGGTAAGGGGAGCGTCCAGATGCTCTTCCCGCTGAGCAATCGCGAGGCGTATCTGAAGCTGACGACCAGCCATTACTACCTGCCCAACGGCCGCTGCATCCATCGCGAGGAGAACTCGCAGGAGTGGGGCGTCGATCCGGATGTCGTGATCGAGATGACGCCCGAGCAGATGCGGGCAGCCATCGACGCTCGGCAGGAGCTGGATGTACTCCGCTCGGCTGACACTGAAGCCGGCGATCGCCCGAAGATCGAAGCCCCGGAAGGGGAAGTCACGGTTGAGGGCGGCAAGCTTGAGGTCAAGATGGCTGCCACGGAGAAGAAAGATCCGCTGGCCGCCGATCCGCAGCTCGGTGCGGCTTTGCTGCTGCTGCGGCTTCAGGTGGCGACGGGCGCTATGTGATCCCGCCGGAACCGCAGATGAACACAGATGGACACGGATGACAGGTTCGTGTCCATCTTTTTTTGCGCATGGGGCGGCTTGGCCTTGTAGGGGACATGGCAATGTGCCCTCATCGGGTGATTGACGCACACGACGCCATCTGCGCGTCGGGGGCGGATTGCCATCCGCCCCTACAACACGCGGTAGCGCACGGTGCACCTGTAGGTAGGGGCACATGGCAATGTGCCCCCGGGGGGGGATTGACGCACACGCCGCCATCTGCGCGCCGGGGGCGGATTGCCATCCGCCCCTACAAGTTCCACGGCGTTGCAAACTCATAATGACCGGCGGCGAGGTCGAAGACGGCTATGCCGTCGGCTGTGCCGGTGAGCTTGACGCCCTGCGCCTGCGCCGCAGGGCGGGCAGACTCCGTGATGGCTGATGCATCTGCCGTCGGCAGGCGCAGTGTGGCCGTCGTGTTCGGCGGAACCGTCAGCTTCGCGATCAGCCGATCGCCCTCGATCCGCCAGGCGCTTTCGATCAGCCCGTGCATCGACCGCAGCGACGCCCGAGCGTGCGTCAAGCCGCCACCCGGTCTCGGCGCAAAGCGGATGCGCGAATACCCCGGCTGATCGGGGTCCAGGTCGATCCCCGCCACGACCGCGTAAAGCCAATGCCCAACCGCGCCGTACGCGTAATGGTTGTAGGAGTTCATCCCGGCATCATTGAACCCCTTGTCATGCGTCCAGGCATCCCATCGCTCCCACATCGTCGTGGCACCTTGCGTCACCGGGTACAGCCATGACGGATACGTCTTCTGCAGCAGCAGCGCATACGCGACATCGAGATACCCCATCTCCGTCAGCACGTGATTGAGATACGGCGTGCCGACAAAGCCGGTCGACAGGTGCATGCCGCGCTCGCGAATGTCGCGCACCAGCGCCGCAGCCACGCGGGGACGCAGCTCGGCTGGCAGCAGATCGAACTGCAGCGCCAGCACATACGCCGTCTGCGTCTGTGCGACGATCAGCCCATCGGGCGTGACGTAGTGGCGGTTCCACGCCTCACGCACTTCCTCGAACAGTTGCCGGTACGCCTTCGCATCCTCCGTACGCCCGAGAATCGTCGCGATGCGCGACATCAGATCGGCGCAATGGGCGTAGAAAGCTGTGCCGATCAAGTCCTTGGGCGTCTCGGCGTTGATCGACAGCCAGTCGCCGTAGCCGCGCCACTTGCAGCTCGCGTCGGCACGGATGTGATTCGGGCAGGTCTCCCGCAGAAAGCCGATGAACCGCTGCATCATCGGGTAGCGGTCCTCGAGGATCTGCCTGTCGCCGTAGCACAGGTAGATCGTCCACGGGCAGATGACGGCTGCATCGGCCCAGGCAGGACCGCCTTCCTTGTGGATGCTGGGGCAGTGCGGCACGACCGAGGGGATCGACCCGTCCGGATTCTGCGCATCAGCCATATCCAGCAGCCATTTGTGGAAGAAACCGGCGACGTTCATATTGAACGACGCCGTGCGGCAGAAGACCTGCGCATCGCCCGTCCAGCCAAGGCGCTCATCCCGCTGAGGGCAGTCCGTCGGAATCTCCAGGAAATTACCCTTCTGACTCCAGACGATGTTCTGCTGAAGGCGATTGACCAGCGGATCGGAGCACTCGAACTCGCCCGTCAGCTCGAGATCCGTATGCAGGACGACGCCTGTCACGATGTCCAGATCATTCGGATCGCCGGGGTGGTTGTGTACCTCGATGTAGCGGAAGCCGTGGAAGGTGAAGCGCGGTTCGTAGATCTCCTCGCTGCCGTCGCCGCGGATGGTGTAGTAGTCGGTCGCACGGGCCGAGCGGAGGGCTTCGGTGTAGAGCTGGCCCTTGGCATCCAGCATCTCCGCATGGCGGATGCCGATGGTCGTGCCGGGCTTGCCGCCGCGAACCTTCAGCCGCACGCGGCCGACCATGTTCTGGCCGAAATCATAGATCCACCGCTTGCGGTTCTTGGGCATCGTCGGAGGCGCGATGGGGCGGAGCTCCTGGATCCGCCGGACGCGCGGCGATCGGCTGGCGACCAGCTCGATGCCCGGGTCGTCGAATACGACCACCGGCTGCCAGGCGGCATCGTCAAAGGCGGCTGTGCTCCAGCCGGGCATTTCGAGACGGGCGTCGTAATCCTCGCCCATCAGCAGGTCGGATGAGCGGATCGGCCCTGTCGCCCATCTCCACGCGCTGTCAGTCGCAATCACAAGATCCGATTTGTCCGCCAGCGTGACCATGAGTTGCGCGAGGAATCGCGGCCGGTCGCCATCCCGCTGCCGCGGATCGCTGTGGACATGGCCACAGTACCAGCCGTCGCCGAGGATGGCGCCGATGGCATTGGCCTTGCCCGGCAGGAGCAGGTCTGTGACGTCGTACGTCTGGTATTGCACGCGTCGGCTGTACTCGGTCCGGCCGGGCGTGAACACGTCATCGCCGACGCGCCGGCCGTTGATCTCGCATTCGTACAAGCCGAGGGCCGTCACATAGAGTCGCGCCGACCGGATGCCGGCGGGCAGGTCGAACGTGCGGCGAAGGTATGGCGCGGGGGGAACCGTCCGCGGGCCGCCAGTAAAGGCTGCGCCGATCCACTGGCCCTGCCAGAGATTACGCTCAAGCAGGCCCATTTCCCACCAGGCCGGCTGGCTCCAGCCGCTCGGCCGGTTGTCCTGGTCCCACAGGCAGACTTTCCACCACACGCGCTGGCGCGAGGCGAGTTGCTTGCCGGCGTAGGGGATGTGTGTCGTCCGCGGGGAATCGACCCTGCCGCTATCCCACAGGTCGCCATCGCCCGCGGTCAGTGCATCAATAGAAGAAGACACGATGATGCGATACGCCCGCTGGGCAGCACCGCGGCGATTGTCATCCATGCGCCACGACAGGCGCGGCTGGGGATCATCGATGCCGAGCGGGTTGTGGAAATACAGACAGCGCAGATCGATGGGCGGGTTGGGATGTGTCATTGCGAATCGGGCCTCCTTGGAACACAAACAAGTCGGCTATCAGGATAGGGTCGATCGAGCCGGGATGGGCACAGGCTCATTGGCAAACTTGGCTGGAAGTTTAGCACAATTCGTTCGGGCGGTGGGGTGGTCGGTATAATCGACCCGCGGCATCTGCCGGTTGTTTCATTTCACGACGTTCAACAAGGCTGGAGGATCATGCACAGCGCGATACTGCACAGGGGATTTGTGTACGAAACGGCGAGCTTTCCGTCGTGCCATGCCTCGACGCTGCTGGAGGTGCCGGACGGCATCCTGGTGGCCTTCTTCGGCGGTACGCGCGAGCGGAACCCGGATGTGTGCATCTATACGGCGCGATGGGACGGGCGGCAGTGGGCGCCGCCGGTGGAGGTGGCAGACGGCATTCAGCCGGATGGCAGCCGATGGCCGTGCTGGAACCCGGTGCTGTTCCAGCCCAAGGGCGGGCCGATCATGCTATTCTATAAGGTCGGCCCGTCACCCAGCGAGTGGTGGGGGATGGTCAAGACCTCAGCCGATGGCGGGCGCACCTGGTCGGCGGCTGAGCGGTTGCCGGAGGGAATTCTCGGGCCGATCAAGAACAAGGCCGTCCAGCTCGACAATGGAGACATCCTCTCACCCACGAGCTTCGAGGACGATGGGATCGGCTGGCGTGTCTATTTCGAGCGGAGCCGCGATGGCGGCCGCACGTGGCAGGCAACGCCGTGGGGCGATCATCCCGACGGTATGAACGCCATCCAGCCGAGCATCCTCATCCATGGCGGCGGTCATCTGCAGGCGATCGGACGCACGAGGAAACACGGCATTTTCCAGACGCACAGCCGCGACAACGGCCTGACGTGGAGCCGGCTGGAGCCGACGGGGCTGCCGAACCCGAACTCGGGCACCGATGCCGTCACGCTGCGCGATGGCCGGCATCTGCTGGTCTACAACGACTCGGATACGCCGAAGGTGCGCTTTCCGCTGAGCGTGGCGGTATCGGCGGACGGGCAGCGATGGGAGAAGGTGCTGGATCTCGAGACCGAGCCGCCCGGAGAGTACTCCTACCCGGCGGTAATCCAGGCGTCGGATGGTCGGGTGCATGTCAGCTATACGTGGAAGCGGCTGCGAATTTCCCATGTTGTGCTGGATCCGCAGCGCCTGTGATGCAGCCGCCGCGGGACGCCTTGCGCGCTCGGCCATGCCTGTAAAGTAGTGAACTTTCAGCAGTAAACGCGTGTTTCGTCATCCCGCCGATTTCTGACGTAGACGCAACTTGCGCCCAATCGCAAAACTGTTACGCAAAGATTGAATGTGGCTTTCTGAGATGGCGGGTAACTTTTGCCTCAGACATGTTGGTGGCGATTCACGGCTGAAGCATTTGTCGTTGCAAGTCAGCTTTCATCAGTCAAACAGCCGTTGGTCGTCATCAGCATAGGCATGCAGGTGTGCACGAGTGCTCTCGGCAATCGCGACACCGGCATGTGCGCTGGATCAGAAAAGTGTTTCGCTCTTTTGCAATGCCCTTTGGTACGCGCGACCTATGATTGGATCGTGCGGAGGTGCACGAGCCCGCCCGGTGGTGCAGACGCGGCACAGGCCGCCGAACGAGCTGCCAGCGGCACGTCATCTCGATCACTTCGGAGGCCGCCATGTTCACCTGTCGGCATCGACAAGAAGACTTCCGCAATCGCCGGTCAGCCTTTACACTGGTCGAGCTACTTGTAGTCATCGGCATCATCGCGCTGCTCATATCGATTCTGCTCCCATCCCTGCAGAAAGCGCGAGAGGCCGCGAACCAGGTCAAGTGCATGAGTAACATGCGGCAGATCGTGACAGCGATGATCATGTACTGCGAAGCGCATGGCGGGAGCTTCCCCGGCAACGGTGGCGGCTCAGTAAGCTGGCATGACAAGACGGCCCCGATCGACAAGTCGCAGGGGGCCTATGACTGGATTGCCTGGCAGCATCAGAAGGAAGGCCTGGAGTTGCTCGACTCGGCGCTGGCGCCGTATCTCGAAGCCCAGAGCAACGAGGCCCTCGAGATGATCTTCCGCTGCCCGTCGGACCCGTACGATCAGCGTGAACGAAGCCAGGCACTGCCTGACTACTATCGCTACAGCTACAGCCTCAATGAGTGGGCGATCCGGTACTACTCGCCGGTCTTCGGCAAGTCCACGCCGCGAAAGCTCGTCTCCCTCAAGCCGCCGGCGGAGATCATCCTCTTCGTCGACGAGGATGAGCGCACCATCGACGACGGCGTGTTCCATCCCCAGCCGGACAAGTACCCGGATGACTTCTTCAACGCTGTCGCAACCCGTCATGAGAATCGGTACAAACCGACGACCGGCAACGCCCGCGGCAACGTCGCGTTCGCTGACGGCCATGTCGAGTTCTTCAGCCGAAAGGACGCGCTTCGCCATCGGCATACGCTGGGGCCGGTGGAGAATCCCCTGCTGTACCCCGATCTCCCGTAGCGCGTGTTGAACAGTTCACGACGACGAGCAGGCACCATTCCGGACTCTATCGCGAGGAGGCATGAGTATGCGGAGGGCGAAGATCATCACCGCGGCTGTCAGCGCAACAGCCGTCGCCATGCTGGCGCCCCATGTGCAGGCTGAAGACTACACCTGGCAGCAGACCGGGGGGGGCTCATACGATTGGAACACCTCATCCAACTGGAGCCCCTCGGGCGTACCCTCGGCTCTGGGCGACAAGGCTGATCTGTCCGTCGGCATCGTCGATGACCAGATCATCAACGTCACGTCTGACGTGACGATCAGCACTCTGTGGCTCGGCTCGACCGCAGCGCCTGTCACGACACAGATCGAGTCCGACGGCGGACAGCTCATCATCCAGCGGCCGGGCGACAACACCACGACGGGCGAGATTCGCAGCGGTGGTGTCGCAGGTGCGACCAATATCATCTCCGACCTGGTCCTCAAGGCAGACGTCCAGGGCCGGATCAACCTCGTCAACGAAAGCACCAACAGCCTGCAGATCAACACGCTGCGGGCCGCGGGGACCGAGAACGACACGACCGTCCGGCTGTTCAATGACCTGCCCGATCACCTGTCCCTGACCATCAACAACATCGTCCTCTCCGAAGAGGGTGCGACGACGGAGCGCGTGCTGCGCATCGACGGCGGCGGAACCACCTGGATCACCGGCACGATCAGCGGCGGCCCGGGGACAGCCAACAAGGACATCTCCTTCGGCGCTGAGGCACGCGGGGCCATCGGAGCCGACATCAAGGACGAAAACGACAACGTCATCGGCACCGTCCGCCTGCCGCACTTCTACCTTGCCAGCAACAGCATCGAGGTCACTGAGACGATCAATCTGGCACGCGGGACGTTCCACCTGATGAACGACACGTTCTTCAGCACATCGACGATCCGCACGGGCGGTCCCCAGGGTGAGTTCGGCGTTGATGTGGTCCCCGAAGGCGACCGGACGATCGCCAACAACATCCAGCTTGCCAATCATCTGACCGTTCGAGGCGAGCACTCGCTCGAGCTGACCGGGTTCATCTACCAGACTAACCGTCGCGCCATCATCAATCTGCTGCCCGAGGGCGAGACCCTGACTATCAGTGGTCAGGGCATCTCGATCGTCAACGAGCATCAGATGCGCGACATCATGTTCGACGGAACCGGATACACGATTGTTTCGGCTCCGATCTACAACACCGACAATCCATATCGCTCCGATCGGCCGAGTGAGTCGACGACGCCTGACGACTCGGTCACCACGGCGGTCGGCATGGTCACCAAGCAGGGGTGGGGGACTGTCTACCTGACCAGCACGGAGAGCACTTACAGGGGCTCGACACACATCCGCAGCGGCAAACTGATCTTCGCGAGCGAGCAGACCTGGGGCAACACGCAGGGCATCTATGTCGGTCCTGGCGGGGTGCTCGTGGTCGAGACCGGCACGCTCAGCCCGAACGTGCTGGCGAAGATCAAGACCGCGACCGTCGGCGACGAGACTGCCCCGAATCCCAATGCGTTGATCGCTTCCAGCGGTGCGCTGGGGCTGACTCCGGCTGAGTCGTCAGCCAACATCGACTATACCACCGGCGACCTTTCGCACGCGATCCTGGTGAATCTCAGCGTCGGTGCCCATGGCGAGATCAACTACACGGGCACGATCACCCCGCCGACGAACAAGAGCATCGGCTATCGCCTTGGTGGTGGCGACAAGCTCATCCTTGCCGGTACCAACCAGCTTACAGGCGACGAGAAGGTCACGATCGTCAACGGCGGCGTCGTTTCGCTGCAGGGCGTCAACAACTACACGGGACCGACCGAAGTTCGCTCTGAGTACACCCGTACGCACCAGTTCCAGGCGATCGAACGCCATGAAGGTCCGGGCGCGTGGCATCATGTACCGGTCACGCTCGAAGTCGCCCACATGGCCAACGGTGGTCAGAGCAGCAGCATCGGGACTTCATCGAGTGATCCGTCCAACCTGGTCCTGCACGGTGGTACGTTCCGCTACATCGGCGATGGTGATACCACGGATCGCGGCTTCACTATCGGTGCTGCCGGCGCAACGCTGGATGCCTCGGGCTCAGGGGCGCTGGTCTTCACCAACCCAACGGGTGTTGTCACCCAGGACAGTCAGCCTCGCAACGGGCTGGTCGGTGTTGCGAACTTCAACGATCGAATCCGCAACATCGCGACGCACGATCTGTTCCCCGGCATGACGCTCACGATCCCGAACATGACGCCGGAGCAGTACGAGATCGAGCGGATTGAAGGCAATGTTGTCTACCTCCGTGAACCGATCCCGCAGACCAGTCAGAACAACGCCAATGCCGGCACCAGGGAGATCTCCTTCGGTCCCCGCGACCGCGAGCTTCGTCTGACGGGTACGAACACCGACTTGAACACCATCACCGGTGCCCTCACCGACTCAGCCCTGGGTGGCGTCCTGAGCATTAAGAAGGACGGCCCGGGCACCTGGGTGCTGGCTGGGAATAACACCTACACGGGCCCGACAAAGGTCGAAGGCGGTCGGCTGCTGATCAACGGTTCGCTGGCAGCCGCCAGCGAGGTGTCGGTGGAGAACGGCACGATCGGCGGTAACGGCACGATCGGCGGGAACGTCACGCTGGCTGCCAATTCGACGGTCGCCCCCGGCACCAGCGCCGGCACGCTGAGCGTCGGCGGCAACTTCACGTTCGATACGACCAGCCTGTTCGATGTCGAGCTGCAGTCCAGCACGGTGTATGACGTGCTCGATGTCAGCGGCACGGTTGACCTGAGCGGTTTGCTGAGCGTCACGCTCCTGGGCGATTTCATCCCCAGCAGCAGCGATTCCTTCACCATCTTGGCAGCCAGCTCGCTCTCCGGCGATTTCCTGAACCTTGACGGCAACAACCGTATCCAGACGGCTGGCGGCGAGGGTTCGTTCCTGGTGAGCGTCTCTGCCAGCTCCGTAACGCTGAGCAACTTCATCGCAGCCGTCGGCGGTCTGCTCGGAGATACGAACAACGACGGAGTCGTGGATCTGGTCGACCTCAACAACGTCCGCAACAACTTTGGCGGATCAGGGTTGGGTGATACCAACAGCGACGGCATCATCGATCTCGTCGATCTGAACAATGTCCGGAACAATTTCGGCGCCACTCTCAATAACTTTTCGCAGGTGTCGGCAGTGCCTGAACCGGCGATGCTGAGTCTGCTTGGGCTGGGTGTGGCCGCGCTGACGCAGCGGCGACGGCGTCGTGCCTGACCCGCAATGACATGGAATGACGGCTAGCGAGGACCTATACACTTCGGAGGACCAGATATGAGAACTTGCTCAACAGTGATCGTGGCTGCTTCACTTCTTGCTGCCACGACGGCAGGTGCCGCGACACTGACATTGACACCTGTGGTCACACAGTCGTACACGCTCGCCTTTGACCCGATCGAGGCGTTTCCTGACGTCTCCGTTCCGGCCGGCGAAACCCGCCTCTATCAGGTGGACTTCTTCATCGAGATCAGCGACCTTGGCCCAGGCCAGGCAGGATTCGGCAACATGGCATTCGACGTCGTGCTGTCGAACCTGACCCCCAGTCCGGCGATCTCGCCCATCTGGCAGCCGAGCATCATCACGGATCCCAACGGTCCGCTGCCACCAGGCCCCATCAACTTCGCGGACAATGGCGACTTCGGTACGCCCGACGACCTCAAGAGCATCGTCGTGGGCATCGATGCGGGCGTTACCAATCCGAGTGATGCTCGCTACACCGTAGGCCAGTTGGGGCCGCAGCAGGTCGGAAGTCTGTTCCTTGAGTGGGATGGAGTGACCGCTGCAACGTTGACAGTGATCGGAAAGCAGTTCAGCATCAACACGACAGAAGGGTTGCTTGCTGTGGATAATTCGGGGACCTTCAATACATCGAACATCACGTTCGTCCCCGAACCGGCGACGCTGAGCCTGCTGGGCCTGGGGACGGTGGCGTTGCTTGGGCGACGACGCACGGCGTAACGAACCTCGTTTGCCCGAATCGGCGCGGCGGCGGCCTTTGGATAAGGCGCGCCGCCGCGCTGTTTTCATGCCGGCTGGGTTGGAATCGCCGTCGGCAGGGGCACTGATCGCCCGCGTCGTCCGCTTCCCGCAGGCTGTGATATGATCGACGCCGACAGCACCAAGGGGCCCCATGCCGGCAGGCCGCACCGCCATCCCTGCTGAGAATGATTCACGATCGATTTGCTGTGATTACGCTGGCTCGGATTTGCCATCTCAAACACCATGAAGACGCTCAAGACACCGCAACAGATTCGCCAAGCCGTCGAAGCCGCCATCGACCGTCAGCCGATCATCGACATCCACACACACCTGTATCCGCCGTCATTCGGCACGACACTCGCCGGCCGCTCGAGCCGCCCGGTTGACCCCCGCGGCCTGCTGCTGTGGGGCATCGACGAACTGCTGACGTACCACTACCTGGTAGCTGAGGTCTTCCGAGTCGTCCCCGCCTCGCGGCTGCCATATGCCCAGTTCTGGCAGATGAGCAAGCAGGAGCAGGCTGATCACATCTTCCGCCACCTGTTCCTTGAACGCTCGCCCGTCTCCGAAGCCTGTCGCGGCGTCTGCACGACACTGCTCAAGATCGGCCTGGACCCGTCCGACCGCGATCTGTCCAAATGGCGCAAGCACTTCAGCCAGCAGGATCCGGATGAGCAGATCGACCGCTGCATGGAGCTGGCCAACGTCGAGCGGCTGACCATGACCAATGCCGTCTTCGACGACAACGAGCGTCAGCGCTGGCTGGCTGATGCGAAAGTCGGTGCCGACTCCCGCTTCCGCGCTGTGCTGCGGATTGACCCCATTCTGCGCAACTGGCCGGCGGCTGCGAAGAAACTGGCGGAGTGGGGCTACGAAGCCGACGAGCAGCTCAGCAACCGTGCTGTCGAAGCCGGCCGGCGCTTCCTGCGCGACTGGATCGACCGCATGCAGGCCATCTACATTGCCGTCAGCCTGCCGCCCGAGTGGCGCTATCCTGCCGACCAGACCGATCTTCTTGCCCGCGCCGGCCAGAAGGCGCTGGAGCAGATTGTGCTGCCCGTCTGCGCCGAGCGATCGCTGCCGTTTGCGATGATGATCGGTTCGAAGCTGCAGGTGAACCTCGGCCTGGGCGACGGGGGCGACATGGTGGGCAAGTCGGATGTGCTGTCGGTCGCTGAGTTGTGCCGACGGTTCGATGCCAACCGCTTCCTTGTGACGATGCTGTCGCGCGAGGATCAGCATCAGCTTTGCGTCGCAGCGCGCAAGTTCGGCAATCTCATGGTCTTCGGCTGCTGGTGGTTCCTGAACAACCCCAGCCTGGTTGATGAGATCACGCGCATGCGGCTGGAGCTGCTGGGCACGAGTTTCATCCCGCAGCACTCAGACGCCCGCGTCCTCGAGCAGATCATCTACAAGTGGGACCACAGCAAACGGCTGATCGCCAATGCGCTGGCTGACAAGTACAGCGACCTGGCAGCCGCTGGCTGGCACGTGACCCAGGAAGAACTCGAGCGCGACGTGCGGCATCTGCTGCGAGATAACTTTCTCGGGTTTGTTGGACGGGATTAGGCTTTGGAGGTTGTGGGCACGATGGTGCAAAGATCCCAGTAAACGCAAAGGGGGCTGGAGCGTTGTGGGTCGCGCTCTCACAGTGGCACGGGCTACCCTGTGAGACCCCGGCCGAAAACGTCCAGCGCAGGCGGTAGTGGGGCGATCCGCTGATGGTGGGGTAGAGCGCGACTCCCCGGCGCCGGAAGTGCCGTCGTATCGACGGAACCCGGCGGACCGGCAGCCCTTGCGGACCTTGCGACCCCTCCTGCCCCGGGATCGCTGGCCGGTCGCTGCTCATCCGGGATACAAACGGGACAACCTGCGCCGACCAGTAGGGGAGGACGTTGCAAGCAGAAGTACGGGGATGCAGTGACGCAGCGTGGCTCTCCGCTGACACTTTCCTTCGTGTTCGGCATTCCCGCGCGTCATGCTCCGCTCAGGACACACGAACACGTATCGACACTGAAGGCAGGCGGAGATGATGCAAGACGGTCTGCACTGGTGCCCAATGCAGGCCGTCGAAAGTCAAGAGAGACGGTGCAATGCGTCGCGGATCACTGTTTGCGACGTCGGCGCAGCAGGCCCGCGCCGATCGCGAACATCACGAGGGTCGAACCCGGCTCGGGGACGAACGCCACGCGGAACCCGTAATCGAAGATGGAATCGTTCAGATGCGGGGTGGTCACAAAGTTGTCGGTGCTCGTGAAGGACGCATCATCAGCCCAGGAGCCGCCGCGCAGCCCGCGCATGTTGGACTCAAAGACATCCTCGACCCACTCCCAGACATTGCCGCCCTGATCGTATGTGCCATAGGCACTCACGGCGTTTGTATACGCACCCACATCGGTCATGCCGATTGTCGGAGCCGTCGTGGTGCCGGTCAGCGCGTAGATGCCGCCCGCCTTGTAGTTTCCGCTGTTGGAGCCGCCCGGCGGGGCTTCAGCTACCATCGGAGAGTCGCTCTGCGTGGGGTACTTCCAGTAGCCACCCACGCCGTCCTTGTTGGGGTCGTAGTAGGCCGCCTTGAACCACTCGTCGATCGTCGGCAGCACGTACGAGTCATTGACCGACCGCGTCGGGTACGGCTTTGTCAGGTCATAGACACCGGTGTCCGTCGACGCGTTGCCCTGTCCGTTATGCAGCCAGTTCACGAACCGTGCTGCACCGGTCCACGTCACAAACGTGATCGGCTTATCGGCGTAGCTCGGATCCTTGAGTGAGTACGTGTAGTTGCCGTTCGTGCCGGAACGGACAATTCCGTAGCTCGCCGACTCGATGTTGAAAATGGGGATGCCGGATAGGGTCGATTTCGCCGCGCTGTTCAGGAACTCAAGCCACTGCGCGTGAGTGACTTCGTACTTGCTGATGGAGTAGGTGTAGTCGACGGATCCGAAGCCGTTGGAATGAGCCGGATTTCCCGGGTTTCCGACTTCCACCCACTCGAACGTGACTGCTGCATGGACAGGGACAACAGAAATCCCCGCGAAGGCCAGGGCGGCCCCGCTGCGCAACATCCAGGACATAAGTTTCTCCCCTGCAAATAAAAAGAGACAGAAAAGAGAAAAGTTGGCGGGAGGCCCGTACCTCCAGCGAGCAAAATTAAACTATCAGCCGAAAATCCGGGATTCAAGAGAGCACTTGCGTTTTTCTCGCGGTGTTCTGCTAGCCTTCGTGATCGTTGCACTGCGTTCTCGAGTGCTGCACTTTTGTGGTCGTGCGACGGCCGTAGCTGGGCCGGTCATCCAGCAGCGTAGAGGGTCTCGCTGCGTACGTTCCCGGCCATTTCTGGCGCGCAAGGCGGATCCTACATGCAATGCATGTTCAGTCTGCGGGAACTTTGCGATCTCTGCGGTCTATGTGGTCTGTGCGGTCTATGCGCTATCACCGCTTCACGAACGCTTCGCACTCTTGCGCGCCTTCGCGGCCACCTTCCAAACACCTCAGAACCGCAGCACAGCTTTCAGCAGGCTGGAATCAGGGGCCAGCCAGTCAGGGAGAACCTTGGGGAAGTCGGCCGCGTCGGCCTGATGGGTAATCCATGGGGTGGTGTCGATCCGGCCCTGCTGGATGAGGCGAATGATCGTCTGGAAGTCCGTCGCCAGGGCGTTGCGTGTGGCCAGGAGCGTGGTTTCGCGGCGATGGAAGTTGGGATCGTTGAAGGTGACATCGCCCTGAAACAAGCCGACGAAGACGATCCGCCCGCTGGGCGCGACAAGATCGAAACATCGCATCATCGATGCCGGATTGCCGGTGGCGTCGATCACGGCTGTCGGCAGATCGCCCAGCAGATTGGTGAGCCGGCGGGGCAGGTCATCGCCGGCTTCCAGCGTATGCGCAACGTTCATGTGCTGCCGGGCAAACGCCAGCCGCTGACGGCTGATGTCCGCGACGATCGCCTGTCCACCGGATTCGGCGACAAACGGCAGTACGGACAAACCGATCGGCCCGGCCCCCAGCACAAGCACTTGTTCGCCCGCCTCGATGCCCGCCCGCTGGACGGCATGCCGCCCGATCGCCAGCGTCTCGACCAGCGCAAGCTGCTCGAACGCCAGCGAGCCGCCCGGATGCAGCTTGCGGGCTGGGACAAGGATGTGCTCCTGCATGCCGCCGTCGAGGTGCACCCCCATGACCTGCATGTTCACACAGCAATTGCCGCGGCCGCGACGGCAGGCGATGCACTGGCCGCAGTTGAGGTACGGCTCGACGGCGCAGCGGTCGCCGGGCCGAAGGGGGCTTGCCGGATCGTTGACGGCTTCGATCTCGACGCCCAGCTCATGGCCGAGAATGCGCGGATAGCTGAAAAACGGCTGGCGGCCGTGATACGCATGCCAGTCAGTGCCGCAGATGCCGACGCGATGCACGCGCACGCGCGCCATGCCTGGCGGCGGGTCGCCCGGATCGGGCCGGTCGACCGCGGCAAAGCAGCCGGGCTTTTCCAGCACGATCGCGTTCATGGCAATCCCTGGCGCAGCGCCTCCAGGTGTTTGGCAAAATGTGTCTGAAGCACCTGCGTGTAGGTGTCGTTGTGAGCCTTGAGCACATCGCGCACAGCCGGCCCGAAGCGGGCATCGCTCAGCACCGAACCAAACGTGCAGTGCAGGATCTGGCGGCCTGGATCGGACATGCCCTTGCCCGCGGGGGTCCTCTCCCAGCTTCCCAGGTACAGCTCCTCCAGCCGACGGTCGTCGGAGACGTCGCCGGGCGGCGGGGCGTCGGCCAGCGTCGCCGAGACGTGATATGTCGCCTTGTCTGTGTCGTAGCGCCCGCGCGAGAAGTCGATGATCTCGCAGAAGAGCTTCGGCTGATGACGCGCGACGACGCGCAGGGCCTCCAGATAGCTCGTGCCCGCGGTCTTCACGTGGAACAACCCGCCCGTTACGCGAGCGAAGGTCGGATAGATCGACAGCTTGTCCGAGCCGCTGTGCAGGCTGAGCTTGTAGGGGCCGAGGATGCGAGCGATGGCTGCATGATCCGCAAGTGATCGCTCGAAGGCGGCCAGGTCTCCCTTGTAGTCGACGCCTTTCTCGAAATCGCCAACAAAGCGCGGCGCGAGGCTGACCAGCCGCACGCCGGCGGCCCGGCACTGATCGGCGATGATGTAATGCTCAGCCTGCGTTGTCGGCTCGGGGGTTTCGTCGACGCTCAGCTCGATCTCAAACGGCTGATTGCGCGCCTTGGCCGCCTTCTCGATGTGGCGGGCCAGTTCGATGGCATGGTTGATCGCACGGCCGTACTTCACAGCCGCGCGGCGCACGGTCGTCTGGTCGAACTCAATCGTCGTGCCGGTTGGCAGTTTCTCCGATCGGCCGACGTACTTGCCCACCCACGGCACTTCGTCGGCGATGGCGTTGTAGCGGTCCTCGAGCGTGGCGGGGTCGTAGGTGTCGGCATGGGCATCGACCGCGCCGGAGGGGTCGATGGTGAAGAAGACGAAGCCGGCATCGGCTGTGCGGTTCACGTCGTCGGGGGTCTTGAGGTGATCGGCGTCGGCGCCGGTCTCGCCGGTGTAGCCGGCCTGGGCCATGCCGGCCAGGGCGTCATCCAGGACCTGCTGGGGCGTGCGGCTGGTGCGCGTCATCTCGCGGATCGACTGCTGGGGAAAGATCGGCTTGATGCCGCTGCCGGCGGCGTTGAGGGCCGCGACGTGGCCGGGCGTGGCCAGGCCCGTGCGGTCGCCAAAGCCAAAGCTGGGCGACAGGCCGAGGAGGACGGGGGAAGGCTTGCTGTTGCTGGTCATGATGTTGCTCCACTGAACAAATCTGATGTCTGTTTCTGTGGCACGTTGCGTCCCGCACCGTGCCGCTGTCCTGTTCTCTTCGGCCCACATCAACTCGTCGTCGCATTCTCCGGCCGGCCGCTGGGCCAGGTGACGTTGTGGATCGGCCGGAGCATTTCCAGCACATCGTTCAGGAGCTGCTCATCCATCGGTTCGTCGATCCACTGGATATTCCGCTGCATGTTCTGCGGGCTGGCTGAGCCGACAAGCGTTGTCGCGATGCCGGGATGGCGGATCGCGAACTGGATTGCCAGTTTCTCGATGGGCGTGCCGCGCTGCTCACACAGCCGGGCGGCCTGCGCGCACAGGTCCTTGACCTGTTGCGGTGCGGGATGCCACGGTGGCGTGCCGCGCCGGCTGAGTAGGCCCATCCCCAGCGGCGAGGCGCTGATGATCCCGATGTTCCGCTCAGCGAACCAGGGAATCAGGTCCGCCAGCGCTGTATCGTTCAGCTCATAGTGGCAGTACGACAGCACCGTATCCACCGCGCACCGCTCGGCCACATATCTCAGACAGTTCAACGGCAAGCCGGTGATGCCGACAAACCGCGCCTTACCGGCCTGCTGCGCCCGCCTCAGCGCGGGGATTGTCTCCTCCACGACCTGATCGAGATTGCCGAACTCGATGTCGTGCGCCTGGATCAGATCTACATAGTCGACGCCCAGGCGAGACAGGCTCTCGTCGATGCTGGCGGTTACGCGGGAAGCCGAGAAGTCGAAATGCTCGATCTCGGCGCCGTAGCGGCCAACCTTGGTCGCCAGCAGGTAGCGGTCTCGCGGAATTCCGCGCAGTGCCTGCCCAAGCACGCGTTCGGCGCGCGTCAGGCCGTAGTACGGCGAGACATCGATGAAATTGATCCCTGCATCCAGCGAGACATGCACGGCACGCATCGCCTCGGCTTCGTCGATGTCGCGAAATACGCCGCCAAGTGACGACGCGCCGAAGCTCAGCACCGATACTTTCAGCTCTGTCTTGCCAAGCGTGCGGTATTCCATCGTGAATCCTCCGGTGGCGCGGTGCAGGGGTCGGTCATCGCTGGATCAGCCGCCGCACAGACGCACTGGGGCGAGGGATGACGTGGGCGGCGATGAGCTTGCCCAGGCCGTTGACCTTCTCCCGCCCGGCGTTGACGGCGGCCTGCACGGCGGCTGTGTCGCCCTCGATGATGATGGCGATATAGCCGCCGCCGAGCTTCTCGCGGCCGATCACCTCGACGGCTGCGGCCTTGCAGGCGGTGTCGATCGCCTCAATGACGGCGGTGAAACCCTGCGTTTCGATGATCCCGATCGCCTGTGTCTGCGTGTCTGCCAAGGGTGGCTCCTGTGATTGCTGTCTCGATGCAACCGACGGCTGATGCACAACCGCCTGCTCGATCAGCGGATTGACCTCGATCTTCGCCGTCCAGGCCGCTGTTCCCGTGGGCGACGGCCGGGCGATGCGGTTGACGACGGTACTCGCGGCGACGTTCTCGGCGGCCGACTGGCCGGCGGCAAGTGCCGTCTCGACGCCCGCAGCGCTGCCGGCGATGCGGATGCTTGTGCCGTACAGGTCGTTAAGTTCGACCTGAAGTACGGCGATGTCCGCCGCCTTTTCCATCGCGTCGATCGCCGCCAGCGATGCGGCAAAGCCGGCGACTTCGATCAGCCCCAGGGCTGCGCCCGCTGGCAGGGCGGCTGGGGGTGTATCCGCGACCGCGTTCACGCCAGCCCCCTGGCCTTGAGCTGGGCCATCACTTCATGGGCGATCTGCGCGACCTTGTCGCGCTGCAGATCGCCGCTGCGCGGCACGCAGCCGGCTTGCGGCGGATCGACGATGCCGAAGTCGGCGAGGATGCAGTTGAGCACGGACTGCACGCTCATGCGGTCGACGCGCTGTCGCGGGCTGAGCGGCTGGCGGGATCGGCCGAAGTTGAACCCGCGCAGCTCCGCGCCGGCGCGGAAACCCTCGGGGAAATCGGCTGAGTAGAGCATCACATCGAACAGCTCCAGCAGCCGAAGCTGAAGCGTGCGCGCCTTGTCGAGGGCTGCGACATCGCCCGCGGCGCCCGCACGCGACAGGTCGAAGAGCTGCCGCGTCAGCTCGGGCACGACGCCGCTGGTGGCGTGCGTGCCGCCGTCGACGCCCATCATCAGCACCGGCATCAGCACCGCCTCCCAGCCGGAGAGGAACGAGAAATCCGGCCGGATCGGCCGTATGACCGAGATCATCCGCAGCATGTTGGCTACATCGCCCGACGAGTCCTTGATCCCGATGATGCGCGGGCAGTCCTCCGCCAGCCGGCGAACCGTCGGCACGTCGATCGGCGAGGCGAACATCGGGATGTTGTAGAGCGTGACGTCGATCGGGCTGTTGAGCGCGATCTCGCGGAAGTAGGTGTAGACGCTCTCGGGCGAGAGGCGGTAGTAGAAGGGCGAGACGATGGCGACGGCGCGGGCACCGTAGCTGTGGTAGATCTCGCAGGCTTCGATCGTCTCGCGGATGTTGGCCTCGGCCGCGCCGGCGAGGACCGGCACGCGCCCGTCGGCCTGCTCGCAGACGATGCGGACGATTCGCCGCCGCTCCTCGACGGTGAAGCGCGTGAACTCGCCGGTCGAGCCATTGGGATACAGGCCATGCACGCCGCGATCGATCAGCCAGTCGACGTAGCGGCGCAGCTCCGGCTCGTTGATCTGCCCGTTGTCGTCCAGCGGGACGAGGTTGGGCGTGAAGATGCCGGTGAGGCGGCCGGACGACGAGGTTGGAGACGAACCGTTCATCAAAGCTCAAACTCCCGCGACAGGATCTGGTTATGTTCGCCGATGCGCGGTGCGCCGCGCGGCGATGTTAGAAGCTGACGATCTACTGTCAGCGGACAACGCAATGCCGTCAAAGGCGACGCCCCGTCGCGACACACGGTCTGTGTCATCCGGAGCACCTTAAAGGCCTCGTGACGCAGCAATTGCGGCCAGTCGAGGACCGGGGCGCACCAGATGCCATGCGGTTCGAGCAGGGCCAGCCAGTGCTCGGTCGGCTGCTGCAGCAGACGCTCGGCAATGCGGGCGTTGATCTGGTCGCGCTTCTCGAACGTGGCGGAGCGGTCGACGGCGATCAGATCGGGCAGTTCCAGCAGTTCCGCCAGCTTCGGCAGGGGATTCATGGCCATCGCCAGGTACGAGTCAGCCGTCTGGAAGACGCCGTAGGGCGCGCCCAGATAGGCATGGGCGTTGCCGCGGGCGGCACGACGCGGGCGCTGGCCGCCGTCGTTAAGGTGCGTGGTAAGCACCTCGAATTGGAAGTCGAGCAGGGCCTCCAGCAGGCTGGTCTGGACCAGGCCGCCGGTGTTCGTCCGCGCGCGGCGCACGAGACAGGCGAGGATGCCCTGCACGAGGAAGTGACCGGCGAACATGTCGGCTACCGCCAGGCCCATCGGTACGGGCGGGCCATCGCCGTCGCCGCTCAGCCACATCAACCCGGACAAAGCCTGCGCCAGCAGGTCCTGCCCGGGCTTGTCCGACCAGGGGCCCTCCTCGCCATAGCCGGTGATCGAGGCATAGACCAGGCGCGGGTTGAGCTGGCGGACGCGGTCGTAGTCCAGCTCCAGCCGTTGCATCACGCCAGGGCGGAAGTTGGTGATCAGCACGTCGGCCCGGGTGATGAGCTTACGGACGCGGGCGCGGTCGGCTTCGGACTTGAGATCGGCTGCGAAGCTCTCCTTGTTGCGATTGATCGAGTGGAAAAGGGTCGAGTCGCCGTCGAGCTCGAGATTGGAGATATAGAGGCGACGGCACAGATCGCCGCCGTCGGGCCGCTCGATCTTGATGACACGAGCGCCCAGGTCGGCCAGGCGCAACGCCGCCAGCGGGCCGGCGAGGAACTGGCTGAAGTCGAGCACGAGGATGCCTTCGAGGGGTTTCATCGTGATGTTTCCCGGTGTCTACCCCTCCGTGATCAAGCCGACCGGCTGACGGATGGTGGTCGGCGGCTGAAGGCCGTACAGGCTCGCGGCGTTCTCGCCGAGGAGCTGGCGTTTCTCCTCTTCGCTGAAGGCCTTGTTGTTGCGGCGGATGAAGTCGAGGCTCTGGCGATAGGTGAAATCGACCATCGTCCGTGGCCAGTCGCTGCCCCACATGAGCTTGTGCATGCCGACGGTGTCGCTGGCGCGGCGTATGGCGTCGATCGCGCCGGGGAAGGGATAGCCTTCGTCGCGGTAAAGCCAGATGATGCCGCCGGTCTCCATGTAGACGTTGTCATAGCGGCACAACTCGAGCTGCCCCGGCCAGCCGCCGCGCGTCGGCATGCCGAAGTGGCCGATGGCCACCTTCAGCCCCGGACATGCATCGAGGATCCGCCGCATCTGCGGAACCTGCCCCTGTCCTTCGGAAAGGTCGACGGCCATCACCTGCCCCTCGCGGGCCATCCGCTGCCATACGGGCATGTAGACATCGTCGTCGATGCGGATCCCAGCCGCGGCGAGGTGTCCGCCGGGAACCTTAATCCCGCGAAAGCCGCGAGCGAATAGATCATCGCACTGCCGCTGGAAGGCCTGCGGCGTAAAGAAGTCGGGCAGGGCATGACAGAAGAAGCGGCCCGGGAAACGCTCCATCGATTCCTGGCAATAGTCGTTCTGCTCGCCGTCCATCTCCTCCTGTACGACGACGCCGACATCCACGCCGGCTGCGTCCATCTCCGCGACGAAGCGCTCGGCCAGCGCCAGCGAATCGGTAAAGCACGCCGGCATGCCGAGCATCGGCTGATCTCCGATGCGGATCATGCCGTTGCTCAGGCCGACCAGCGGCGTTTTGCCGCCGATCCGGCCGTGCAGGCGATTCCAGATGTGCATGTGTGCATCGACGATCATGTCTCACCTCGCTGTCGTGCGGACTGACGGACTGTGCCGGGGCAGTGACGACTGATAGGCCTCTTCGAGCAGCCGCATGGCGTTTCGGGGATCGATCAAGCCCCCCAGGCATTCGTTGAGGATCGTTCCGCCGCGATCCTGGAAATCGAGATAGCCGTCGTAGCGCGGGCGGAGATACACGCGATCCATCGTGGCGCGCGTGCGATGGAAAAAGCCATTGGCGATGTCATCGCAACGGGGATCCTCCCACGCGCGGCGGTGGGCCGGCTGGCCGCCGGCGTCGAAGTAGAGGCTGGCCTGCGTGTCGCCGCGGGCGACGAAGAAGGCGTAGTCCATGGCGATGTCGGCATGGCGGCAGTGGGCGGAAATCGCCAGGCCCGTGCCGCCCAGCGTCGACCCGGCTGGGCCGGCGTCGCCGATGGCGGGGATGTCCGCGCACATCAGCCGCGTTGCGCGATAGCCTTCGCGGCAGTAGTTGGTGTAACCATAAGCCAGCGGGCAGTACCAGAAATGGTTGCTGCTGCTGAGCATTTCAAACGTCTCGATAGGGTTCATCGACAGGCATGCGCGGGGCATATGCCGCGCGAGGCGGAGCATGTTCTCCAGCACCTGCTGGCCGATGTCCGGATCGATCAGCCGTTCGCCGGTGGTGTCCGTGCGGCAGGGCGTGCCGCGGTTGGCGCAGAGCGTGAAGAAGCTCATGAGCGCATCGACCGGCTTGATCGGCCAGAGGACGCGTCCCTTGGCGGCCAGCTCGATCACCTCCTCCCACTGCGAGGGCGGCGTGGTGATGCGATCGGGCCGATATGCGGCGATCTGCGCGGCTGCGTCGATGGCCAGGGCCCAGGTGTGGCCGTCATACACGTAGCTCGCCTGCGAGCCGCCGATGGTGTTGGCCATCAGGTCAGCCAGTTCATCATCATGGCCGACGCCATCGAGCGACAGAAGGCATCGGCTTTGCGCGACCTGCCCGACGTGCGGATGATCGATCACCAGCAGGTCAAACCGCTGCGCCAGCTCCTCTACTGGCGCGTCGGCGAAGGCTTGAAGGGATCGCCGCTCCCAATCGATATGCACATCTGGATGCGCCTGTGCATACGCGCGCGCTGTTGCGACCATCGGGTCGAAGCCGCGCGTGTGGTCCCAGGTGATGCCGCGAAGTGTGATCTGCATGGCCGATTTCCCCCTCATTGCGGCACAGGCGTGGCGCCGCTGGCATCGGAGATGTAGCAGGCTTCCACCAGTGCCATCGTCTTGTAGGCATCTTCGTAATGCGTGTGCAGGACGGGGTCTTCGCCGCTGGCGTAACGCTGGAGGTTCGCCATCGTGCCGACAAAACCGTCGGGGAACCATCGGCCTTCGATTGGCACGTCAAACCAGCCTGACCCTTCGGTGATGAGCTGCAGCGTCTCCGGTTTGCCGGTCGGATAGTTCAGCAGCAATCCGAGGCGCACGAGGGCGGCGCCGCGCGTCCCCTGGATGGAGACGTCGGCGGCTTCGTGATCCGGGCCGAATTTGTAGTTGTGGTTGAGCGAGAGGCAGACGCGCCGCTGCTGGCCATATTCGAAGATGATGCTCGTGCGTGTGCTGGCCAGCTCGGGATAGTCCGGATGCCCGACCGTGCGAGCCCATACGCCGGCCGGCTCGCCGAGGACCGAGCGGATGAGGTCCAGGTAGTGGACCGAATGCACGAGGATCTCGACGCGCGGCTGGCGCTTGAGGAACTCGAATAGCTCCCACGGCGTTCGCAGGTTCAGGCGGAACTCGACATCGACGATCTGGCCGAGCAGGCCGCGGTCGATGGCGTCGCGCAACGCGAGCATCATCGGGGCAAAGCGAAGCTGGAAGTTGACGGCTGCCCGGTGGTTGCGCGCCCGGCACAGGTCGCGGATGCGACGCGCGTCGGCCAGGTCCTTGCCCATGGGCTTTTGCATGAGGATGGTCGACTGCGGCGGCAGAGCGGTCAGCACGTCGTAGGCGTGATCGGGCGGGACCGCGATGTCGAAGATGGTATGCGTCTGGTCGGCTGCTTCCTGGAGCGAGCGATGCACGCGCTCGATGCCGAAGCGCTCGGCTGTCTGGCGGGCACGGGCCTCATCGATGTCGTAGATGCCGGCGACGGGGAAGCCGGCTTTGCGGTAGGCCGGCAGGTGGGCGTCATTGACGATACCACCGGCGCCGATCAGCGTGATTGGCTGAGGGTTGGCCGGCAGAGGCCAAGTCTGGTTTAGCCGCAGGCTTGCCATCCTCGTGCTCCTCGCCCGGAGGGGCAGTGATTGGACGTGTGACGCCGGGTGGGCGTGCATCCCGGCGGAGATTTCACTTGCAAAATCGGATTTCTGTTATAAAACGATGGCATGTTGCTGTCAAAGAGAAAATCGGCGACACGCACGTACAGCGCGCCGGCGCTGGAGAAGGGTCTGGACATCCTCGAACTGCTCGCCGGGCGCACGGAGGGGATGACGCAGTCGCGCATCGCCGCCGCGCTGGGGCGGTCGACCAGCGAGATCTTCCGCATGCTGTGCGTGCTGGAGGCACGCGGGTATCTACGGCGCGATCCGTCAGCCGATACGTATCACCTGACGACGCGCCTGTTTGCCATGTCGCACCAGCATCCGCCGACGCGGACGCTGCTGGAGGCGGCCTTGCCCGCCATGCGGCGGCTGGCGGAACAGGTGCGGCAGTCGTGCCATCTGGCGGTGCTGCACGAACTGGAGGTGATGACGATCGCGCACATCGACAGCCCCGAGCCCCGGGGGATCACCGTCCGGCTGGGTGCGCGGTTTCCAATTCTCCAGACGGCCAGTGGGTATCTGCTGCTGGCGATGATGGAGGAGCCGGAACGGGCGGCCCTGCTGGAGGCACTGGTGCCCGACCCTGCCGGGCTGCCGGCAGTGCTGCGGCAGATCGAAGCCATCCGCGCGCGCGGCTATGAGCGGCATCGAAGCCGGACGATCGCCGGGATCGTGGATCTGTCGTATCCCGTGCGGGATCACGCCGGCAGGACGGTGGCGGCATTGACGGTGCCATACCTGTGTCGCCGCGGCGAGCGGGATGACAAGGCGGATGTGCAGGCAGCCATCGCCGCGACGGCTGAGGAGATTTCGAGGAGTGTGGAGGCGTGAGGGGATGAGAACCTGAGATCTCAAATCTGAGATCTCAAACTTTAGATCTCCAATTTCAAATCTGAAATTTCAGTTGAGATTCCAGTTCCCGCCTCCCGCAATTCCCCCGGAGCATGTCATGGAACACACCCTCTATTTCGAAGACTACCGTATTGGCGACGTGCGCGTGACCAGCGGGCGGACGATCACCGAAACGGACCTCATCATCCATGCCGGCCACACGGGGGACTTCTTCCCGCATCATGTCGATGCCGAGTTCGCCCGGCAGACGCCGTTTGGCCAGCGGATCGCGCATGGGACGATGACCTTCGCCATCGGCATCGGTTTGACAGCGTCGTTGGTGAATCCGGTCGCTTTCAGCTACGGCTACGATCGGCTGCGCTTCCCCAAGCCGGTCTTCATCGGCGACACGATCCGCACGCGCGTGACGATCGCAGCCAAGGAGGACGACCCGAAGCGTCCGACGCACGGCCGCGTTACCGAGCGATGCGAAGTCCTCAATCAGCGCGACGAAGTCGTGCTGGCGTGTGATCACATCCTGCTGGTGCAGCGCCGGCCGGCTGGCAACACGGCGACCTGACAGCCTGTTGTCAGGGGAGGCAGCTCCTGTGCGCAAAATAGAAGGCACGGGCTTGGTGGCCCGTGCCGTTGTTTGGGAACGAAACTGAAGCTCGACCTAGTCGATGTCCGGCCGGACGGTCGGAAGCTCCTGCTCAGCCAGCAGCACGTTGTTGTACCTCAGCAGCGTGCCCTTGGCGCGCTCGAAGCGGGCGATGGCGATGTTGTACGCCGCGATTGCCTGCTGCTCGATCTGCTCAGCCTGCGCCAGGTCGGACTGGATGTTGAGCACGAGCTGCACGAACGTGGGGGTGAGCGGTTCGTTCTCGCGGCGGCGCTCGATCAGTTCGAGAGCCTCCCGAGCTGCGAGCGTTGCCTCGCGGCTGGCGACCATCTCGTTCCAGGCCGTCTCGACCTCGCGCTGGGCGGCTTTAAGCTCCAGCGTGACCTGCGAGACGAGGTTCTGGTACTGCTCGATGGCCTGCAGGTTCTGCAGGCGGCTGCGCGTGTGGATCGCGCGGGCGGCGCGATTGCCGATCGGGATCTCAAGCTGCACGCCAACACCATAGCCGACCTGATCCAGCTCGGCCTGATTGTCGAAGGCGCCGCCCCAGGTGTCATCGAATCCCTGGACGGCGATCTGCCCGATCAGGTTGAGCTGCGGCAGCAGATTGTTCTTGGCGACACGCTCGACAATTCGCGTGGATTCGACGCGAAGCTGCTGCTGCGCCAGCTCGACGCGATTCTCAAGGGCCGTTGCCAGCGCCTCATGGAAATCGAAGCGGAACGGCTGCTGCACAGCTTCCGTCGCCGGCAGGATCAGCACGCGGCTGGAGACGGGCATGGTCGGATCATTGACCAACCGCTTGAGCTGGTCGGACAGGTCGCGCACCTGCGCCTTGGCGCGGATGAGCGCGGCCCGGCGCCGCTGCAATGACGAGACGGTCTGCGACGTCTCGACAGCGGTGGCGTCCTGCCGCTGGCGGCGGGAGACCAGGTCAGCCGTGTCCTCGGTGGCGGCCAGCAGCCGCTCGAGGATCTCGACGTTGCGCTGCGCCTGCACGAGCTGCCAGTAGACCTGCTCGATGCTGAAGACGATCTCTTCGACGGTGTTGCGCAGCTCCAGCAGGCTGATGTGCTGGTTGATGCGATCGACCTCGATGCGGGCGCGGTTGATTTCCGTGCCGAAGTTGCGAAGCAACGGCTGGGTGATCTCGAGCACCAGCTCGTTCTGGTAGTAGGGGTTGGGCTCGAAGGTGGAATCACCGCGGAACTTGTTGCGCGAGGTCTCGTAGCGCAGCTCGACGTTGCCGCCGGTGGAGAACTCCTGGCGGATGCCGGTGGCGAGGGTGTAGGCGTCCTGTTCCTGTTCCAGCGGTTGGCCGAAGGTGAACTGCGCGGGCGTCAGTTCATCGGTGCGGCGGAACTCCAGGCCCGTGAAGAAGACCGGATCAAAGCGGGCTTCGGATTCGACAACGCGCGTCTGCTCGATCGCCGGCTGATATCCGGCGACGCGGATGTCGCGGTTGTGGATGACGGCGCGATGGATCAGCTCCTGGAGCGTGAGGCGAACCGTGCCTTCGATGTAGGTGGATGGGCCGGTCGTGGGCGGCGGATAGTCGGCTGGGTCGATCTGGTCGCGTCGGCCGCGGTCGAGGTACGGGCTGCGAAGCTCGGTGGGCAGGGGCCGCGGCTCTTCCTGCGGGCTGTGCGGCGCGGCGGTGCGTTCTTCAAGCTGCAACGCCAGGGCGTCGAAGGGGGGCGGGTCTTTTGGCTGATGGCAGCCGCCGATGGCGGCCAGACCCATGCTCAACCCGGCGATGTAAATTCCACTAACCCTGTTTGATCGGCTCATTGCTGTTCTCCGTCCATGGACCCCATGCCGCGCGGCATTATAAGGATGCCGGATCACAACGCAAAAATCGGTTGTGACGGCAGATGCGAAATTTCCGGAACACAAGGACCTTTCCAACAGTATCGAACAATGAGCCGCCGCGACGCCACTTGGCGAGCGTGGGCGGGGTTTGATAGGATCATGGCCATGCCTCCATCGGATGCGTCAAAGCCACCGCGTACGCGGGCACAGGTCGTTGAAAGGCTTGGGGTCTATCCCCCGCAAGCGATTGAGTTTATCGAACGTGCGCTGTCGTATACGGTGCAGAAGGTGCACGGCCGGACGGCGCTGGGTGAGGAGCGTCACGTCAGCGGCGCGGAGCTGTGCTGGGGGCTGCGGGACTACGCCCAGATGCAGTGGGGGCTGATGGCGCCGGTCGTGCTGCGCCACTGGAACATCACCTGCACCATGGACTTCGGACGCATCGTCTATGCCCTGATCGACGGGGGGCTGATGCAGAAGCGCGAGGAAGACTCGATCGAGGACTTCCGCGACGTGTACCGTTTCGACGAGGCGTTCGACCAGTCCTACAAGATCGGGTGCAGCCAATGAAGGCCAGCCGATCCAGGGGGCAGCGCTCGTCCACGGCCAGTCAGCGGGAAACACCGGCTGCGCCTGCTGATGTGCGCATCGTTCAGATGAAGCCCCAGCGTACGGCCATGATCGTGCTGCTGCTGGTGTTCATCGTCTGGCTGGGGGTGCTGTTGGCGCTATATTTCCGAACGATCTACCATCGCGAGGGGGAGGACGATCCAGCGCGCGGCGCCGGCTGGACCGCCTGGGTCGATGGCGATGCGGCCGCCGGCCGGGCCGATGCTTCCGCGCCGGCTGTCGCGACCGCAGCCGGTGGGCCGCTGATGATGGACCGATAGTCCCCGATCGTCGCTACCAGGGCCAGCAGCAGCTCGCCAGCCACCGTCCAGATTCGCAGCAGGAATCCGATCACGCCCATCGTCGCCCACAGCGTCGAGCTGCTGAGATCCGCACGCACAGCCGGCGGGGCGATCAGCACCATCACCCCCATGAACACGATCTCGCGCACGCCCAGCCCGGCGCTGGAGAAGACCGCCAGGAACCCCGCGCACCACGCCAGCGAATAGGCGCCCGCTACGACCCACCACTTGCTCAATTGCAGGTCGTCCAGCACGCCGGCAGCCACGATATAGACGCCCGCCGCCTGCCACAGCAGGCCGACCATCGTCACCATCAGCAGGCCGATCATCTGCAGCCCGCTCAGCCGCTGCACGATCGGCGGCTTGCCCAGGCGTTTCAGCACGACATTGGTGATGCCGTAGAAAATCTTCGGATGCAGCAGGAAGCTCATCGCCGGCACGAGGGCCATCGACACGTACAGCCAGACCCGTGCCTGCCCGTCCAACTGCTTCGTGCCGTACCACAGCAGACATGCCACCGCCAGCACGAGATTCGCCAGCAGGAACAATGCCAGCTCGAGAATCTGCGTCGTTGACGAAATGCTCCCGCTCACGCCATACGGGCGAAGCATGAACGCCCGTCCCAGCACCTGCCAGATCGATCCGGGAATGTAGCGCGCCAGCTCCGAATGCGACCAGATCCGCAGCGATGCCGTCAGCGGCGGACGATGCCCGAATGCCGCCAGCACATACCGCCACAGCATCGCCCGCATCAGCAGGAACAGGGCGAACATCACCATGAACACGATGCCGGGGACGACGATTGTCGAGGCGGCGCGGTCGAACAGATCCTCCCGCATCTCATCCCAGTTGACGTAGATGGGCTTGAGCATGACGGCGAGGATGATGAGCGTCAGCGCCGCGCCAATCGTGAAGCGTATATAACGGCGGATCTCCTTCCAGCCGCGGCGCAGGCGGTCGTAATGCCGCTGGTGGATCTGGATGATCTCGTCGTCATCCGCGCTGGCCTGGGAGCCCAGCATCTCGCCGCGCAGGTGCCGTCTCAGGCGACGCGGCGGCAGCAGGTGAATCCCACGACGCCGCAGCCACGGCCGGAAAACGCGCCGCGCCCTCGGCATGCCGCGCACCAATAGATTCCCAAGCCGCAGGAGCTGGTGCGCGATGATCCATACGACCGCTACGCTCAGCATGTAGGCCGATCCGAGCATCAGCGGCCGGCTGGCCAGCCATGCGACCTCGGGCCGATCGATGTGGGCTGCATACCACAGCACCGCGATCGGCAGGTTTACGGATAGGCCGGCCTTCAGCAGGAAGAACGGCCGAGTGTACAGATCCAGCGGACGCCCGCGCAGCACGCGCGCCGCCAGCTTGCGCTTGCCGGGGAACGTGATCAGCGCGAATCCGATCAGGAACAGCGGAATTCCGCCCGGGCCGGGCAGTGCAATGCCGACCGGCCAGGCTGAGAGGATCAGAATCCATCCGATGATGTTCTTCAGGACGAACCAGAAATAGTCCGCGAAGAACTGCATCACACTGCTGCGTGACTTTGCGGGCGATGGGGGGATGGACGTCTTGGCAGTCATCGTGCGTTCACAGGCGTAAACCGGGGATTGTACCGCTGGCGTCGCATCTGGCGACACTGCCGCGCGCCGGCGAAACGGCTAGCCGCTGGAGGAGAGGATGACATTGCTGATACCAACACGGATGAAGTTCACAGCGATGGCGGCCAGCAAAACCATCACGAGCTTGCTCATCGCCGACATCATGTGCTCGCCGATCAGGCGGCTGATCCATGTCGCCCCCAGCAGGAAACCCAGCAGCAGAAGGAGATTCACCCCCAGTGCAAGCAGGGTCATCCCGTAGGGATTGGCGACCGAGGCGTTCCCCGTCAGGACCAGCGTCGTGGTCAGCAATGCCGGGCCGGCAATCAGCGGCAGGGCCAGCGGCACCAGGCCGACCATGTTGGTCTCATGCACGGTCGGCTTGCCGTAGGCCAGCAGATCGACAACCGCCAGCACCAGCAGGATCACACCACCTGCGATGCGAAAATCATCGGCACTGATGCCCAGGAACTCAAACAGCGACCGTCCCAGGAGCATGAATCCGACGGTCACGATGGTAGCTGTGACGACAGCCTGAATGCTGATGCTGTGTCGCTGGCGGGGCGTCAGCCCGGCTGTCAGTGCCAGGAAGACCGGCACCATGCCGATCGGGTCGATCGCCACGAACAGCGGGATGAAGAACTCGAGGAACTCGGTCACGGAATAGGCCATAGCCTGCAGCCGGAGTGTGGGGGATTACCTTTCCACACGGATGACCAGAGAGGTGCCGGATACGTGATGGCTGCCGCTGTGGTGCTTTCCGGGGTGGTGAGGATGGTGCTTGCCCGGCGGCGTGATGATCACGCGTCCGGGCCAGTAGTACCAGCGACCGTAGCCTGGGACGACCGGCCAGTAGCCGGAAGTGATTGGCGGCGGATAGCCCCAGTACAGCGGCATGCCGTAGTACCCGCCGGGAGACGGCTGGCCGTACATATACGGATAGCCGTAGGTGTAGTTGGTGTAGGCCTGGGAGTAGCTGTAGCTTGACTGGGCGGGAACTCGGCCGATCTTGACAGCTTGCTGGAGGGACGATCCCTGATACTGGCTGATGCGCAACGGCCCGGAGGATTCGATCGGCCGGCGGACGGGATCAGCCGGCTGGGCCGTCGTCGCCGGGTCAGCCGTAGTTGTCGGCGAAGGTGCGACATGCTGCCGGACGATCCGTTTGGCTTGCGCGCCAAGCGTGTCCTGCATGCCGAACAGGTCGCGCACGGTTCCCGTCGCCTTCAGGCCGCCAATGACCTGACCGCTGGCCACATCCATCACCTGCCCGGTGATGCGCAACTGCGGATCGAGCAACTGATAGCCGCCGATGACGACGTAATGGGCTCCGGCGTCACGTGCGATCCGCAAGGCACGATCCGCCTGGCTGGTCGCCAACGTCCCAGCCGTCGGCTGAAGCTGCGGCATCTGCGACAGCTCCGCCACGAGGCTTTGCGAGACAGCCTGGCCGATCCAGTCCTGCGAGGGATTGGCGCTGATCTCCTCAAACGGCAGCACCAGCACGCGCCGGCGCACCTCGTCCGCCTGCGCGATAGCCGACATCGCCGCCACGGCGATCAGCATGAACAGAAGATGGATCACGCGCGTCCGCATCGCTTCATCGCCTTCCATGTTCTATTATACTCCACGACCCCGCGCCGCGTGGCGTGGAAATCGAAGTTCATGCAGGACAGGGTGTTACCATGCTGCTGGCGGAACTGAGCATCTGGCCGATGGACAAGGGCGAATCGGTGGGCAGGTACGTCGCCCGCTGTTTGGACGTGATCGACCGCTCCGGCCTGCCGTACCGCCTGGGGCCGTTGGGCACGACCATCGAGGGGGAATGGGACGAGGTCATGCGCGTCGTCACGCAGTGCTACGAGGCCCTGGCCACCGACTGTCACCGCATCACAGCCACGCTGAAGCTGGACTGGCGACAGGGGCAAGCCGGTCGCATCGAATCCAAGATCCAGAGCGTCGAGAACCACCTGGGGCGCAAGCTCCGCACCTGAGGACTCCAACCGACCATTCATCACATGATCAATACCACTGCTGAACCTCCCATCCCCGCCAAGCCGACCGACCGTCCGTTTGTCCAGCAGGTCTGCATCAAAGACGACGATCGGCCGCTGGCGACAGCCTGGTGGCATGCCAGCCCGACGCGCCTGGGCTCGATCCAGATCGTCGACCTGCATGTCGAGAAAATCCACCGCCGCAAAGGCATCGGCGGGCAACTGCTCAACGCGGTCATCCAGCAGGCCATTGAGTATCACCGCCGTCATCGCCGCACGCTGCGGCATATCTGGCTGCCCATCGCCCAGAAGGCCGAGATCGCCGCGCGCGCGTTTCTGGCGGAAGCCAACTTCCATCATGTCGCGACGCTCTCGGAAGTCCTGCGCGATGAGGACATCCTGCTGTACAAGCGCTCGCTCGACTGATGATGCGGCACGGTGGGCTGTTGCCTGCCGAATCGGCTGTGTGTGTCGGCATCTGCCTGATGCGAATGCGCGCGCAACTGCGGCCTCATCGCGTCATTCCAATTTGACACACACCGCGCCCTTTGCCAGACTGGACCCGTCTTGTGCGCCGCCGGAGGCGCCTATGTATACGGTTCATCTCGCAGCAGGGAGAGGGCTATGATTCTGACCAAGCACGAGAACGTCACCTTCACCAACCAGACCGTCTATGTCAGTGGGCAGGCCTTCATCAAGTGCACCTTCGTCGGTTGCACGATGGTCCTGCGCGAAAGCGTGTATCACCTGGACGGCTGCCGGTTCGATCGTTGCAACTGGCACATCGACCGGACAGTGATGTGGGGCAATCCCGACTCGCTGCGGGATATCAAGTCGCTGGTAGAGATGCTGGAAAAGGACCAGCAGCGCCAGCAGGAAATCCTCAAGCAGCAACAGCAGCAGGGCGGCGAACAGTCGTCCACGGCGCCGGCCGGCTCATAAGCGCCGCGGCGCCTGCCGTACAGCATGATGAGCCTGCACCGCCAATTCCTCCCGATGCTAGTGGGAGCCGTTCTCCTGTTGGTGGCGGCTGCGCAGGCGCTGGGGCTGCAGGCTGATCAACTGCTGCTGATCGTCAATCGCAACATGCCCGAAAGCCGCGAGCTGGCGGAGCTTTACGCGGCCACGCGCGGCGTGCCGGACGGGCGCATCCTCGAACTCGATCTGCCCCAAGGCGAGTCGATGGGCGAGCGCGCCTACCGGCAGAAGGTCGTGCCGGCGGTTCGCGGCTTTCTTCGCGAACATGAGCTCGAAACGCAGGTTACGTGCATCGTGACGTTCTACGGCGTGCCGCTGCGCATCGGCTCCCGCCAGCTCGACCAGGCCCAGCAGACCGAGTTCGCAGCGCTGCGCGAGCAGCGCACCAAGCTGCATCAGCAGGTCCTGCACACGGTCACTTCGCTGGAGCAATTGGCGGGGGAGCTAAGCTCCAACTTCCAGCCGCCGACGACACAGCAGAGCCTCGATGCCCTGACCCAGCGGGCCGATGCCGCGATCCGCACAGCCGGTCGGCTTGTCGGGCATCTTGACCCGGCCCGACGTGCCGCCACCACACAGCGGCTGATGCAGGCGATCGAGGTCCTCAGCGGACCGGCGGGCGTGGTCGACCGCATGGCTGTCGATCCGAACGCCGATCCGCAGTCGCCCCAGGTCCAGCACATCACAGCGCTGCGGCAGCGCGTCCGGGCGGCACGTCAGCAGTTCGAGGAGCTGCGGGCACGCCCGCAGGATCCGGAGGCACGCGCGCAGTTGCGGGAGCTCGTGGCGGAGAATTTCGGCCTACTGCCGAGCGCGCGTCTTGTCGAAGAGCACATCACGCTGCTGGATGCCGAGCAAACGTCGGCAGCGTTCGATAGCGAGCTGGCGCTGCTGTGGTGGGATGCCTATCCGCGCTCGCGGTGGGTGCTCAATCCGCTGCATCACGGCGTTTCGCCTGAGCAGCGGGGCAAGGCGCCGCGCGTGCTGATGGTCAGCCGCATCGACGCGCCGACGCCGGAGATCGCCCGGCGGATCATCGAGGACTCGGTCGCAGCCGAGCGCGAGGGCCTGCGCGGCAATGTCGCAATCGATGTCGGCGGCTCGATGACGCTCGCGGCAAAGGTCGGCGATCGGCAGCAGTACGGCGTATGGGACAGCCATCTGCAGTCCCTGGCGCGGATGGTGCGGGAGCACACCGACCTGAAGCTGATCCTGGATCAGGCGGCGCAGGTGTTTCAGCCGGGAGATGTGCCGGAGTGCGCCGTCTACTGCGGCTGGTACAGCCTGCGAAACTACGTGCCGGCGTTTGAGTTTGTCCGCGGGGCGGTGGGGTATCACATCGCCAGTTTCGAGCTGAAGGCCCTCCGCGATCCGGAGGAGAAGGGATGGGTCGCCAACCTCCTGCGGGACGGCGTTGTGGCGACCGTCGGCCCGGTTGACGAGCCATACCTGCAGGCGTTCCCCCAGCCGGATGAGTTCTTCAGCCTGCTGCTGGCGGGGCAGATGACTCTGGCTGAGGTCTACTGGACGACCACGCCCATGGCGAGCTGGCAGATGGTGCTGATCGGCGACCCGCTGTACCGGCCGTTTGGCAAGAATCCGCCGCTGGCGCCGTCAGCATTGCCGGAGAATTTGCGGGAAAAACTGCCGTAGAGGACGGGGGCGGGCTCATGAAAACGGGGTGCTCAAGCTGCCCGGCTGGATGGTCGATAATCTGAGCGGGAGAGTGCCCATGGCCGTTCAGATGATTTGTCCCAATCTTCGCTGTCGGAAGATCCTTTGCGTGCCAGAGGAGGTTCGCGGGAAGCTGGTGAAGTGCCAGTTCTGCCAGACAAACTTCCGCGTTCCCGAAGCCCGCAAGCCCGCCACCGTCGGCGCCGGTTCTTCGGAAAAGAAGGGCTGATCGCCTTCCGACGCATCTGTTTCACCGCAGGGACGCAGAGGACGCGGAGGTGGTGATCGATGTGCTGATGCTTCGTGTCTTGAATCTCTGCCGACTGCCGACTGCAGACCGCGACTCCACCGTTTAGCGGCTTCGCTTGCGGAGCGCTTCAACCGTCAAACGTGATCTGATATTGCCCCTTCACGGCGCCCGTGAAAGCGCCGTCTTCCCATTGATCCGCGACAATTCTGCCAGCAGTGTCTCGGTCGTGTAGAGGCTCGAAAGCTGCACGGGTTCTTCCGCACCAGGCACGTAGATCGCCGTCAGCGGAATGCCGCCGGCTGGGTTGAGGCTCAGCAGCAGGTCATAGCCCGGCGCATCGTCGTGCGTGAGGTCCACTTTCAGCGGGACGACATTGGCCTGCTTCATGGCGGCCCAGACCTGATCGTTCTGAAAGACGGTTCCTTCGATGACCTGGCAGGTGCCGCACCAGTTGGCCGTGAACTTCACCAGCACTGGCTTGCCCGAAGCGCGGGCCTCAGCGAACGCGGCATCGGTGTAGGGGATCCAGTCCGTATCCGACAGGCGTACCGTCCACCAGATCGACCCACCCAGCATCGCGACAGCCAGCGTTGAGCTGAACGCGACCGCGCCGGCGCTGTCGGTCAGTTGCACCGTCCGCGCCACCAGGAAGATGCTGGCTACGGCGATCGCCGCGACCACTGCCCACCAGAAGTCGGTGCCCGCGATCAGCCGGCCGCCGCCGAAGTAAGCAGCCGCCGCCAGCAGCATGAAGCCCATCATCTGCTTGAACAGCTCAGCCCATGGGCCGCTGCGCGGCAGGCGACGAGCCACCTCAGGGAAGATGCTCAGCAGCAGGTAGGGCGTCGCCATGCCGACGCCGACCGTCATCATCGCCGGCACGCCGATCATGGCCGGCTGGGTGCCCAGCCACAGCATCAGTGGCGGCAGCAGGGGGGCAGTGCAGGGCGTCGCCAGGATGGCCGTCAGCCCGCCCCACAGAAAATTGCCACCATACGTGTCATGCCGCGGCGTGATGCCGTAGGCTCCCGTCGGCAGGCGGAACGTGAACGCCCCCAGCAGGCTCAAGCCCATCACCACGAGCAGGGCGACGATCGACCAGATGAACCAGCCGTAGCTGAACAGCTCGCCCCAGCTCACCAGCCGCAACACCAGCACCAGCACCGCCAGCACCGCAAATACAGCCACCAGCCCCAGGCTGAAGACCAGCCCGTACAGAAAGCTCCGCGACCGATGGTGATGCGAGACCTCGTAAAACCCGATTGCCTTCAGCGGCAGCACCGGAAACACGCAGGGCATGATGTTGAACAGCAGCCCCGCGAGAAAAGCCGTACCGAACGCCAGGCCGACGGTCCATTCCTCGGCTTTGGGCGCGGCGACAACGGGCGCGTCATCCGTCGCCGCAGGCTCAGCCGCCGTCACAGCGGCTGCATCGCTGCCGCCCGTGACCTCGGCCTGCACTTCGACCTTCGGCCGCTGCGGCATGAAGCAGGTCTGGTCGTCGCAAATCTGGTAGCGGACGGTGGCCGTGAAGGTCACCGGGCCGTTGGGCGGGTTGTCCAGCACCTTGACCGGCACCTTCGTCACAACCTGTCCGGTGTAGACGTTCAGTTTGCCGAGGGCGGGATAGAACTCATCATGCCCGGCTGGGTACTGCGGTGCACCGAACTCAAACCCCGCCGCGGGCGTCATCGCGACATTGAAGGCGATGTAGTTGTCGCCGCTGGGGGTAGCGGATTGCGCGTGATACCCCTTGGCGATGTCGACGGTGATGGTGATTACCGCCTCATCGCCGGGCTTGAGCGACTGGGGTTCGATCGTGGCGGAGACAGCGGCCAACTGCTGCCGGCCGATCTGCCCGTGCGCCCATCCGGGCAGCACGAGCATCACGGCCAGCAACAGTCCATAAAGCCAGGTGTTCGGTCGGGGGTGAGACAGATGCATCATCTCCTGTAACCACGCACCACAGGGGATTGTTCCCTGCAGATTTTTGCGGTTCCGACAGAAGGTAAGGTGAAGGCGCGGGTTACGAACCCTTCAGCGACGCCTTCAGCTCGATGTTGGTTCCGGCCAGCGCCTTGGAGACCGGGCAGCCGGCCTTGGCTTCGTTGGCCAGACGCTGGAAATCGGCCTCGGTGATGTTGGGGATGTCCGCGACCGTTTCCAGCTCGATCCGCGTGATGGCGAATCCGTTGCCGGTCTGCTCGAGATGGACCTTGGCCTTGGTCTCGATGCTGCGCGGCGCATAGCCGGCCTTGCCCAGGCCTGCGGAGAAGGCCATCGAGAAGCACCCGGCATGGGCGGCGCCGATCAACTCTTCGGGATTGGTCCCGGGGGCGCCTTCAAAACGGGTCCTGAACGAGAACGGCCCGTCAAACGCGCCGCTTCCCAGCTTCATCCGGCCTTCGCCATCCTTCAGGCTGCCGGTCCAGACGGCTTGTGCACTTGCAGTCGCCACTACGATCTCCTTCCTCTTGTTAGGGTCGAACGGTTAATGTCCCGAATCACAGGACGATAGGCACATGCCGCGTAGGGTTCCAGCAACGGCGGGTTCGGTCAAGGCGCGTTTGACGCAAATCCCCACAGGCGGCCCATCCTGCGATACAATTACCCGGAATGTCCCGCGTGCTGATCGGACTGGTCTACCTGTATCGAGCGACCCTGGGGCCGCTGATGGGGGGGCATTGCCGCTATCAGCCGACCTGCAGCCAGTACGCCATTGACGCCATCCACAAGTATGGCCCCTGGCGCGGAGCCTGGCGGGCCGTCCGACGCATCTGTCGATGCCACCCCTTCGGCGGCAGCGGGTATGACCCGGCGTGAGACGCGCAACCCCCGATCAGCTCCCAGATTGACAGCCCCCCAAACCCCACGGAAGATCGACCCGTCATGCGACGTAAGCTGTACCTCGAAACCTTCGGCTGCCAGATGAACGTGCTCGACAGCGAGCTGGTTCTTACCCAGCTCCGCGCGCAGGGCTACGAGAACACCGAGGACCGCGAGTCAGCCGACGTCGTCATATACAACACCTGCAGCGTGCGCGAGCACGCCGAGCAGAAAGTCTGGTCGCGCCTGGGCGAGATGCGCGACTGGAAACAGACCCGCCCGCACGTCGTGATCGGCGTCATCGGCTGCATGGCCGAACGCGACGGCGAGAACATCTTCAACCGCTTCCCGCATGTCGACGTTCTCTGCGGGCCGGGCGAATTGGACAAGCTGGCTCAGCTCGTCCACAACGCCGCCATCACCAATGACGCCTCGCGTCGCGAAAAGCAGGTAGCGCTCATGGGCGCAAACGTCCGTCGTTCCTCGACGCTGGCGGCAGCCGAGGACAATCTCGAACTGCTTGACCTGTCGCGCAGCTTTTCGCCCGAAGACAACCTCGCGCAGGCGTATGTCCGCATCACGCGCGGCTGCAACAAGTTCTGTACGTACTGCGTCGTGCCGTACACGCGCGGGCCGGAGGTGCATCGCCCGCCGCAGAACATCATCGATGAAGTGCGTCGCCTGGTCGATGCCGGGGTCAAGGAAGTGACCCTTCTGGGGCAGACGATCAACCATTACTGCTACGACCACGGCGACGGGCGCAAGACAACCTTTGCTGATCTGCTCTACGCCGTTCACGAAGCCGCGCCCGATCTGCCGCGGCTGCGCTTCGTGACGTCGTTTCCCCGCGACTTCACGGATGAGGCTCTGCAGGCGATGCGCGACTGCTCACGCATCTGCCGTTACCTGCACGCGCCGGCCCAGCATGGCAGCGACCGCATCCTGCGGCTGATGAATCGCGGGTATACCGTCGGCGAGTATCGCGACTTTGTCGCCCGGGCTCGCGAATACATGCCGGATGTCTGCATCGCGTCGGATTTCATCGTCGGCTTCCCGACGGAGACGGAAGAGGAGTTCCAGCAGACGGTGGACCTGGTCCGCGACTGCCGGTTCAAGAACAGCTTCATCTTCAAGTATTCGCCCCGGCCGGGGACGGTCGCCATCCGGCGGTTCGAAGATGACATCCCCGAGGAGGTCAAGAAGCGACGGAACAACGAGTTGCTCGCTGTCCAGGCTGAGATCTGTGCCCAGAACAACCGCGAGATGGTCGGGCGGACCGTCGAGGTCATGGTCGAAGGGTACAGCAAACTGGTCAGCCGTCGGGCGGCCTATCCCGCCAGCAATGTCGAGCTGATGTGGGAGTCGCGGCCGTCATCGCAAACCCAGGTGCGAACACAACTTAGCGGACGGACGCGCGGCGATCAGATCGTCGTCTTTGACGGCGACCCGTCGCTGGTGGGGCAGATCGTCGATGTCGAAATCACCGACGCCCGGAACATGACTCTATTTGCACGTCTCGCCCAGCCGGAGACGTGCACGGTAGGCGCAACTGCTTGAAAGATCATCAGTTGCGAGCAGGAGAGGGCCGGCCACTCCGAGCGGCATCGGCTGACGAGACAGGGATTGCCGGCAGGGCGTTTTCCGCCGGCCGATAATCCCTGGATCAGCCGAAGCAGACCGCTGCAGTGCGCTTGACATGTGGCTACCAACCTCCTACTTTACCGATCTTTCGCTGTGTTGCGGCGGGCCTGATCCCGCCTTGTTTTTTTGAGGACAACACCCTCCAAAGGCCGGCATCGCCCCTGACAACCGCCCACGCAGCGTTCGGGGATTGCCAGGAGATTGAACTATGGTCCCGGTACAGAAAGTCAGTAAGTCCCGTAAACGCAAGCGGCGCTCGCATATGGCGTTGCGCCCGATCCACTACGTCCGCTGCCCCCAGTGCAGCAATCCCAAGCTTCCGCACGCCGCGTGCGACAACTGTGGGTACGTGAATCCGAAACTGGCACTGCAGGTCGAGACAGAAGGCGAATAACGGACTATCGCCTGGACCTTCGCGGCGAGATGCAGGGAAACCGGAGGACCATCGGTGCGAGCTGCGGTCGATGTCATGGGCGGCGACCACGCGCCCCAAGCCATTCTTCAAGGATGCTGGGACGCCGCGCCGCTGCTCAGTGACGAGGATGTCATCCTGCTTGTCGGCGACAGGCAGGTCATCGAAGAAGGTCTGTCCTCTTCGGGCCTTAGCGACGAGCAGAAGGCCCGCTATCAGATCGTTCCCACCACGCAGGTCATCCAGATGGATGACCCGCCGGTCGAAGCCATTCGCAACAAGCCGGACAGCTCCATCGCCGTCATGTGCAAGCTGGCCAGCAAGGGCGAAGCCGACGTCGTCATCAGCGCCGGCAACACCGGCGCCTGCGTCGCAGCCGCCCAGCTTCGCATGCGGACGCTGCCGGGCGTCAGCCGGCCGGGCATCGCCGTCATCCTTCCGACATTCCACGGGCCCGTCGTCGTCTGCGACGTCGGTGCCAACATCGCTCCCAAGCCCAAGCACCTTCAGCAGTACGCGATCATGGCCGGCGCCTACGCCCAGGCGCTGGCGGGTATTGAAAACCCGCGCGTCGGCCTCCTGTCCATTGGCGAAGAAGACGCCAAGGGCACGACCATGGTCAAGGAAGCCCGCAAGCTGATGCGCGACGAGCCGTTGATCAACTTCGTCGGCAACGTCGAGGGGCGCGATCTGTTCAAGGGCGTGGTCGACGTGGTCGTCTGTGACGGCTTCGTCGGCAACATCGTGCTGAAGTTCACCGAGGGCATGGCTGAGGGGCTGTTCCAGACGATCCTGGCTGAACTGCAGGAGTTTTCGCCCAACCTGCTGGATCAGTTCAAGCCGGTGATGAAGAAGATGTACCAGAAGCACGACTGGCGCGAGTACGGCGGGGCGCCGCTGCTGGGCGTCGGCGGCTACTGCTTGATCTGCCACGGCCGCTCGGATGCCCTGGCAATCCGCAACGCCATCCGTGTCGGTAAGCAGATGTCCACCAGCGGCGTGAATGAGAAGATCATCGCCCGCATCGAGAAGAGCATTCCAGCGGAAGAGGAATAATCGGGGTTGCGCCGTAGCCAACGGCAGGTTGCGAGCACCCATCGCGGCTTTGCCCACTGGCCACTCACAACTCGAAGCTCGCAACTATGTCCACTTACTCAGCCATCCTCACCGGGACCGGCAGTTGTCTGCCGGAAAAGCGCCTGACCAACGACGATCTCTCGAAGATGGTCGAAACCAACGACGAGTGGATCACCCAGCGCACCGGCATCCGCGAGCGGCGCATCGCCGCTGAAGGTGAAACGACCGCCAGCCTTGCGACCGCCGCCGCTCAGCGGGCGATCGAGGCGTCGGGTGTCGATCCCTCGCGCATCGGCTTGATCGTCGTCGCCACCGCGACGCCGGAAATGGTCTTCCCGGCGACCGCCTGCTTTGTGGGCGCGAACCTGGGCCTGCATGGCGTGCCGGGATTCGACCTGTCGGCTGCCTGCAGCGGGTTCCTCTATGCCCTGAGCACGGCAGCTAACTTCATCCGCGCCGGTCAGGCGGAGCATGCCCTGGTCATCGGCGCTGAAACGCTCAGCCGCGTCACCGACTACACCGATCGCACAAGCTGCATCATCTTCGGCGACGGCGCCGGTGCAGCCGTGATCTCCCGCTCGACCGACACCAACCGCGGGCTGATCTACTCCAGCCTGCATGCCGACGGCCGCGGCGGTGAGGCCATGAAGCTCATGCCCGGCAGCCGCCATCCGATCAACGAAGCCATGCTGGCTGAGCGCAACCAGTACATGAAGATCCGCGGCCGCGAGGTCTACAAATTCGCCGTCGAAAAGTTCGTCGAGCTGATCCAGGACGCGATGCGCAAGTGCGAGCTGTCAGCCGATCAGGTCAAGCTGATCGTGCCGCACCAGGTCAATCAGCGCATCATCGACAGCGCGATGGAGCGGCTGGAGATGCCGCCGGAGAAGGCCTACGTCAACATCGACCGCTACGGCAACACCAGCGCCGCGTCGATCCCGATCGCCCTCGACGAAGCCATGCGCGAAGGCAAGCTCCAGAAGGGCGACAATGTCGTCATGGTCGCCTTCGGCGCCGGCCTCACCTGGGCCAATGCTGTACTGCGGATCTAGTACACCGTTTCGTAACGCAGAAGACACGGAGGTTGTCGCAGAGGGTCGCAGAGCAGAACTGGATCAAGTTCAACTCTGACTCTGCGTTCTCAGCGAACCCTTTGTGGCCTCCGCGTCGGACAAGGAAGACCGGAAAGACAGATGTCCCAACAGACATTCATTCTCTGCCCCGGACAGGGGGCCCAGGTTGTGGGGATGGGCAAGGACTATTACGACGCCTCGGCCAGGGCGCGTGAGGTCTTTGATACCGCCAACGAGGTCGTCAGTTTCGACCTGAAGTCGCTTTGCTTCGAGGGGCCGGAAGATCGGCTCAACCAGACCGACATCTCCCAGCCGGCGATCTACGTGACCAGCGTCGCCTGCTTCCAGGCGGCTGTCGAAGCCGGCAAAATCGATCCGCAGCAGGTCAACGCCTACGCGGGCCTGAGCTTGGGCGAGTACACAGCACTGCACCTGGCAGGTGCGTTCAGCTTCGTCGACGGCCTGAAGCTCGTCGCCGCCCGCGGCCGCTACATGCAGGAAGCCGCCGTCGCTTCGCCCAGCGGCATGGTCGCCATCATGGGCGGCGATGAAGCCGCCGTGACCGCGCTGTGCCAGGAAGTCGCGCAGGGCGAAGTTCTCGTTCCCGCGAACTTCAATGCTCCGGGGCAGATCGTCGTCAGCGGCGCGAAAGGCGCCTGCGCCCGGGCACTTGCCGCCGCCGAAGCCAAGGGCTTGAAGGCCGTTGAGTTGAAAGTGGCAGGGGCCTTCCACAGCCCGCTCATGCAGCCGGCGGCGGATCGCATGCGAAGCGAGCTCGACAAGATCGACCTCAAGACGCCGGCTCGCCCGGTCTACGCGAACGTCACGGCCCAGCCGCACGGCGATGCCGCGTCGATCAAGGACCTGCTCGTTCAGCAGATCGTCGCGCCCGTCCGCTGGGAGCAGACCATGCAAGGCATCATTGGCGCTGCGCCTGAAGGGCGGTATATCGAACTGGCGCCCGGCCGGACCCTGGCGGGGCTGATCAAGCGCATCAACCGCCGTCTGCCGGTGGAGAGCTTTGCCTCGGCTGAAGCCCTGAAGGCGTAAATACAAGTTCGTGGCGCGGGCTACCAGCCCGTGTCGATTCGAATCAGGAGCGCGGGCTGGTCGCCCGCGGTACAGGACAGGAACATGACCGAAAAACGCGTCGCATTCGTGACCGGTGGATCGCGCGGTATTGGCGCAGCCATCTGCCGCCAGCTCGCCAAGGACGGCCTGCACGTCGTCGCCGTTGCGCGCAATGCCGACAAACTGCAGGAAGTCGTCCGCCAGATCGAATCTGAAGGCGGCAGCGCCGAAGGCGTGACGTGCGATATCGCCGATTCGGCTGCCCTGACCGCCTGTATCGAGGCGACCATCGAGAAGCACGGCCACCTGGATGTGCTGGTCAACAATGCCGGCATCACGAAGGACGGCCTGTTGCTGCGGATGGAGGACGAGGACTTCGATTCGGTCATCGACACGAATTTGAAGAGCGCCTTCGTCGCGATCCGGGCAGCCGCGCGTTCGATGATGCGGCTGAAGGGCGTTGGCGGGCGAATCATCAACATCAGCTCGGTCGCCGGTGTCGCCGGCAATGCCGGGCAGGCCAACTATGCCGCCAGCAAGGCCGGCCTGATCGGCTTGAGCAAGACCGTGGCCAAGGAGCTTGCCGGCAAGAACATCACCTGCAACGTGGTCGCGCCCGGGTTCATCACGACGGACATGACCGACGTGTTGAACGACCAGATCAAGGAGGGAGTGAAGAACCTGATCCCCCTGAAGCGTTTCGGCCGGCCGGAGGAGATCGCGGCGGCGGTATCGTTTCTCGCTTCGCCCCAGGCCAGTTATATTACCGGCCAGGTCCTGTGCGTGGACGGCGGGATGGTGATGTGAGGAATTGGTCATTGGCCACCTGTCACTGGTCACTCGCCGGTGGCTTCAACATGCAGGCGCCTCGTGTATGGGAGGAAACTCCTGGGCGACGGTAGCCTGCTGATGACAAATGACAAAGGACCAATGACAAAGCACCCGCCCCAGGCGGGGCGACATTGCAAACCAGCCTGTTACGGCTATAGTTTTCAGACCTTCGGTCACGGTGGCCGACGGCAACTCAAGACTCACCGGGTAGGTGGAAAAGCTATGGATGATATTGAGCAGAAGGTGATCGAGATCGTCAGCGAGCAGATGGGTGTGGACAAGAGCGAGATCACGCGCGAGACACACTTCATCAACGACCTGAACGCCGACTCCCTCGACACGGTCGAACTCGTCATGGAGTTCGAAGATGAGTTCGAGCTGTCGATTCCGGATGAAGAGGCCGAGAAGATCCAAACCGTCGGCCAGGCGATCGACTACATCAAGGAACACTCCAATAAGTAGTAAGTTGGCAGTGGGCAGCAGGCAGTAGGCAGTGTGCCATCGTACTGCCCGTTGCCGACTGCCTGCTGCCCACTGCACACCCATGAAGCGTCGTGTCGTCATTACCGGAGTTGGCTGCGTCACCTCGCTGGGCGAGAGGGGCGATGAGCTGTGGGATAACCTGTGCGCCGGCAAGAGCGGGATCGGACCGATCACCCGCTGGGATGCCAGCCGCGTGACCACCCGCATCGGCGGCGAATGCGCCTCGTTCGACGTCACCAAATACGGCGTCGACGGCCGCGAAGCCAAGCGCATCGACCGTTTCGGCCAGTTCGGACTGGCCGCCAGCAAGACCGCCGTCGAGGACGCCGGCCTGGACTTCAGCCGTGAGGATCCCTTCCGCTGCGGTGTCATCATCGGCAGCGGCATCGGCGGGATCGAAACGCTCGAAGAGCAGACCACGATCCTCATCCAGCGCGGTCCCGGGCGCGTCAGCCCGATGACCGTACCGCGGCTGATGGTCAACGCCGCCAGTGGCAACGTCTCCATCATGTTCGGCCTGCAGGGACCGAGCACCGCCGTCGCCACCGCGTGCGCCACCGGCGCCAATGCCGTCGGCGATGCGATGCGCTTCATCCAGAACGACCTGGCCGACATCATGATCGCCGGCGGCAGTGAAGCCGCCCTGTGCGAAGTCGGCATGGCCAGCTTCGCCGCGGCCCGTGCCATGAGCACGCGCAACGACGATCCCACACGGGCCAGCCGGCCGTTCGACCGCGATCGCGATGGGTTCGTCATGGCTGAGGGTGCCGGCGTGGTCGTGCTCGAGGAGTACGAGCATGCCGTCAAGCGGGGGGCTCGCATCTATGCTGAGCTGGTCGGCTACGGCATGAGCGCCGATGCCCACCATATCACCGCCCCCGAGCCCGAGGGCAAGGGCGCGGTGGCTGCGATGCAGCTCGCCCTGCGTGATGCCGGCATCTCGGCGGACATGGTCGACTACATCAACGCCCACGGTACGAGCACCCAGCTCGGCGACATCGCCGAGACCCGCGCCGTCAAGACGGCGTTCAAGGATCATGCCCGCAAGGTGGCGATCAGCTCGACCAAGAGCCAGCTCGGTCACCTGCTGGGCGCAGCCGGTGGCGTCGAGACGCTCATCACGGCGCTGGCGGTTTACCGCAATACCGCGCCGCCGACGATCAACCTCGAGAACCCCGATCCCGAGTGTGATCTGGACTACGTGCCGCATCATCCGCGCGATCTACGGATCACCTACGCGATGAGCAACTCCTTCGGCTTCGGGGGCCACAACGCCTGCCTGCTGTTCAAGAAGGTGTAGGGCGGCTGGCGATCCATCGATGACTAACCGGAACCGGTCCGCAAAGGCGGGCCGGTTCTTGTATTGGAGTGAGCGACGAAGCGACGACGGGAACGAAGGCGTCCTCACGTTCATGAAGGGGCACATGGCAATGTGCCCCTGTTGCGTATGGCGGGCGATGCCATTCGCGGACGCAGGAGTGCATGGCCATGCACCCCTACAGACAGGTGAACCCCACATCGGTCAGACCCGTCGCGCGGGCGTCTCCGCTGGCGCTGTGCATGCGTATGGCAGCGCGCGTCCCACAACAGTCCCGTACCTCTTTGCGATCTCTGCGTGCTCTGGGATCTTTGCGGTACAACCCTTCGCGCTCTCTTCGCGACCTTCGCGCCTTCGCGGCTCGCCTCGTTCATCCGCGCAAAACAAAAAGATCCGGCCCCCCGGAGGAGGCCGGATCCGCAGTTGTTGTGGCTGCTGGGGGACTGCCCATAAGGCAGCCGCGTAGACCGCGGGAGTCTCACCCGCGGAAGCTGCCTTACAGCAGCCCTCGCAAACAGTCATGGTTGGTCACGGATCACCTCCTTTGCAGGCGAGCACTTCGATGCATTGCGCATCTTCGCTCGGGTCCTGCCCAGCCGTCGCAGGTGCATGGAGGCGTGACCAGCCCAGCCGATGCGTCCGCGCGATTCCCATCGCCGCCAGCCTCGACCGTAACATGGCTCGCCACCAACCCGCCGCCGGGCTCCCACTCCCACAGGCGCCCCTGCGGGAACAAGCCGCCGACCGCCAGATCCGCGTCTGCGATCGACATCCACCGACAGGTGGTTCAACTGAATCATACGATTCGTTCTCACCCCGCGGCAAACAAATTCCACATTCCACATGCGGTAAGGGGCGGTTTCTCCGCACCCGCCGGCTGGGGTCGTCCGGGGGCGCGTGGATGCAGCGAACAGGGCGGCTACAATGACGCGCCATGCAATCACCCAAGACGATCCTCGACCACCAGTACCTGGAGATGCGATGGCGGCTGCTGTCGCTGGCAGCCGATTTTGATCGGATCGACCGCGCCGCCGGGCAGGGCAAGACGTTCGACGACCCGCGGCTGGAGGATCTTCGCCGCGGTCTGGCGATCATCCTCCGCCTGCGAGGCAACCGTGCCGAGCAGTTGCAGATGCTGCTGTCGGACAAGACGCCTCCGCCGCAGCGCACGCGTCAACCGGGCGCCGTCTCCGACTGATCATCACCAGGCTGCAGTATTCCGACTGTCATGAAAATCATTGATCCCCATATCCATTGCGTTTCTCGAACGACTGACGATTACCTGTACATGGCCCGCAGCGGGGTGGTGGCTGTCTCCGAGCCGGCGTTCTGGGCCGGCTTCGACCGCACGTCGGCGGACAGCTTCTATGACTACTTCCGCCACCTGGCGGATGTCGAACCCAAGCGGGCGGCGCGCTACGGCATCCAGCATTTCAGTTGGGTGTGCGTCAATGCCAAGGAAGCCGACAACGTCGAGCTGTCGCGCGAGGTGATCCGCCTGTTGCCCGAGTTCCTCGACCGGCCGACGGTCCTGGGCATCGGCGAGATCGGCTTGAACAAGAACACGCCCAACGAGATCGCCATCTTCGAGGAGCAGGTGGATCTGGCCGCAAAGACCAACCAGCTCATCCTGATCCACACGCCGCACCTGGCCGACAAGCACAAGGGCACGAGCATCATCGTCGATATCCTCAAGAACGATCGCCGCATCCGCCCTGAGCGCGTGCTGATCGATCATTGCGAGGAGCATACGATCCGTCTTGCGCGGGAGAATGGCTTCTGGGCGGGGCTGACCATCTATCCGGTCAGCAAGGTGACGCCCCAGCGGGGCGCGGATTTGCTCGAGCAGTTCGGCCCGGAGATGATCATGGTGAACTCGGCAGCCGACTGGGGCGAGAGCAGCCCGAGCATGTTGACCGACACGATGCTGGAATACCGCCGCCGCGGCCACGATGAGCGCGCCTGCCGCGAGATCTTCTACAACAATCCCTGCCGGTTCTTCGGACAGTCACCGAAGTGGAAGCTGAAACCGGAGGAATGAGTGAGGAGAATAGAAGACAGTAGTCAGTAGACAGAAGGTTCTGCCTACTGCCTGCTGCCTGCTGGCGCTGCGTCGTCCATGACGGCAGCGAGTTCCTTGACCAGGGCGGGGTGCTGGGCGCACAGATCCTTTCGTTCCGACGGATCCTCCTGGATGTTGTAGAGGCGATCGCCTTCTTCGCCGTTGCCGTCCCGGGGGTCGGGGTCGCGGCCGTTGCGCACCAGCTTCCACTGGTTGCGGCGCACGGCGCGCTGCTTTCCGTAGGACCAGCAAAGGTCGCGGTGGCGGCGTACCTGCTTGGCTTCGCCGGTGAGGACGCCATGAAGATTGCCACCTGCGAGACGCGCATCGTCGGGCGCGATGCCGGCGGCGGCTGTGAAGGTCGGCAGGATGTCGGCATGATGCGTGATCGCGTCGCAGACGCTGCCGGGCTTGGTTACGCCCGGCCAGCGCATCAGCGCCGGCACGCGAATGCCGCCTTCAAACACGCTGAACTTCGCCCCGCGCAAGCCCCCGGTCGATCCGCCGCGGTAGATGTCCTCGCTGCGGCCGTCAGGCCAATTGCGCGATTCACGCGACGGGCCGTGATCGGCTGAGGCGAACACGACGGTATCATCGGCCAGCCCCAGATCCTCCAGCGCGCCCAGGATCCGCCCGACAGCCTGGTCATACGTGTACATCAGCGCAGCCGTCCACTTGCGATCCTCGGGCAGATGGGCGAAGCGCTCGACGACGTCCTGCGGGGCTTGCATGGGGTAGTGCGGGTTGTTGAACGGCACGTAGAGGAAGAAGGGCTCACCGGATTCCTTGGCTTGGCGGAGGTAGGCGATCGCCTGATCGGCGATGAGGTCGGTGACGTACTGGCCGTTGCGGTAGATTTCCTGCCCGTCCTGCCACAAGTCATGGCGCGGCGGCAGGCCGCCGTCGCTCATCAGCCAGTAGAACACGTGCGAGTAGTAGTCGATGCAGCCGTAAAGGAATCCGAACCAGTTATCGAAACCGCGTCGATGGGGCTGCTCGTCCGGCTGCTGGCCGAGATGCCATTTGCCACTCATGAAGGTGCGATAGCCGGCCTGCTTGAGATATTGCGGCAGCGTGGTGACGTCGGTGTGCAACCCGCGAGCGTTCCACGCGGCTGAGACATTGCCCGGCACGCCGACGTCCCAGGGGGATCGGCCGGTCAGCAAGCCCGCCCGGCTGGCCGAACAGACCGGTGCGGCGCTGTACCACTGCGTGAAGCGGCACCCCTCGGCTGCCAGACGGTCAAAATGGGGGGTCTGCAGGTCTGTCGATCCGTAACACCCGGCATCACCATAGCCTTGGTCGTCCGTCAGCAAGATCAGGAAGTTCGGTCGCTTCATCCTCGTATTCTGGCCACGGACCTCCCGACTGACAAGGCGGCGCGGCATATTTCAGTTCGCCATCAGACCAATATCATGCCAAAAAGTACCACCTGCGCGGGTAGCTTGGTCCACCGAACGGAAAACATCGTCGTAAGAGGTGAGTTATCTCCGGTCTCGCTGTTGCTGTGCTTTTTTTTTAGATGTTGCAATGTGTTGCATTCTGTTGCATCCACCGCGCGAGATGGCAGAGATGCCATGACCATTACCGTTCATATACCATACAATCGCCAAACAAGCAAACAGAAAATCGGAGCAGAGTAAGCGGCATTGCGTTTGCGAAAGCTTCGCAGGACATCCAACCGGAGACGCCATGCCCGTTCGCACACTGCTCAACTCGACAGCCACCATGCTCGCCGGCGCCGGCCTGGGGGCCGTGGCGATGTACCTGTTCGATCCCGACCAGGGCCACGCCCGCCGGGACCGGGTTCGCCAGCGATCCGCCGACACGCTGGCGCGGACCGGCGCCGTCGCGTCGGCTGCCCTCGACCATGCCCGCGTCACGGCTGTCGACCTGTCGCATCGGACCGCCGGCGCCTATCATCACCTGCGCGACCGCGATCTACAGCAGCAGATCCGCCATCTCGCATTCAGCCGCGCGCCCCGACGTTCGGCAACGGTTTCGCCCCTGGTCGTCGCAACCACCGCCCTCGGCGCAGCCGCCATGGGCGCGGCGCTGATGTTCCTGTTCGATCCGCAAGCCGGTCCGACACGCCGCTCGATCCTCCGCAATCGCGCCCGACGCGCTGCCCAGGGCGCACGCGGCTATCTCCAGCACGCGACCGGCAGATTCCATCGCGATGCCCCCGCATCGGCACCGCCATCGCCGGCCGTCGATCCCGCAGCCGACGAGGCGCTGGCTGCCCGCATCCGCTCGGAAATCCTGCTGAGCTTCCCCAATCCGCAGGACATCTACGTCTCCTGCGCCGGTGGCGAGGTAACGCTGCACGGCTCACTGGCCGAGCCAGACCAGGCGACTCTCATCTCGCGCCTCCGTGAGTTTCCGGGTATCACCGCCATCCACAACAGCCTCCGCGTAGCAGCAACGAGCGGCAGCCGATAGGGGATATTCTCTATGGCACACGCGCCTGTGGAATGCACGTGCGCAACCGCCGTGCTACATCAACGAATGCGAGAGCCGTCCGAGATCGTCATCCTGAGCGCAGCGACGGATCTCAATCGTCCAAACGCCGAGATCCTTCGCTTGGCTCAGGATGACGTTCTGAAAGCACTTGCCATCCTACAGCATGTACCCGCGCCGGTTCCGCCGGTACAATCACAACTATGGGCCTGTTCAAGAGCAAAGAAGAGCGGCGCATTGAGCGGGAGATGAAGCTCCGCCAGGGGTTGCGCGCGATCGAGAAATCGATCCGCCAGCAGGAGAAGTTCGCCGAGGATTTCATCAAGAACGCCCAGCATGCCCGCCGCATCGGCGATCAGCAACAGTATCTGTTCATCCGCAGCGCCCTGAAAAAGACTGCGGCTGTGAAAAAGATGCTCGAGCGGCAACTGCTGGCGATGAAGAACGCCATGCTCATCCAGCAGCAGGCGCAAGCCAGCCGGGAGTTTGCCCAGAGCATGGAGCTGATGGCGCGCGAGATTGGCCGGGTGTTTGGCGAGCTCGATCTGACGCGCACGCAGGCGCAGTGGGAGAAAGCCGTCGCGCAGGCTGGCAGCATCGAGGAGCGGATGGAGATCTTTCTCGACGCCATGGAGCAAAGCGCCATCGCCGGCAACCAACCTGCGGCGCGCGAGGAACTGGTCAGCGACGCCGAAATCGACCGCATGATCGAAGCCGACGTCCTGGCTGCGGAGAAACAGGAACTCAGCAAGCTGGATGAGCTGGAGAGCGAGATAGAGAAGGAACTCGGCGTGGCGAAGCAGAGGGATTGATCGGGCGGGAGGAACCACGGAGACACGGAGGGGGGGAGTGTGGAAGACAGAAGGTAGAAGACAGAATAACAGAAGGGTATGCAGGGTCCGCACTGGCGGACCGTCGATCCTTTGTGGCACGGGCGCCTCGCCCGTGCATTTTTCATTTGTGCAATGCACGTGCGGGACGCCCGTGCCACGGCAGGGGGGTTACGCACTAATCACCAATCGCTACAGCGTTGCTCACGCATCAATCACCAATCGCCAGTCCCCATCCCTCCGTGTCTCCGCGTCTCTGTGGTTTTGCTACATGTGCCGGAACCGAGTCATGCCCGGACTAAACGGGGGAGGAAGCTGCGCAGGGGGACTGGGTTCCAAAGGCGCGTGACGTTGGACATGAGGGCTTCGAGGCACAGGAGGAACAGGACCAGCGCGATGGCCCAGGACCAGCGGGGGGAGGGTTCGCTGATCTGCGTGATGTTGGCGCGCAGGTCGGCGAGGCTGGTGGCGACCAGGACGTTGTCGGCTGGGGCGAGGATGGAGTCCGCCGGGCGGTAGGTAAGGTCAGCTTCTGCTGACGGCGGGTGGACCTCGGCCATGGCGAGCGGTTCGAGCCGATCGGGCAGGCGCCAGGTGTACGTGCCGGGCTCAGCCGTCTGCGTGAATGTGAAGGCTGGCGTTTCGCTGGTTGGATCCAGCGGAACACGCGTGATCTGCCGGCGGGGGTTCTCGATGTCCAGTTGCGTAGCTCCCGATGCGCGGCGAGCGGCGAGGCGTAGCGGCTGACCGATCTCGATGTTCTGCGCGCCGGCGGTTTCCCGCGGCGGCAGCGAAGCCAGCACCATGAGCTGCAGGTAGATCGGATGCAGCGGCAGGTTAGTGAAACGCGGTTCGGGGAAGGTGCTCCACGTGAAGACGCGTCCGCTTCCAATGCGTCGCATCGCCAGCAGTGGCGGCGGGGTGGTGGAAGTGCCGCGGCGAGGTGTGAGGCGCAGCAGCGCGGTGACGGCGGGGTCGTTGATCGCCATCGGCACGAAGCGGCGGACGGACAACAGGGAAAGCTGCTCGGCGTCCGCCGCGGTTTGCGTGATCAGCGGATCGTCGCGGCTGCCGGGCGTGGCGGTGTAATCGCGCGCATCTGCAGCCATCGGCTGGCCGGGCAGGAGTGCGGCGATGGCCGATCGCGTGCGATCGTCCAGGTCGTTCCATGTCGTTTCGAGGCCCGGCTGGAGGAACAGCAGGACCGTACCGCCATTGCGCGCAAAATCGCGCAGGCGGGTGACGGAGGCTCCATCCGGCCATCGCGGCCACAGGGCCACGAGAATGTCCTCGTCGCCTGTCGGTGCGGGGGAAGGTTTGACCTCGATGGGCCACTGCGCCTGGCGACCTTCGGACGGATCCAGCGCAAGCTGGGCAAAACGAGCAGCCGGCAACGGATTGTCTGAATCGACAAGCACCGTCGCCTTCTGCTTGGGCGGGACCTCGACCAGCAGCGAGCGGCGATTGTCCCACGTCGACGCATCGTCGGCTTGCAGCGTGGCGGTGATGTTCAGCCATCGCTGAGCGGGCAGCTCGACTGGCCGCTGGAGCCGCGCCCGGCCGGTGGAGTCGAAGCGCAGGAGCGTCGCGGGAGACTGGTAGAGGATCTGCCCGTCGAGCGTCTCGACCGTCAGGACGAGCGGTCGGGCATCGCCAGCCCGGCCGGCGACTTCAACGGTGACCTCGCTGGTGATGCCCGGAATCGGCTGGCGGGGATTGATCGACAAGCCGGTGATGCCGGCGTTGCGCGGCTGGGCGGGCTGCAGGTCGATCATCGCGACGCGCAGGCCGTCGATGCTGTCCAGCCCTTCGATCGGCTGGGGGAACTCGTGGGAGTGCAGATCGGAGATGACGATCAGCCATTTCTGATCGGCTTCCTGCCGGCGGAGCAGGTCGATGGCCTGTCCGACGCGCCGCAGCAGCGGCTGGGGCGACGGCTGGGCCGTGAGCGGCGTCCACTGCGACAGGAGGGCGGTGGACGACTGCACGACGACGGGGCCGTCGGTCGGCTGGGAGGTCAGCACCGCGACCTGCGCGCCGTCGAGCTCATTGCGCAGCAGGTCTTCGACGATGCTGCTGGCGCGATCGAGCAGAGAGACCTGCTGGTCCTCCAGCAGCATGGAGTAGCTGGTGTCGACGACGATGGCCGCCACGGTCGACCGGCTGCCGAACCACGCGCTGGCGAGCATCTTCGCGGGCTGGGCGATCGCCCAGATCAGCAGGAGCAGCAGCAGCGCCCGGCAGGCCAGCAGCAGCCACCGCTGCAGGCGTCGGCGCGCCGCCGTCCGCTGGAGGCTGGCCTTGATGAAGCGCAGGGTGCTGAACATCACGACCGGCGACTTGCGCCGGTACAGCAGATGCAGCAGGATCGGCAGCCCCGCCAGCGGCAGTGCCCAAAGGGCGTGGATGAACAGGAAGTCCAGGCCGAACATGTGGCTGATAATGGTACAGCGCGCCGGGGGAAATGTTGTTGGGGGTTATTTGTTACTTGTTACTTGTTACTTGTCATTGCCCACTGCCTGCCGCCTGCTGCCTGCTGCCTGCTCACTTCCGCTTCGGGTGCGGGGGAGATTTTGCGGGCCGCCGCGCTGTCTTTGCCTTTTTGGCCGTTTTGCGCTTGGGCGGTACGGCACCTGCTTCGGCGATGGCTTGCTCGCGTTTTTCGTTGCGGCCACGGAGCAGCAGGCGGATGGGGACTTCCGGATACGGCAGCAGCTCGCGGAAGCGGTTGACCATGAACCGCTTGTAGTTTTCGTTCACCCAGGCGGGATTGTTGACGAACAGCACGATCGTCGGCGGGGCGACATCGGTCTGTGTGGCGTAGAGCACCTTCACACGCTGGCCGCGCGGGGTGCTGGGAGTGCGCTCAGAAAAGATCTGCTCGATCGCCTGGTTGAGCTGCGAGGTGCTCACGCGGAGCGTGGCCTGTTTGAACAGGTGCTGCGCCAGATCCAGCAGCGGCTGGACTTTGCGGCCGTCTTTGGCCGTGATGAACGCCAGTGGGGCGTAGTCGAGATGCGGCAGCTCTTGGTCGAGGTACTCCTTGAACTCGGAGGTCAGCAGCTCCGGGCTGAAGTCCATCTTCTTTTCCTCAGCCTGTTTGCGGGCGTTTTCGAGGACCAGGTCCCACTTGTTGATGACGAGGATGACGGGCTTGTGCTGCTCGGCGATGTAGGCTGAGAGCTTTTTGTCGGGCTCACTGATGGGGATCGTGCCATCGATGAGCATGAAGACGACATCGGCGCGGCGGATGGACCGCTGGGCGCGGTGGAAGCTGTAGAACTCGATGTCGTTGGTGACCATGTGGCGCTTCTTGCGCACACCGGCGGTGTCGATGACGACGAGCGTCTTGCCGTCTTTTTCGAAGCGGACGTCGACGCTGTCGCGCGTCGTGCCGGGGACTTCGCTGACGATGACGCGGTCGCCATGGCCTTCGTAGATCTCGGCGATGGCGTTGACGAGCGTGCTCTTGCCGGCGTTGCGCTTGCCGACGATGGCTACGAGCATCTGCGGCTCGGGGATCTCGGTGGGGGCGTCGGACAGGTCCAGGTTGCTGCGGATGGCATGCACGACCTGGTCGAGCCGGCGGTCGTGCAGGGCGGAGATGCCGACGGGCGTGCCCAGGCCGAGGCGGGCGAAATCGCCGAGGGCGATGTCGGCTTTGGCGCCGTCGGCCTTGTTGGCCAGGAGGACTGTCTTCAGCCCGCGTCGGCGCAGCAGGGCGGCGATCTGCTCATCCGCCGCCGTCAGACCGGCCTGCACGTCCACGACGAACAGGCACAGATCCGCCCGGGCCATGGCCTGCTCGATCTGGTGGTGAATGTGATCGGTGAGCCTGTCCGGATCATCGATGCCATACCCGCCCGTGTCGACCAGCTCGACGAAGCGGTTTGGCAGATCCTTGCCCATCGGGATCTTCAGATGCGTCGAGATCTGGTCGCGGGTGACGCCGGGCATGTCCTGGACAATGCTGATCCGCCGCCCGACCAGGGCGTTGAGCAGCGACGACTTGCCGACGTTTGGCCGGCCAACAATGGCTACAACTGGCGTTTTCATCCGCGATGATTGTGGCGTTAACCGGCGCCGTTGTCACGGCATGGAATGATTCACCCGCCAGCCGGGGGCGACGGGTGGTGCAAAACGCGCGGCTGGCGACGCCTTCGGCCGTGCGTGTCACATCAGCTTTCGGAGCCCGTGGCGTCGTGAGCGATCCGAGCGACCGGGATATCGCCGTCAGCCCCGTTGGCGGGCGCCAGCACGTTGGTTTCCCCTTCGGTGCGGGCGACCGTCACAGCGCCGACGCTGTCGCTGAAGATATTGACAGCCGTGCGGCACATGTCCAGCGGGCGGTCGAACACCATCAGGAGTCCCAGGCCCGTCACCAGCGATGCTCCTTCGGGTAAGGCGCCCGACGGCAGGCCGGCCTGGACGGCATTGAGGATCACCACGATCGCCACCAGCGACGCCGCCGGAACGCCGGCGACGCCGATGCTCGTCAGCAGGGCGGTGACCACGATCAGAAACTGCTGGGCCAGCGACAGCTCCACGCCAAAGGCCTGGCAGATAAAGATGGCTGCGACGCATTCGTAGAGGGCTGTGCCGTCCATGTTGACCGTCGCGCCGAGCGGCAGGACGAAGCTGGCGGTGCGGTTGCTTACGCCGGCGCGCTTCTCGACGCATTCCATCGTGACCGGCAGCGTGGCCGAACTGCTGGCTGTACTGAAGGCGGTGATCAGCGCTGGCATCATGGCTTTGTAATGCCGCAGCGGATTGACGCGCGCGATCAGTGCCAGAATCAGCGGCATGGTGATGAGCAGGTGGGCCAGCAGCGCCAGGAAGGCCATCAGCGCAAAGAGGCCAATACCGGCAGCAAACTCGCCGAATCGCTCATCCGGCGCCAGCTTGGCATGCTGCTCGGCGACGGTCCTGGCCACCAGGCCGAAGATGCCGATCGGCGCCACGCGCAGCACCAGATCCGTGATGCTTAGCGTGATGTCGTAAACACCCTGCGTCAGCCCGACCAGCCGCGGCTTGCTTTCGGTGTTCAGGCGCGCCAGGAAAAATCCGAACGCCAGCGCCACCACGATCAGCCCCAGCAACTGGCCATTGTCCGTTGCTGCCGCAAAGACGTTCTGGGGGATCATGCTGCGAAAGACATCGAGGAAATCGCTGAGGCCCTTGCCTTCCGTGCGCTGCTCGACGATGGCCTGGTCGGCTTCAAACTTAGACAGGTCCTGCCCGACCAGGATCCCACGCCCGTTGTCCCCGATCCCCGGCGCCGCCAAGTTCACCAGCGTCAAGCCGATCAGAATCGCGATCAGCGACGTGATCATGTAGTACGCCAGCGTCTTAAGTCCCAACCGACCAAAGTCCGATCCGGACCCGAGGTTCACGATCGCCAGCACGATCGAGCTGACGACCAGCGGAACGATGATCAGTTGCAGCCCGCGCAGGAACAGATCGCCAATCAGGTCCAGGACCATGTACGCCCAGGTGTTCTTGGCGATCCCCGCAGCCACGGCGCCCGCCTTGGCAGGATCGGTGTCGGCTGGGATCTGATCAACCGCCCAGACACCAAGTGTCCAACCCACGGCTGCGCCAATCACCAATCCCAACAGAATCTGCCAATGAAGCGGCCATCGCCAGATTTTCAGTACCTTCGGCATAGGCAAGAATGGGTATCAAAGCATCCCCGGAGGGGACTTTACACGTTGGCGAGGTTGGTTGGAAGGTTTTTCGTCGAGATGACCCCGCGAAGCGCCACGCCGATGCGTGGTTCTCCGCCCAAAACTTTACCCACCCGTCTGAGGTGCTAAACTCTGTTGTTCCGATGTCCTACACCGTCCTGGCAAGACGATATCGCAGTTCCACCTTCGACGAGGTCGTGGGGCAGAACCATATTGCCCAGACGCTGAAGAAGGCGATCGCGTCCAATCGCATTGCCCACGCGTATCTGTTCTGCGGAACACGCGGGACGGGCAAGACCTCGACGGCGCGGATCTTTGCCAAGGCCCTTAACTGCGAAAGCAGCGACGGGCCAACGACCGAGCCGTGCAACCAGTGTACGAGCTGCCAGTCCATCGCCCGCGGCGAGGACATGGACGTGATCGAGATCGACGCCGCCAGCAATACCGGCGTCGACAACGTCCGCGACCTGATCGAAAACTCCCGCCTTCGGCCGGCGCGGTCGCGCTTCAAGATCTACATCATCGACGAAGTGCACATGCTCTCGAAAAGCGCGTTCAACGCGCTTCTCAAGACGCTCGAGGAACCGCCCAGCCATGTGAAGTTCATCCTGGCGACGACCGAGCCGGAAAAGGTCCTGCCGACGATCCAGTCCCGCTGCCAGCGGTATGACTTCCGCAATATCCCGACAAAGGAGATTGCCGGCCATTTGCGGGCAATTTGCGAGAAGGAAGGCATCTCGGCTGACGATGATGCTTTGTTTCTGGTCGCCAAAGCCGGCGCGGGGTCGATGCGCGACGCGTTGTCGCTGCTGGATCGCCTGCTGAGCATTGGCGAAAAGACGTTGACGGTCGAGCAGATCGAACAGCTTCTGGGCATGCCCAAGAGCCAGTTGATCTTCGACTTGGCCGGCGCGATCGGGCAGGGGGATGTGGCGGGCACGCTCCAGCAGGCGGATGCGCTGATCACCAGCGGCCTGTCAGCCGAGACGCTGATTGCCTCGCTGATCGATCATTTCCGCAACCTGCTGATCCTGCGCACCTGCGGGTTGAAGAGCGGCCTGGTCGAGGTGCCGGGGGTGAACCCGGTCGATCTGGACAAGCAGGCCCAGCAGTTCGATCCGGTCGCGCTCGTGCAGGACATCACCGCACTGGAAGAGCTGCGGCGGCTGATCCGCACCAGCCAGGCGGGGCGGGCATTGCTCGACGCGACGCTGGTGCGCCTGGCGATGGCGGATCAGTTTGCCAGCGTCGAGGACCTGCTGGCACGCGTGGACGGAAACGGCAGCGGCGGGGGCGCTGGCGGGATTCAAAAAAAAAAGCCGCTGACCGATAGGCCCGCGGCGGCTGGGGGGGGCAACCAGACCTCAGCCGCGGCTGAACCCAGCCCAACGGCCGTCGCGCCGCAGCCAGCGGCATCGACGCCTCCGACGCCGCCACCCGCGCCCCAGCCCGTCCCATCGACGGCAGCCCCAGCCGTTCCGCCGCCCGTGTCGCTCGACATCGACCTGGGCGATGACGATGACCTGCCGGCACCCGGCAAGGTGTGGGAGAACTCCGGCCCGTCCCTGTCGGAGCTGCTGAAACAGCGTCAGCCAAACGCATCAGCCGATGCGCAAGCTTCGGCCCCTACCGAGGTTGCGACGAATGGGGGGGATCAACAGGCTCCCCAGCCCCCGCCCGATGCCAACGTCGCCCCCGTCGAGCCGCACGACATCCAGCGGATTTGGCCGCTATTGGTCTCAAGCCTCAAGGAGCAGGGCGTCGGCATGGGCGCGGCTTTGGCCATGGCCCGCCTCGACCGGATCGAGGACGACACAGCCTACATCCGCTTCAATCCTAATGGCGCGACGTTCGCCCGCATGTGGGCGAACAACGGCAAGCGCGATCAGATCCGCTCGCTGCTGTCGAACATCCGCGGGATTCCGACAGCCGTGCAGTTCGAGGTGGATGACGAAGATCAGCCGGCTGCCCCGGCTGCCGCGCCTCATCAGCCGCAGCGTCCGGCGCCGGCGAGACCGGCTCGTCCCCAGCCGGAGGCGCCTGCCCAGCAGGCTGTGGAAGAAACGCTGCACACGGTCCCCGTCACGCCCGAGCTCGTGTCGCAGCTTCGCGGCGATCCGCTTCTGGCAGCCGTCATGGATGAGCTCAAGGGGCAGATCGTGCGCGTGGTGGAGCTGTAGCCGTGCGATTTTCCCGCCCGAGGCGTGACAAACCGCCCGCGCCGTCATACAACGCCGCCAACCAACGGAGTAACGATGTTTGAAGCGCTCAAGAACCTGGGCAATCTCGGCGACCTAATGAAAAGCGCCCGGGAGATGCAGGAAAAGATGAAGCAGCTCCAGGAGGAGCTGGCGCGAAAGACCGTGACGGCTGATGCCGGCGCCGGCATGGTCCAGGCGACTGTCAATGGCCGCCTGGAGCTGGTGCGCATCCGCATCGACAGGGACAAGATCGATCTGAACGACACCGAACTGCTGGAAGATGTCATCGTCGCAGCCGTCGGCGCCGCCCAGCGCAAAGCGGCAGAGATGATGCAGCAGCAGATGCAGAAGATGGCCGGCCAGCTCGGCCTGCCGCCGGGCATGCTGCCCGGGATGTAATCCACCAGCACGCGACCCAACCAGACGGAGTGCCGCATGTGGGGTAATCGAATCGGCTGGGCCATCAGCGCCGTGGAGGTGCTGATCTTCGCCCTGATCATATGGGGTTTCCTGAAGCTCGGCGAGCTGACGCCGCCGACCAGCTTTATCAATGATTCCGTGCTCACCCAGCCGCTGGCGCTGCCCGTGGCGCCGGAGACGATCGTCTCCATGACCCAGGACACCGATGCAGGCCCGCTGTATCGCAAGGCGATCGAGGACTACCGCGCCAATGAGGATCGCTACGACAAGCTGCTGACTGCCGGCAAACCGGACCTGTTGTCCACGCCGGCGGGGGTGCAGGCCATCCTCGACGGCGCGCCGATGCGCCGGATGACGCTGTTCGAGCAGTCGCCCGGCGGGGCACTGGCTTACACGCTTCGCGAAAAAGCCGATCTACAGGCCCTGTCCAAGGTGGGGGATCTCACGATCCGCCTGGCCCTGTTCCATGCGACCAACGGCAACAAGCCGCGCGCCCGCGAGCTGTACGAGGCTGCATTCGCCCTGGGCGCCAAGCTCTTTCAGGAGCGCGTGTCCTATGCGGAGCTGTCCGCGGGCCTGGGTCTGATGGCCGGGGCGGCTGAGGGGCTTCGCAGGCACGTAGCGGAGGGGGAGGAGGTCGAGAAGCTCACCGCCTTCCTGGAGGGCTATCGCACGTACAGCCCGCGTCTGCGCGAGGTGCAGGAGAAGATCGACAGCATTTCGCCGCGCGTGAGCTATCGTCATGCCGGCGACGTCTTCCACATCATCCGGACGCCCGCGTACGACCGCATGTGGCGGGCTGAGGCCCTGATGAAAGCCGGCCGTTACCGCTTCGACGCCGGCCGCGCGGCTGACCAGCGTGGTGTCCCCCGCATCGTCCAGCCGTACACCAACGACCCCGACCCCGTCATCCGCCATGCCGCCAATGCGGCTCTGAACCTGACGAGGGAGCAGTACATGAAGTTGGGGGCGTAGGGGGGCGGCAGAGGTCAGAAAATAGAAGACGGGAGACGGAAGGCCGTCGCTGGGCGGAGGGGCGTTCTCCGTCCGCGGGTCGTGCGCCGGCTGGTACGCACGAAACACCTGTCACTAACCACTAGCGGCACACCCGACGTCCGCTTCACGCATTACTCACCAATCACCACGCCTCCGCAACCCTTCCCTTCCACCCGCCCGCGAATTACCGTGTTACCCATGCGCATCTCTGCATCTCTTGCCTTGATCCTTGGGATGGTTTCGTTCTGCTGGGCACAAGCGCCGGCCACTCAGCCGGCGGTGGTTGTGCCGGAGGGATTTGCGCGCATCGACGCGGCACAACGGTCTGTGATCGCGCCAGCCGGCGACGCGGCGGCTGCCCAGGCTGTGCTCGAGGCCATCCAGGGGCCCGAGCTGCCCTCGACCATGCCGACGGACCTGCTGGCGCGACTGGCCAGTCATCGCGAGCAGATCACAACGCGCATCCAGCAGGATCTGCTCATGACCGATCAGCAGGCCATCGACACCTTCTTCGACAGCGCGCTCCTGCCGGTCGTCACGGCGTACGATCAGGCCAATCCGCCCATCGCGTATTTCTGGTGTTCGCGCGAGCAGCTCAAGACAGTGATCAAGGGGGGATGGTCGAACCCGCGCTTCTACTACAATCGCGCAGCCGATCAGGTCATGATCAACTCGCATTTCGACCTGGCCGTTGATCGGCCGGCTCAGGAATCGCTCCTGCCGGCGCTGTACGACGAGGGTGCGACCGACGCGCAACGACGGGAAACGCTCGAATCTGCAATTCGCGAAGCCGAGCAGAGCATCGCCAACGAGCTGGCCAGCCGCGCGCAGATCCAGGTCCACCTGGAGTTCGCGCGGTTCATCGACAATGAGCTGAAGGAACTGCTGTCGCGCCCCGACCAGGCGTGGCTTCGGCTGGGGCTGAGCGGGGCCCTGGGAGCCGAATATGCCGCCATGGCCACCGGCAATCAGCCGCTGGTCTTCATCCGCGTCGTTGCGCACGAAGGGCGGCGGCCGCCCGTGCGCGCTGCGGGGGTGGATCTGCTCAATCCGACAAACCTGTCGGATCTGCGTGAGGAGATGGTTGGGCCGTACCTCGATGCGATGCGGCGCAAGTCGACGGTGATCGTCTACAACTGGCTCACCCAAGCCGGCCCGGACGCAGCCGCCAAAACCCTGCAAGCCATCCGCGACCGCAAGCCCGAGGACGGCAAGGCGCTGGTGGCGCTGATCCAGGAACTGACGGGCAAGGATCTGACGAAGGAGCTGAGGCCGTTCTGATTTTGGATTGGGGATTCTGGAGTTGGCTTGTCTTGTCACTTGTCACTGGTCACTGGCCGCGACTTGACGCAGGGTATCCACTGCAGACCGCAGACCGCAGACTGCAGACTGCAGACTGTCCCGCCGCCTGCTGCGAACGGCCAACCGCCAACTGCCAACTCCGCACAGACACCTGTATAATCCCGCCATGCCTCAAGCCTCCGAACGTATTGCCGTCTTCCCCGGGCAGTTTGATCCCATCACGCACGGGCATCTCGATGTCATCCGGCGCGGTCTGAAACTGTTTGACAAGCTGATCGTGGGCGTCGGGATCAATCCCGAGAAGCGCGAGATGTTCACGCTCGAAGAGCGCGTGGAGATGATTCGCGAACTGCTGGCGGACCTGCCGGGGGCGAGGGTCGAGCCGTTCACCGGATTGACGGTGGACTTCGTACGGCGACAGAAGGCGACGGCGATCCTGCGGGGGATTCGCGATGTGTCAGACCTGCGATACGAGTTCCAATTGGCGATGGCCAACCGCGCGGTGGGGGGCGTGGAGACAGTCTTCATCATGACCGGCGATCAGCACGCGCTGACCAGCAGCAGCCTGATCCGGCAGGTGGTCAGCCTCGGCGGCGACGTGCGTCAGCTCTCCGGCTTGCTGCCGCAACTGGTCATCGACCGTCTGGATGCCAAGCAGCGGGAACTCCGCCACCAGCCGCTGCCGCCCGACGCGCCGGCGACGTGAGGCGGCTTGGTGTATGCGGCCGTCCAGAGTCAGGTGACGACAACAAACCCTGCGTCAGCAGCCGAGCCCGCTTTAGTTTGTTGTCAGGATATTTTCATTGACCCCCGGTGACGCGTGACGGTACAGTCATACATGCGCTTGGCTGGTGGATCTTGCCGGCTGAGCTGGATGTAGCACCAGGGAGCTTGCGACGACATTAGAACCTACCAACCTTCCTGTTTCGAGCGACCCCGCGTTGTTCTCCTGTTGCATCCCTCCGGCTGCCGGTGACGTTCACCGCGGCCCCTTGTCCCCCCCCCCTGTCGTAGCCCGCGAGATTTCCTTGGCGCAGCATTCGAGAGATCTGTTTCATCCGTTGTCCTCCTGATGAAACGACCGGCTATCATCTCCTATCTCATAAGCCCTCGAATCCCAGCCCCCGATACACCCGTTTACCGGCGCGACGCATCGTGAAAGGAGCTTCATCATGAAGCGCCGCGTATCGAAGGGTTTTACCCTTGTGGAACTGTTGGTCGTGATCGGCATTATCGCGCTGCTGATCTCGATCCTGCTGCCGTCTCTGAACCGCGCTCGTGAGACGGCCAACCGCGTGAAGTGCGCCAGCAACCTGCGTCAGATCGGCCAGGCGATGCTGCTGTACGCCAACGAGAACCGTCAGCAGTGGCCGCGGACGGTTGTCAAGGGCAGCAACGATGGTGAAGTGACCCAGTTCACTGGCGCGACGGCGGACAACCCCTTCGCCGGCACGGGGCGGCCCGACGACAATGACGTGACGGCTGCCCTGTTCCTGCTGGTCCGCACGCAGGACATCGGCACCGAAGTATTCGTCTGCCCCAGCTCGAACGACGAGAAGGACGTCTTTGAGCCGGGCAACACCAGCGAAGACAGTGCCCAGGAGCGTGGCAACTTCACGGATTCGACGAACCTGTCTTACGGCATCGCCAACCCGTACGGCACGGCGACGGGCTATCGCTGGAACGCCAACCAGAACCCCGAGTTCGCGGTTGCGGCTGACCGTGGCGCCAAGACCCAGAGCACCGCTCTGACGCAGGGCTCGGCGGCCAGCGAGCAGAAGAAGTACAACAGCCCGAACCATGACGGCGACGGTCAGAACGTGCTGTATGGTGACGGCCACGTTGAGTTCAAGAACACGAGCTGGGCTGGCGTCCGCAATGACCAGATCTATACGCCGACGACCGTTGACAGCTCCGGCAACATGAACATTGTTGTCGGCCATGCCACCAACGCGAATCCGGCTCACCAGTTCGACAGCGTGATCCGTCCTCTGGCTAACTAAATCAGCCTGACGGAACTGGTTGATCTGTCATAGCATGCACCGCCGGGTGGCCCATCCACCTGGCGGTTGCTTTTTGCGCCGAACTATCCGTTCGGCCAGGGCGTATTATCAGGAACATGCGGCTCCCTGTGGCCGGTGAAGAATTCTGTTGACCTTGGTCTTGGAGACTGGGTAAACTTTCGTAGACGGTCCGGCAATTTCCTCAAGCCGGAATGCATGCAGAAGGACACCAGGAGCTCGCTGCGAAGATACCGAACTGCGGAGATCGCGTATTTTCCGTCCTCACTGTTCAATTTGCCAACAAACGGTTGCCGGCGGTGGTCGCCGGAACCTCCTTGTGGACTGTCGCCCCGGAGCGGCGGTTTGTCGGAAAGGCGCATGATTCGAGTTTCTCGGTTGACGCGTCTGCGTTATACCACCGGCTATCATCTCCTATCTCATAAGCCCTCGAATCCCAGCCCCCGATACACCCGTTTACCGGCGCGACGCATCGTGAAAGGAGCTTCATCATGAAGCGCCGCGTATCGAAGGGTTTTACCCTTGTGGAACTGTTGGTCGTGATCGGCATTATCGCGCTGCTGATCTCGATCCTGCTGCCGTCTCTGAACCGCGCTCGTGAGACGGCCAACCGCGTGAAGTGCGCCAGCAACCTGCGTCAGATCGGCCAGGCGATGCTGCTGTACGCCAACGAGAACCGTCAGCAGTGGCCGCGGACGGTTGTCAAGGGCAGCAACGATGGTGAAGTGACCCAGTTCACTGGCGCGACGGCGGACAACCCCTTCGCCGGCACGGGGCGGCCCGACGACAATGACGTGACGGCTGCCCTGTTCCTGCTGGTCCGCACGCAGGACATCGGCACCGAAGTATTCGTCTGCCCCAGCTCGAACGACGAGAAGGACGTCTTTGAGCCGGGCAACACCAGCGAAGACAGTGCCCAGGAGCGTGGCAACTTCACGGATTCGACGAACCTGTCTTACGGCATCGCCAACCCGTACGGCACGGCGACGGGCTATCGCTGGAACGCCAACCAGAACCCCGAGTTCGCGGTTGCGGCTGACCGTGGCGCCAAGACCCAGAGCACCGCTCTGACGCAGGGCTCGGCGGCCAGCGAGCAGAAGAAGTACAACAGCCCGAACCATGACGGCGACGGTCAGAACGTGCTGTATGGTGACGGCCACGTTGAGTTCAAGAACACGAGCTGGGCTGGCGTCCGCAATGACCAGATCTATACGCCGACGACCGTTGACAGCTCCGGCAACATGAACATTGTTGTCGGCCATGCCACCAACGCGAATCCGGCTCACCAGTTCGACAGCGTGATCCGTCCTCTGGCTAACTAAATCAGCCTGACGGAACTGGTTGATCTGTCATAGCATGCACCGCCGGGTGGTCCACCCACCCGGCGGTGCTGTATTTATGGGCGGCGGGGGGGAGGGGTAATGTCACCCGGGGTGTGTGAAACGAACGGGCTGTTGCGTTAGGATCGGGTGAATGCAAGAGATTCTGCCTCCTGAGACGGCTGAAGGTTCGGGGTATGAGCTGACGCGCGTTCGGCAGTTCACGATCTTCCTGGAGAACAAGGTGGGGCGGCTGCAGTCGCTGGTGCGGTCGCTGGAAAGGGGGGTGGGGAAGATCGTGGCGTTGTCGATCGAGGAGTCAGCCGATGCGGCGCTCGTGCGGCTGATCGTGGCCCATCCCGAATACGGCCGGGAGCTGCTGCGGACGGCTGGGTTCGCCTTTGCGGAGACCGAGTTGCTGGCGGTCCGCATGCCAAGGCGTGTCAAGCAGCCGCTGATGGCCCTGTGCTCCGTCCTCCTGGCAGCCGAGATCAATATCCACTACGCCTACCCCTTGCTCCACGTCCCCCACGGTCCAGCCATGGCCCTCTACACCGACGACCCCACCCTCGCAGCCCGGCTGCTGATCAAGAAGGGGTTTGAGCTCATTTCGGAGGCGGAGTTGCAGGGGTGAGGCTCGTGATTCCGTTGAAGTGATCAGTTGTTAGTGATTAGTGATTAGTGATTAGTGCGTAACAGCCATTTGGGCGTACGAGCGAACTTGCGGCGTATCCGGAGGGCATGTCGTAGAAGGGAGGATGGGGCGGTGACCTACGAGCAGTGGGAGCAGTCAGTACCGGAGGAGATACGCAGCGACGCGGTCTGGCGGATGAAAGCGTATCGGTTGGCGTTGTTCCTGTCGGATATCGCCTGGCCGGATGGCCGAGCCCTGCTGCGGCGCCCTGACACGGCGGCCTACGGGGATCAACTGCTGCGCGCCACGGCCAAGATCAGCGCCTGCATCATCGAAGGCTATTCCCGCGGCACGGGCAGGGATCGGGCAAAATTCTACGAATACACGCTCGGATCTGCGCGCGAGTCTCGCGACTGGTACTACAAGTCACGTCACGCACTGGCAGAAGCGGTGACGGTTCATCGGCTCAAGCTGACGTCGGACCTGATCAAGCTCTTGATCGCCATGATCGCCAACGAGCGCCGCCGCAATCGCCACCTGCACGACTAGCCGCACCCGCGCCCAAATCAAGATTGCGACCCGCTGACCGTTACGCACTAATCACTAATTACTAAACTAAACACTATTCACCCCGATCCTTATCAGACCCGTCCGCCCACTGCAGCATTTTCTCCCATCCTCCCGATACTCCTATCCGTGCAACTCTCTCCTTCGCATCGTCGACTCGTTGTGCATGGACATGCCGTCGATTTGACGTGCGAGGTGCCGGCTGTGGCGGGGGAGTGGGGGCGATGGTTGGGGATCTTCCAAGCCGAAAGCTGGCCGGATGGCGTGACGCCTGCTCGCGGGCGCGTGCTGCCGTTCACGCCCGAAGACGTGATGCGCTGCGTCTCCCCCAATGCCGTCGCGGCGCACTATCCTGAGCAGATTCTTGATATCTACCGTGAGGGCGAGCAGTACTGGCTGGTCGACGACCGCTGGGGCATCTGCCACCTGAACATCCTGAAGCGTACCTGGACAAGCTGGGTGATCGCCCAGCCGCGGCTGGACAACGTCCGCCTGCTGGAGATGTCGATCCTCTGGCCGATGGCACAGGTGCTGCGCGGCAAGGGGTTGCACCTGCTGCCGGCGGTTGGCGTCAGCCGGGATGGCTTTTCGCTGCTGCTGATCAGCGCCGCCAATCTGACAGCCGAGCTGCAGGCCCTGGCCAGCGCCGGCTTCAAGATCATCGGGCAGCGGTGGATCGCCGTCCGCGAGGAAGAAGGCCGCATCGCGATGCTCGCCATGCCCGGCATGGTCGAGCTGCCGCTGCGGGCAGATGCCTTCGCGCCGTTCCGCCGCGATACCCGGTACATCGACCTGCTGGACACCTGCCTGGGTGCCCAGCAGCATCATGCCTTCTGCGACATTGCCGTGATCATTCCCCCGGGCCGCCGCGGCCCAGCCGGCATCGAGCAGCTCCACGGCGATGACGCCGCCGGCGAAGTACGACGCGCCTGGCCGATCGCCGAGCTCCACCCCGTCCGTGCGCAAAGCCTGGCCTTCCGTCTCTCCAGCCTCTGTCCGGTCGTCCGGCTGAGGCTTTCATCCGACCCAGCCGATGCCCTGCGGCTGCTGTCGAACCTCCGCTATCAGAACATCGCTGCGCCGACGCTATTCCACGAGAACGATGGCCCCGGCGCTGCCGGGTGAACTCGATCCCCCGGAGTTCAGCGACGTGTCCTGGTGGATGTCGGAATTGCCGGTGAAGGTCACCGTCTTGCCCACCACACCGCCGTAGAACGTCGAATTGCCCGTGAATGTCACATCGCTGAGCGGCGCATAGATCTGCGCATAGACCTCCGCCGTACCGCTGAGTTCAACAGCGGCGTTGGAGGTGACGACGATCCGCAGATTGGCCGGCTTGTTCTGATACGGCAGCACCTTGCCCTTAAGGGACACGCTCTGGCTGACGTAGATCGTCACGGGGCCTGTGGTGGCGATTGTCTGCGGCGGCTTGAGGTCGATGCTCTTGAAGAAGTACGTCCCCGCTGCCAGCGTGCCATAGGACGTGCTCCAGTTGCCGCCTGGGCTCGACGTTGTCGCAGATTCCGCTGGATAGCTCAGCGGCGCATCCAGCGAATGCGCTCCGCCCGTGAGCTTGGAAGCCGACGAGATGCTGCCACCATAGCTGTAGGCCGAGCCGCGCACCTGTGTCGAGCCTGTCAGCGTGATGTTGTGGTTCGACGCCAGGGTCGCCTTGTCGGACTTCGTTGAGCTGTATGGCCCAGCCGACGCGTCGTAGCTGTCCACAACGCTCGAGCCGGTCAGCGTCATGCCGTCCAGACCGATCAGGCCAAAGCCGCCCGCGCTGCCGCTGCCAACATCCCGGCGCGCGGTTGCGGCGACGGAGACATCGAAGGATGTGAACCGGTTCAGTCCGAACAGCAGCGGCACATGGAGGCTGGCCGTGACACGCACGGCGTTGTCCGTGCCGCCATTGACGGACAGGAGCTGGACGTTGGCGGGGGAGATTGTGACAGGCGAGCCGTAGGCTGAGTTTTGCGCAGCGGCGGCGATGACCGCATTGCGGACGGTGGCGAGATTCGCCGGAAGAACGGCTGCGCCTTCGCGCGCAGCGGCGTCGACAGCATCCTGCAGCTCCGAGCGGACGAGAATGACTCGCCCCAGATCGACCGCCAGCGACGCTATCAGAATCAGCAGTGACATGAGCACTGCCGTCCAGATGAGTGTGGCGCCCCGCCGGCGCGCCCGCCAAGTTGCTACGCGTGTTATGGCCCTCACTGATGGGCCTATCGGCGATTTCGTGTGTGATGTTCACCACAGTGGTGTTCGCCGCCAGACGCAGAGAGTGCAGTGGCTTTGATGCATGTTGATCGATGCTTGAAACAGGCTCTATCACGCATCAATCAACAATCACCGCTTCTCCGCGTCTCCGCCGTGAATCGGAACCAGGACCGATAACTAGCTGCTCTGGCGGATGAACTGCTCGTAGAGGTTCGCGTACCGGCCGCCGAGGGACAGCAACTGTTCATGGGTTCCGCGCTCGACGATCCGGCCATGGTCGATCACCAGGATCTGGTCGGCTCGCATGATCGTGCTCAGGCGGTGGGCGACGATGAAGGTGGTGCGGTTCTGCAGCAGCCGCTCGAGGCTGGACTGGATCAGTATCTCGGTCGCCGTGTCGACGGAGCTGGTGGCTTCGTCGAGCATAAAGATGCGCGGATCCGCCAGGTAGGCGCGCGTGAAGCAGATGAGCTGCCGCTGGCCGAGGCTCATCGCGGCGCCGCGCTCGCCGACCTCGGTCTCAAAACCGTTCTGCAGTGCCATGATCGCGTCGTACGTGCCGAGCTCCTTGGCGGCTCGGATCACGTCCGCTGGCGTGGCCTCCGGCCGGGCATAGCGGATGTTTTCCATCACCGTCCCGGTGAACAGATAGTTCACCTGCAGCACCAGGCCCATCTGTCTGTGCAGCGACTGGCCGGTGACGTGGGCGATGTCGTAGCCATCGACCAGGATTCGGCCCTGCTGCGGCTGATAGAAACGCGCGATCAGCGAGATGATGCTGCTCTTGCCCGAGCCGGTGTGGCCGACCAGGGCGGTCGTCTGGCCCGGATGCGCCTCGAAGCTCACGTCATGCAGCACCGGCCGCTCCGGGTTATAGCCGAAGGTCACATGGTCGAACACGACATGCCCCTTGATCGGCGGCAGAGGCTTGGCGTCGGGCAGGTCCTGCACGTCCGGCTGGGTGTCGAGCAGCGCAAACACGCGCTCCGCGCCAGCCATCGCCATCATCAACTGATTGCTGAAGTTGCCGAAGGCGATGATCGGGTTCATGAACCAGTCCCAGTACATGAACGCCTGCACCACCGCGCCGACGCCCTTGGGCATCTGGCCCGACAGCAGCAAATATCCGCCATACGCCAGGATGATGACGCGCCCAACAAAGCTCGACCACAGCAGCAGCAGTTGGTACGTGCCGTTGAGCGTGGCAGCCGACACGTTGTTGGCTGTGTTTTCGACCTGCAGCTCGTTGAACGTGCCGAGGTTGGTGTCCTGGCGGTGAAACGCCGTCACGACCCGCACGCCCGTGATGTTCTCCGCCAGGTTCGTGCTGACGCGGGTAAACCCTTCACGCACGACCTGCCAGGCGCGGCCCATGCGGCGGCGGAACTGCTTGTTGGTGACGAAGATCAGCGGTGCCAGCCACGCGACCGACAGGAACAGCCGCCAGTCCGTCCACAGCAGCATGCCGGCTGCGATCGCGATCTGCAGCGACCAGGCGGCGACATGGAAGATGCCCCAGACGTTGACCTCGCGCAGGCCCGAGATATCGCTGGTGCATCGGCTGATGATGCGCCCGAGCTTCGTGCGGTCGTAGTAGCTCATCGACAGGCGCTGCAGATGAGCGAACACCTGCTTTCGCGTGTCGAACTGCACGCTCTCGCCCGCCCAGGTCATGATCAGGATCGTCAGCCGCTGGAGGATCAGCGACAGCGCCGACACCACCGCCCACAGCACGATGATGAGGACGACCGCGGCGATCGCAGCGGACTCCAGCGTCTGCGGTTCGCCAAAGCCCATCCGCGGTACGAGGCGGCTGACCATCCGAATGATGAAGGTGTTAACAGCGATCGAGTCCCACTGCTGCTGGGCGTAGGCCGTGACGAAGTTGATGATGTTCCGCAGGAACACCGGCCCGGCCATTTCGAGCATGACGTGGATGAGCCCGATCACCAAGCCGCCGGCGTAGTACCACCGGTATGGCCAGAGGCGGGACAGCAGGCGGCGGATCATCGGCCATTCGATCGGCCGATAGCGCACGTCCTCGTCGCCGCCCTCGGCGCCGGGGTGGGGCCGGGCAGAAGCGGCTTGCTTGCGCCATCGCAAGGCAGCAAGGAAGACGGACATCTCAGATCTCCTCCTGCGTCGGCATCAGATCCGGCCGAGGCTTGGGCAGAACATGCGGGTGCTGCATGCGGTCCATGTGCGAGGGGGAATCCTCCAAAGCCGCCGTGCCGTACATCTGCGCGGCTGCGATCTCGGCGTAATGGCCTTCCTGTGCCATGAGCTCCTCGTGCTTGCCCATCTGCGTGATGCGGCCGTTTTCCAGGACGATGACCAGATCCGCCGCTTTCACCGTGCTGATGCGATGGGCGATGATGAAGGTCGTGCGTCCTTTCATGACGAATCGCATGCCGCGCTGGATGAGGTCGTCGGTCTCGGGGTCGACGGCGGCTGTGGCATCGTCGAGAACGAGAATGCGCGGGTTCTGCAGGATGGCGCGGGCGATGGCCAGCCGCTGACGTTGACCGCCACTGAGGCTCGCGCCGCGTTCGCCCAGCATCGTCTGGTAGCCGTGGGGCAGCTCCATGATGAAGTCATGGGCCTGCGCAAGACGGGCAGCCGCCTCGACTTCGCCGCCGCGGACGTGCGGCCGGCCGTAGCTGATGTTGGCCTCGACGGTGTCGCTGAACAGGTACGTCTCCTGGAAGACGTACGCGACCTGCGGGCGCAGGCTGGAAAGCTTCAGGTCGCGCAGATCGATGCCGTCGATCAGAATGCGGCCTTCCTGCGGGTCGTAGAACCGCCCGATCAGGCTGACCAGCGTGCTCTTGCCCGCGCCGGTTGGGCCGACGATCGCGACGGTCGCGCCGGCTGGCACTTCGAAGCTGATGTTCTTCAGCGCCGGCTTCTCCGGGTCGTAGCCGAACGTGACATTCTCGAAACGGACACTTCCGCCGCCGTCAGGCGGCAGATCGACAGCATCCGGCCGCTCCGGCACGCTCGGCGGAGCCTGCAGCACTTCGTACAGGCGCCGGGCCGAGACGATCGCCGACTGATATTGCTCGTTGATGGTCGACACCTGCTGCAGCTTGGTCAGGATCGACCCCATCGCCGCACCCAGCACCAGGAAGTCACCGACTTCCAGCTCGCCGCGGATGATGAACACGCCGGCAGCCAGGAATAGCGTCAGGTGTGACGCCGTCGCGATGGCGCGGATGACCGGCGTGAAGTTGGCAAACATCCGAACTCGCTTCAGTACCCGCCCGAGGAACAGGTCGGCGTTGCGGTTGTACTTGCGGATCTCGGCGTCCTGCGTGGCGAACGCCTTGACGACGTGCACGCCGGCGATGTTCTCGGTGATGATGCTGACGTTGCGGTCTTCAGCCTCCATCACCGATCGCGTGATCGGCTGAACTTTTTTGCCGAATCTCAGGATGTAGTAAGCCCAGATCGGCACGGGCGCAAGGGCCAGTGCCGCGACCCACGGGCTCTTGGTCAGCAGCAGGATCACGTATCCGCCCACGGTCAGGAAAATCTCGAACGTCGTCAGGACCGCGGTCTGTAGGAAGTTGCGGACATGGTTCAGGTCCGTCAGTGCGCGGTTGATGAGCTGGCCGGTCGAGATCCGGTCATGAAAGCGGAAGCCGACATGCTGCAGCTTGTCGTAGATCGCCTCACGCAGGTAGTAGACCATCGTCATGCTGAGCGCGACCTGAGAGATCTCGCGCGCCAGGCGGATGCCGCCCATCAGCAGAACCAGGCCGATCAGGATGAGGATCTCGCCGCGGAGCCGGGCAGCCACCGTCTCTCCGCTGAAGACCCATGCCCAGAATCCGCGTGTCGAGGCCAGCTCGCTGCGGATCGTGTCGAGGTGGCTGATGGTGGTAACGGCTTCACCGACCTGCCGCGCCGTCAGCACTTCAACGCCGACGAACGCGACGAGCATGGAACAGGCGACGACAGCCAGGAACTTCACCGGCCGCAGGAACCCGAACATCCAGCGCAAAAGGCGGGCGTTGGTCATCCCGTTTTCGGGTGAGTTTGGTTCTGCGGTGGAGGATTGGCGCGGCCGCGATGCGGTACGTGCTTTGGTAATCACTTGGTGCTGCTGGGCTGTGGACGTTCATACGCTACCTTGAAGGTTTGAACCGTCAAGCGCTGCCGCAAAACGCTTGGGAGGGGGGAGGTTGGCTACACAGGCGGGGGAAGGGCGTGTAAGCTGCCCACATGGCGGTACGGATCCTGGCAATCGGTGACATCGTTGGACGCCCCGGGCGGCAGGCGGTGCATGACAAGCTGCCCGCTCTGGTCCGCGAGCATCAGGTGGATCTGGTGATCGCCAACGCCGAGAACATCGCCGGCGGCTCGGGTATCACGCCCAACCTTTTCCATAAGCTGCGGTCGTACGGGGTGGATGTAGTGACGCTGGGCGACCATGTTTACAAGCGGCTGGACATCGTGCCCATCCTGCAGACGTCCGAGCGGATCATCCGGCCAGCCAATCTGGCGGCCAGCGCCGCCGGGCGGACGTTTACCGTCGTCCAGACCAATTCCGGCCACAATATCGCGATATTCACGCTGCTGGGCCGGATTTTCATGAACCAGCTCCCTTCGGACGACCCGTTTGCGACGGCCGACCGCCTGCTCAGCCAGATTCCCCAGCATGTCCGCATCCGCGTCGGCGAGATCCATGCCGAAGCCTCCAGCGAGAAGATCGCCATGGGCCACTGGCTGGATGGCCGCTGCAGCTTCGTCTTTGGCACGCATACGCACGTGCCGACGGCCGATGCCAAGATCCTCCCCGGCGGCAGCGCGTTCATCAGCGACTTGGGGATGACCGGCCCGTATGACTCGGTCCTCGGCCGCCGGAAAGAGCGCGTGCTCAAGTTCATGACCACGAGCATGCCGCAAGCCTTTGATGTCGCGACAGGTGACGTCCGCCTTTGCGGCGCTTTGGCCGAAATCGACCCCGACACCGGCAAGGCCCTGTCGATCCAGCGGATCGAGGTGGCAGGCGACTCCTCCGGCCCCGGCTTCGATGCCGACGACGCCCGCAGCAACCCCTGGTCCAACGACCGCGACAGTTAACGCGCGGTTTCCGGCTCTCCAGTCCTTTCAGGCCTTTCAGCAAACCTGAAAGATTGCCGGGCTCGCTGTACCTCGTATACTTTCAGTAATCTCTGAAAGATCGGGAGACCGCGATGACCCAGACACTCGAACCCGCCGCCTCGCCCGTCGACGCGCGACAGAAGCTCTTCAATGCCCAGGACACCTTCATTCGCCGATGGGGCGAGATGGGACAGACCTGGGGCATCAACCGCACCATGGCCGAGATCCACGCGCTGCTGTACATCACGGCTCAGCCGTTGTGTACCGACGACGTCATGGAGCGGCTGCACATCTCCCGCGGCAACGCCAGCATGAACCTGCGCGCCCTGTGCGACTGGGGCATCATCCGCCGCCTGCACAAGCGCGGCGAGCGACGTGAGTATTTCGAGAGCCTTTCGGATGTGTGGGAGATCTTCTCGATCATCGCAGCCGAGCGTAAGCGTCGCGAAATGGATCCCGTCCTCGAGACGATCAAGCAGTGCCGCAGCATGCTGGATGAGTCTCATCTGGGCAAAACGGCTGCGCGCCTGCCCGAGATCCAGGCCACCCGTCAGCGCCTCGAGGGCATGCAGGAGTTCGTCGAGGTGACCAACAAGATCTTCCAGCAGTTCGTGAGCAACGCCCGCTCCGGGCTGAACCGGATCGTGCGCGTCTTGCTGAAGGCGCTGTGACGGATGGGCTCGCACGCCTTGGCCGGTCCTTTGATCCCGCAAACGCTGTTGCGCAACCCCGCCGGGCATTTACATCCACGGCGGGATCGGCAGAATATGCAGCTCACGTACTCTCGGTTCTTTTTACGGAAGGAAGAGGCTTCAGATGGCTGAGAATCAGACCAACGGCGGTGGGGAGCAGCAGACACAGGCTCAGCAGGGGCAGGGCGTGCAGGTGCTGCTGGATGAGCGCGACATGCGCACCGTCTACTCCAATGCCTATCGCATCCACACGGCGCAGGATGAAGTGATCATCGACCTGGGCTTCAACATGCCCAATCCCAATCAGGCGCCCGGCCAGCAGCAGTTGCTGTTCAAGGTGCTGGATCGCGTGGTGATGAGCTATCCCAGCGGCAAGCGGCTGATGCTTTCGCTGCAGCAGCTCATCAAGCGCTACGAGCAGCAGTTCGGCGAGATTCCCACGCAGCCTGGACAGCGTCGGGCGTAACGACCGCCGGTTCGGCGTAACGGTCATCGGCGAACAGGTCGATGACCGGCCGGATGTCCATGTGGCTCCACGCGGCTGCGCGCTGGCGCGCATGGACGGGTGAAAGGTTGGAGACGACGGCCGCGTCGAACTGCAGTGTCCGGGCCGTGGTGTCGTCGATGATGGGGATGTCGCGATAGGTGCGTCCCGGACCGCACAGGCGGTTGTCCGCGATCGCGACGATCTGCAATCCCAGTTCGCGCGCCGCGCGATACCAGGCATAGATGTTTTTGCCGTAATCCAGCAGCAGCACGGTCTTCAGGCCGTGCTGTTCTGCTGCGCGCTGAAGGCGGTCGCGCGTTTCGTCCAGGCGGGCGAAGGCTTCAAACGTCCACTCGTCGATCGGGGTGCGCTTCCAAAGCTGCATCGCGCGCCAGATGCCCTGCATCACGCCGGCTGCGAACGCCAGGCGATGGCCCTTGCTGGCGGCGATCAGGCGATAGCGCGCCGTCCATTCCCGCGCGAACAACACCGCCCACTGCGGCGGAAACATCCGCATGGCCAGCGTGATGTTGTTGCGCACGTCCAGCCGCGTGATCCGCCGGCTATTGCGCGAGGAGGGGGTCTTGAGGTGCGTGACGTGCAGGTCGTCAAACCGCTGGATGTCCCAGCCGGCGTCCATCATCCGCAGCGACAGGACATACTCCTCCGCCGCCATGAAGTAGTCTTCCGGCAGGCCGCCGAGCTTTTCGACCACCTGCCGCCGAAAGCCCGTGCCGCAGCCAATGAAGACGTTGGGGTAGGCGCTGCATTCCTGCGAACCGTCCGGCAGCGTCACGGTGAAGATCGCGCCACCGAGGTAGGGATCAGCCTCGAAATGGGCGATCATCCGCTCGATGCTGCCCGGCGCGGGGTAGGAGTCATCATCGAGGAAGACGGCGAACTCGCCGACGGCTTCGGACAGCGCCAGATTCTTGGAGCAGGGGCCGGCATTGCGCTTTAGACGGAACAACCGTACGTGCGGAAATGCCTCAGCCACGGCGTCGGCTGTGCCATCAGTGCTGCCGTTGTCGACCACCAGGATCTCGTAGTCCTCGGGGCGAAGCCCGCAGGCGACAATCTGCCCCAGCGTGCCCAAGAGCACGTCGCGGCGGTTGTAGGTCGAGATCAGAAAGCTGACGCGCGGCGTAGCCGCCAATGAAAGGGACATGCCCACTTCATCGGCCAAAGTGAACGGAAAAGGTGAATCCCCGGCGTGAGGTAGAGGAGTGACGCAGGGGGCGCTGATCGGGATCCTGCCTGAAACTCCAGATTTGAAATCTCAGATGCTCTTACGCCGCCAGGCTGACGTTCGGATCGCGCAACCCTCGGAGCGTGCAGGGGTTCTGCGGATCGAAGTCATTGCGGATCGGGTTCTTCGGCGGCAGGTCCCACTTGGCGAACAGGGCGGCGTTGTCGTCCTGGCCGCGGGGCATGTCAATGTAGCGTCGGCCGTCGGCATGCTCGTCATGGTCGATCAGCACGCCGTACGTCTGCACGACCCGCTTCCCGCTGTACCAGACCTTCAGCGAAAGGTCCGGGTCGGCGCCGTTGACGTAAAACCGCTCATCGAAATAGTCCAGTTTGCGCAGCAGTTCGTTGGAGATGATCCCGAAATTGGCGTACAGCGTGCCGCGCACGTGCAGCAGGCGGTACGTAACCCCATTGTGGATCGTCTCATACGCGACGTTCCGCGGTGACTGGAACCGGTGGAACATCGCCATCATTCCGACATCCTCGGGGGCGTGATCCATCTGCACGACGGCTGCATCCAGCGCACCCGGCAGGGGGCGGGCGTCGTCATTCAGCCAGGTCACATACCGCCCGGTGGCAGCCCGGAATCCCTTGTTGGCGGCCCGGACGAACCCTTCGCGCTGCTCTTCACGGATAACCTTCAGCCGATCACCCATGTCCTCGCGGGCTTCTGTTAGGACAGCCTGAGTCCGGTCAAAACTGGCTCCGTCGACAACGATGATTTCGTAGTTGCACGAGGTGTTGCGCCAGATCGAAGCCAGTGCATTTTCCAACAGCGCGCCACGATTGCACGTAGGCAGGATGATCGACAGGTCGTACATGCTTGGCCTGCGCCTTTCCGATGAGGGTCCAATAGGGATCATCGGAAATCCCCTGAGCAACCCTTCAACCGATCTTCCGATAACCGCGGTAAGTCACCGCACGGGTGAGATATGGATGAGACGCGCAGAACAATGGCGTCTTGGGAGCTCCACCGACGGACTATCCCGCCGCGCGCATGGGTTGGCGTTCGATGAATCGATCGACGCACGCCGCGACGACGTCTTCGGGCGGGATGCGGGTGAGGCACTCGGGTTCAGCGAGCTTGCATCGGCCGAAGCATCCGGCGCAGGGCATCGGGTTGGTCAGAATGGTTGCGTGCGGCGCGTCCGGCCAGGGGAAGAACCGACCCGGGTGTCCACCGCCACAGAGGATGACGCTCGGGACCGCCTGCGCGACCGCGAAGTGCGCAGGGCCGGTGTCGATGCTCAGCAGTCCATCGAGCCGGCCGATGACGGCTGCGAGTGTCTGTATGTCCACCGGTTGCGGCAGGCGGCGGTGCGGGATGCTCTGCAGGCGTTCGGCGATCGCGTCGATCAGCGGTTGCTCTGCGCGGCCGCCGAGAAAGACAGGCATCAGGCGATGGGCGACCCAAAGCTCGCGCAGGACGCGCACCCAGGACTCCGTCGGATAGTTCTTGCTCGCCAGTGTCCCAGCCGGGACGACGCCAAACACGCCATGCGCGCCGAAACCGAATGCGCTGGTTCGCCACGCGCTGACGAGCTGATCGGCCCGCTGCGCAGATTCGGCATCAACGGCGAACTGCGGCGGCTGGCCGCCGATCTCGACATCCCACTGGCGGGCGAGCTGGGCATTGCGGACCAGTTCGTGGCCGTCGTCCATGGCTTCGAGCACGCGGGTGGCACGCTCGGTTGTGCGCTGCTTCTGCCAGTCGAACTGGTTCTGCGTGTCGCCGTCGACGATCCATCGTTCGCCGGCGCGCAGGTTGGAGACGATCCAGTTGCCCATCGGATCGGCACTTTGGACCGGGTAGATCGCGATGTCATACGCATGGCGGGCCATGGCGTAACCCATGCGCCATCGCCAGCGAAGCGACTTGAAGTAAGCGAGGTTGCCTTCCTTGCCTCCGCGGGGCGTCGGGAAGGACTCGTGAACGTAACCGCAGTTGCGATAGAGATCGCAGACGACGGGCGTCGCGAACAGATGAATTTCGTGTTCGTTGAAGCGTTGCGCAAGGCTGCGCAACGCCGGTTCGAAGAGGATCGCATCGCCCAGACCGTCCGGGCGGACGACGGCGATGGCTTTCTTCGGGATCATCATTCGCCAGGTGATGCGGCCGGCGATCCATCCTGCGTAGAACGTGGCCCGCGCGACCCAGCGAAGCGGGGCGGTCATCCATCCCATGAAGGCATCAGGCCACAGGTAGTCAGGTTCCGGCTGGAGGCGCATGGGCATGCTCCGTGGGTTGAGAGTTCCATGAACCTCATCGGCAGGGTTGCGCGAGAAACATGATTATTCTCGGACGTTGCCGGGTCCGACGCGCGGTTTGCGCAGGACGATGCACGCCAGATAGGGTTTGGTGCAGCGGTCCAGCGCCTTGGGGCTGGACAGAAATACATGCGACAGCAGGGGATACAGCGGCCCGATCCACAGCCGCTGGCGCGGGGAGGCGTTGATGTAGTGCGCCATCCGCCGCCGTGGATCACGGAAGAAGTATCGCTCTTCGATGAAACGCAGGTCGACCAGTTCCAGGCCGGAGGCGTCGATGATGTTGCGCTTCAGCAGGGGCAGATCGTAGAACCGCTGGAAAAAGATCGGTTTGCCGGGATGGCCGGAGCGCTCGTACACGTCGCCGGCGACGTAATCGGCAAAGTACTTGTGGGAAAAGGGGACGGTCAGGACGGCAACGCCGCCGGGGGCAAGGACGCGCGCCATCTCGCGGACGGCTGGGAGTTCGCCGTCGGTTTCGGGCGCGATGTGCTCGAAGACGGAGATGCTGGTGATCAGATCGAAGGCGTTGTCGTCGTACTCGAGTTTCCGGGCATCGGCGAGTTTGGGCTGAAGATTGGGCAGATCGAGTGTGTGGGCTGAGCGGGTGACCCAGTCGATCTCGGTCTGGATGATGTCGGTCGAACGGACGGCCGCACGCGGGTACTGATGTGCAATGGCCAACGGGACGAGCTTGGGGCTGGAGATATCCAGCACGCAGCGGGGGGAGGGTTTGTAGCGTTCCACCGCGCGCAGGGCGAAGTCCAGCTCACGATAGCGCACGTAGTCGATGGGCGTCAGCCAGCGTGACATAAGGCGCGGGGAGGCGATCAGCCGGGCGAGCGTTGCGCATTTGTGCGCAAAGGGGCCGTCGAAGGAGGCCTTGAGGCGCATGCCCAGACGATAGGCGGTCCAGACGTTCAGCGGACGGCGGGCTTTGCAGGCGGGCGTCGGCCTGCTATCACAATCCGAGCTCCAGGCGACGGTTCCTGGGAAGGACGGGCTAGTCATGGACAACTCCCTGCGATCGGCGGTCGTGTTGCTGGTGTTCAATCGGCCGGCGCTGACGGCGCGCGTTTTTGCGCGCCTGCGCGCAGCGCGTCCGCGGCGGCTGCTGGTCGTGTGCGACGGCCCGCGCGCGGGGCGCCAGGACGATGTGGAAGCCGTCGCCGAAGTCCGTCGTATCGTGACGCAGGTCGACTGGCCCTGCGATCTGCTGACGGATTTTGCGGAGCAGAACCTCGGCTGCCGGCGGCGCGTGTCGTCCGGGCTGGACTGGGCTTTCAGCCAGACCGACGAGGCCATCGTGCTGGAGGATGACTGCCTGCCCGACCCGAGCTTCTTTCCGTTTTGCGATGAGCTGCTTGCGCGCTATCGCGACGACGAGCGGGTGATGATGATCACCGGCCTGAACCCGGTGGCGCCGTGGAAAGCGGACCGGCAGAGCTACCATTTTTCCTACTGCGGAGCGATCTGGGGCTGGGCATCGTGGGCACGCGCGTGGCGGTATTACGACGTCGAGATGCGCGCCTGGGACGATGCCGAAGCCCGCGACCGCGTGCGAGACGTCTTCGCCGATCCGATGTTGTACGAACCGCGCATCGCGACATACGAGCGCGTTCGTCGGGGCGAGGTCGACACCTGGGACATGCAGTGGAGTTTTGCGCGGATCATCCAGTCCGGCTTGTCGGTCGTGCCCGCGGTGAACCTGATCCAGAACATCGGCGTGGGTGGCGGGGCGACCCACACGCGCAGCGCGCACCCGATGGCGGATCTGCCGACGACGGCGATAACCTGGCCGCTGCGGCATCCGCGGTATGTCGCGGTCGATCGCGAGTATGACCGGACCTTTACGCGTCATCTCAAGCCGCCCTCGCGACAGTAACCTCCGGCGCCAACGCCTCGGCTGAGGCGTAGTAGTTGGCCCAATACGCATTCGAATCGCGCAGCGGGCCTTCAAACCGCCGTGCCTTCTCATCGAACTGGTACACGCGATAGCCGTGCGATTCGAGGATGTCGAAGACCTCGCGCGCGGTCGATCCCGCACCGGCGAGCGGGGCCTGCGAGATCTCGAAGCAGATCCGGCCGATGCGGCGTTCCGCCAGCAGGCGATGGGCGCCGCAGAAGACGGCGGCTTCGAAGCCTTCGACGTCCACCTTCAGAAAATCGACGCGGTCGATGCCGTCGCGCCGGCAGATGTGGTCGAGGGTCAATGCGGGGACGATCGCAGTTTGCGCGGGCGTGACCTGCCGGCCGGCGGGGGTGGTCATGATTGGTTTGCCCAGGGAGTTCCAGCTTGAGAACTCCGGCGGGAAACAGTGCATCTCGGCTGTGCCGACGCGATCGCAGATGGCGGCTTGCTCGGCCTGCACGCGCTGCGAGCGGTTGAGGGCGAGGCATTCGCGCAGAGCCCAGTAAGTCTGTGGAACGGGTTCGAAGGCGAAGACGCGTCCGGTCTCGCCGACGAGCTTTTCGACGAAGACGCTGAAGCGGCCGATGTGCGCGCCCACGTCAAAGACCGTATCGCCCGGCCGGACCAGTGCGCAGATGGCGTCATACTGCCCAGCCGTCACTGCGCGACACAGCAGGTTGCGCGCATAGGGCCGCATGTAGTCGTGGAAGACGAACCGGAACCCCGTGTCGTCTTCGACGACGCGCGGGGCATGGCGCGCGACGCGATCGGCCAGGCGCAGGTTCTGCCCTATGGCCATGCGCTGGCGGATGCGCTTGCGAAGACGATGGAGGGGTGGAGGAAGGTACATGATCTGTCAGGCGGCTTTCTTGAGCTGGCTGCAGCGCAGCGCCGCGGCGATCGGGATCAGGTATGCCTGAGCCGACGATTCGCGCAGCGACAGTCGCTCAGCCTGCAGGTCTTCGACATCATCGAACTGGGCGGCGAGCTGATCGAGGATCCACTCAGCCGTGGCATCGGCGCTGTCGATCGCGGGAATGCCGATGGGCCGTGCGATGCCGATGCGGCAGTCATTGCCGATGATCACCGCCGGCCGACCGAAGCCGGCCACGCAGACGGCGGCATGCACGCGATTGGCGACAATCCCCTTCACGCGGCTGTAGAGCGACAGGTAATCGCGATAGTCGCTGGCGAGGAAGACCATCTCGTCGTCCTGCGCCAGATCGCGCTGAAACTCGGCTTCAGCGGCGTCGTGGGCGACGAAGATCAGGCGATGCTCACGGCGCAGTTCCGGCAGGAACTGATCGATGATTGTCCGCCAGTTGTCGGGGTCGGTCTCAGGCTTCAGGCGATAGTGCCCGGCCAGTCGCATGAGGTTGACGGCCAGCAGATCCTGCGGAGGCGGCGGCTGGCCGTGGCCGCAGACGCGTCGCGCGGCGTGGAAGGCCGGGCAGGGCAGCAGCTCGTGCTGGATGCACAGAGCGCGCAGGAACTGCGACGCCAGCGGATCGCGCACGGCTGTCCAGGCGCAGGCCAGGGCAGCCTGGCGGGCGAACTGGCAGAGGCGCGTGTCGTCCAGCAGCGTCTGCAGATCATCTTCCGATTTCTGCCCCGCGCCGGCGCCGAGATTGAAGACGAGCTGTTCACGCCGGGCGCGGAAGATTCGATCTTCCCACAGGGCCTCAGCCCAGTCGGCATTCCATGAGGTATACCGGCCGTTGCTCCAGTACACAGGCGCGCCGGCTTGGACGATGATGTCAGCCTGGCGGAACTTGTCGCCCAGGCGCTCGATCTCGTCGTACTGCTGGCGCTGGAGTGTCGTCAGATCGTGCTTGTCGACGTAGAAGGCGTTGTAGCTCGGCAGCAGCTCGTCGAAGAAGGAGCGGATGCCTTCGCGGATGAACTCGTCACCGACGTTTCGTCCGCAGGTGGTCATGAAGGCGATGCGCAGAGGGCGTTGGGTGTTCATCATGCAGCCTCCCGGATTGCACTCTTTCGCCGAAGGTCATCGGCAACAAAGCGCAGCAGGGCGCGGGTGGTCGCGACATAGGTAAAGCGTTCGATCACGGGCTTTCGCATCGATTCGGCGATGGCGCGGCGGCGATCCTCGTGCTGGAGGAAGCAGGTGACTTTCTGGTGGAGCTCGTCGGCTGATGCGAAGGCGACTTCGTGATACTCGTCCCAGATCGCGGCGGCTGAGCGGATGTAGCCGCCGTCGGCGGAGAGTTCCAGCGCGTCGTAAAGCGACGATTCGTGTTCGGCAAAATCGATCTGGAGTAGCCGGCGGGCGTCGTCCAGCCACTGCTGCACCTGCGGCGTAGCGCGGGCGAAGATCTGCTGATCGGTGGTGATGTTGTTCTCGCAGCACCACTGCCACAGCTTGCGATAGATGACTTCGATCTCATCGCCGGGGACGTAGCGGATCAGGAAGAATCCGCCGGCTGCCAGGCCGTCGATCAGGCGCTGATGGACGGCGCCGAAGGGCGTGGCCTGCAGGTTGATCTTGCTTGCGCGATAGATCGCGCACAGTTCAGACTGATTATCAGCGACGCCGCGGGCGAAGCGCTTGAGTGTCGGATGGCTCTCCCAGCCGCGGCCGTAGAGATGGAGATTGATGTCCATCTCCGCCAGCCACTGCAGCGTCTGATGGCGGAACAGCGCGTTGTTCACCTGATGGGTGAAGAAATCGAGCAATGACGCCATCGAAGACGGATCAATCGTGGTGGAATTGCGGACGAGGGCGTTTTCGATCATGCGCCGGATATGCACCGGCTGGGTGATCGATCCGCCGCTGTCGTAGACGGCGCGGAGCTGATCGAAGGTGTCGCGGACAAGCCGCTGGCTGAGCGGATCGAGCGCGGCCATCTGGGTGGAGACGATCACGTCCGCGGGCATCGACGCGTGGCCGACGTAAGAGACGTCGCAGGCGAATCGACGTTGCTGTTCGGGCGTGAGCGGGCCGGGTTTGAATCGCTCGTCATTGACGCCGACGATCGCGGGCAGGTAGCGGTCGGCGGGGTAGCCGTGGCGGCGCGTGTGCATGAGACGGCCGTAGCCGAGGCAGTAGTCAAGCGGGCCCTGGTCGGCGCCGGCTTTGGGGGTGCACAGGTGGGGAAGCTGATCCTGCACCCACATGACGCAGGGGATCTGCGTCGGCAGACCGGCAAACTCGTTGCGGTAGTGGTCGATCATCAGGATCAGATCCGGCTGAAAGGCCTGAGCCGTCTGGCTGTAGACGATGTTATTAAGGACCTGATGATCGTCCTGCTCGATCAGGAGCATCGTCTCATGGCCGAGGCGTTCAAACGCGCTCAGCCAGTCGCGCATCGAATGTTGGAGGAACGTTGTGAATCGGCTGGTGATGCCGAGCACGCGCAGGCGCCGGCTGGAGGAGAACTGTTCGGCGATGGATCGGGCATCGCGGGCGGAATAGATAGTCGTCAGTGCCTGCTGGGAAGCCGTGAATCGTTCGTTGGCGTGCTGCAGCAGCTCCTGAAGGAGCAGGTCGAAGTTGCCGCCGGGGGGAAAGAGCTTGGGCTCAATGGTGGCGCAGAACTTCGGCCAGGGGATCATGAAGTTGCTGAGCATGGCTTTGCGCGCCTGTTCAAGTGCGTCGGGGCCGACGAACAGGAGCGTGCGCGGATCGGCGAGGGGCTTCTGCCAGGTCTGGATGTGCAGCGTGACCCACAGGTGCTCGATCTCAGCCGTGAGCAGGTAGAGTGGCGGCCGGTATCCCGGGATGCCCGGGACGTTGCAGGGGAGCTGGAACAGCGCATTCCACAGCCATCCCTGGTCGATCCCCGCCACCATCATCGGGGCGTTGTAGGCGCCTTCTGGGAAGGCCTGTTTGACCAGCGCGGCGGCTGTCGCAGGATTGACGGCGTTTTGCGTGCCGATGAGCTGCTGGCCCTCGCGGCGGGCGAGGAGGATCTGGTTGGTATTGGTGCTGAGGAAGTATTCCCCCAATGGCGTGTGAGCGCGCAGGCGAGCGGCGAGGGCCGGATCACGTGTGGCCAGGGCTTCGACGTTGGCGTCGAAGTTCTGACGCAGGAGCTGGAGGGGTTGCCATTGGAGGGGAGAGGACATCACGACGGCTCACGATGCCAGGCGCTGCGGCATGGAGGCCGCCAGCGGCTGGGGAGGAATACGGTTCAGGAGCTGATCGGCTGTAACGGGATGGTTGCCCAGCCGATCGGCTGCAACAGCGGCGGCCAGCGATCCAAGATACGCGGCGGCCTGGAGCGATCCTTCGACCGCCAACGTCATGCTCGCGACGGCCAGCAGGGCATCGCCGCAGCCGAGCGGATCAACCACGCGGCCCGCCAGCGACGGCAGATACGCGCTGCGAAGCCGCCGTTCCCAAGCGCCATCGACGCTCATCGGCACGACATGGTCGAAGGCGACCAGTCCCTGTTTGCCGAGGGTGATGAGGGCCTGCGGGCAACGGGTGGCCTGAAGCATGTTGTAAACGACAGCCGTCAGGCCGCTGGAGTGATCGCCCAGGGCCTGGCGCATCTCGCGCTCGGTGGGAGTCAGCAGGTCCACATGTTTGAAGCGAAGCAGGCTGCTGCGGACGCCGCTGACATCGGCAGTCAGGACGGGCACGCGCTGGCGCAGGGGCGGCATGATGCGGTCGAGCAGTCCGCCGGTCATCAGGCCATAGCCGAAGTCGGCGAAGATGACGACGTCGGCGCCCTCGGCGGCTGCGAGGATGCGGTCGGCCAGTGTCGCCTCGGCGGCGGAGTCGAGCGGCTGAACGGGGCCCTCATCCACCTTGAACAGCTTCTGCTCATCAACGAGGAAGCGGTGCTTGGTAACGAGCTGGCGGCGGTGGTTGGTCGCCTGCACCTCGATGCCCATGCGGGACAGGCGATCGGCGACCTGGCGAGAAGCTTCGTCATTGGCGAACGCGGTGACAAGCGTAGGTGTCGCGCCCAGGCCGGCCAGATGCGCGGCGATGATGGCGGCTCCGCCGTCGTAGTCGTCGCTGCGCAGCGTCCGCAGAGACATCATGGGGGCCTCAGCCGCGACGCCGGTGGCATCGCATAGGTGATAGCGGTCGAGGATGTAATCGCCGATGACCACAGCCCGGCGGCCATGGAAGCGATTGACGATGCCCAGCAGATGTTGGCTGGTCAGGTCGTAGTCCTCGCGGAAGCGGCGGACTTTTTCCTGATTGAGCGGGTGGCTGTCTTCCAGGGCGTTGATGAGGGCGGTGGAGGAGTAGACGACCTCGCCGCTGGAGAAGACGACGCGTCCGCCGTGGCGGATGACGGTGTCACGCTCAGCCAGGAAGCGCGGGTCGTGGTTGATTTCGTACTCGCGGCCCTTGATGTAGATGTCGGGCTGAAGCTGTTCGAGCAGCTCGACGGCAGTGGGGTGCGGGTTGATGTAGACGTAATCGACGCACTCCAGGGCAGCCAGGCTGGCGGCGCGGAGGTCCTCGGGGATGAGCGGGCGGTTGATCCCCTTGTTGACCTGCGGATCGGCGCTGACGGTGACGATCAGGATGTCGCCCTGCGTGGCGGCGAACTGGAGATAGCTGATATGGCCGGGGTGGACGATGTCGAAGCAGCCGTGGCAGTGCACGACCGTCTTGCCGGCGGCGCGGGCAGCCTGGCGAGCATCAAGTAACTGCTGGAGATTACAGATTTTACGATCGGGCGACATCATTCCTCTACGCATCCGTGCGTGAATCGGCTATGCGGTTTGTTCCTTCATCGGCGGGGATGACCTCGTGGCGTGAGTTTTTATCGGACTCACGAGGGGGGAGACGCGGAATTTGGCAAACCGTTGCTGGGGGTTGCAGTTGTGGCGGGCGGGTTTTGGTGGGGGGCGAGTAGCGGCGTATGATGCGCCTATCATGCTGACCAAACGGATCATTCCCTGCCTGGACGTGGACAAAGGACGTGTCGTGAAGGGCGTGAAGTTCTTCGATCACGTCGATGCCGGCGATCCCGTCGAACAGGCGCGGCGCTATCAGGCGGATGGGGCCGACGAGCTGGTGTTTTACGATATCTCGGCTTCGCACGAGGGGCGGCAGATCATGGCGGACCTGGTCCGCGAGGTGGCGGACAATGTCTTCATGCCGCTGACGGTGGGCGGGGGGATCCGCACGCTCGATGACGCCGTTCGGCTGATCCAGGCCGGGGCGGAGAAGGTGAGCATCAACTCGGCAGCCGTGAAGCGGCCGCAACTCCTGGCGGAGGTGGCGCGGCGGTTCGGCCGATGCGCGACAGTGCTCGGGCTGGACGCCAATCGCGTGATGAAGGATGGCGTGGAGGTGTGGGAGGTTTTCGTCAACGGCGGGCGCGTCGGCACAGGCATCAAGGTGATGGACTGGGTGAAACAGGCTGAGGCGCTGGGGGCTGGCGAGATCGTCCTCAATGTCATGAACGCGGACGGTACGACGGAAGGGTATGACATCGAGATGACGGCAGCCGTGAGCGATGCCGTGAGCATTCCCGTCGTCGCCAGCGGCGGAGCCGGCAGCCCGGAGCACATGCGGCAGGCGCTGGTCGAAGGCCATGCCGATGCGGCCCTGGCAGCCAGCATCTTCCACTTCAACAAGTACACCGTGCAGCAGGTGAAGCAGTACCTGCATGAGCATGGCGTGCCTGTGCGGCTGGTGTGAAGCGCAATAGTCTGGTGGCATGGGCTGGCAGCCCATGGATGCGACTATGGAAACACGGACTGGTAGCCCGTCCCACACTGATTCGTGGAGCGCCGGACGTTAGAATTGGGCGCGTGAGACGGCTGGGCCTGTTCATCCTCGGTGTGCTGGCGTGCACCTCGCATCTGCTGGGCGGACGCGTGTGCACGGTGGACGGCCATCTGCTGGAGGGGAATGTCACCTTCAGCGGGGGGAGGGTGATCGTTCAGCCGGGGATCGGGGCAGCCAAGCGGCTTGACCCGGACGAGGTGCTGACGATCGACTTTGACGCTGCGCCACAGAACGGGCCGGCGCGCGGCCAGCTTCCGCCGGGATGGACCAGCCAGGACATCGGCAGCGTTGGCTTAAACGGGCAGGCCGTCTGCAACGATGGTGTCTTCGACCTGCGGGGGGCGGGCGGTGAGATCGGCCAGCGGCTCGACGCGCTTCACTTCGTCCATCGCCGTGTTCAGGTGCGCGAGCTGGAGATCGTCACGCGCGTCGTTTCCATCCAAAACACACACATCGACGCGAAGGCTGGCATCATGATCCGGCAGGATCTTCAGCCGGATTCGTCCTACGTCTCGCTACTGATCAAACCGACCGGCCAGGTTGTGCTGGAGATGCGAGACAACCGCAAGCGTGAGGATCGCCAGCCTGCCCCCGAAGCCAGGACGATCAAGGATCTCCCCGGCAAGCTGCCGATGTGGCTTCGCCTGCGATACACGGGCAAGGCATGGGAGGCGATGATCTCGCCCGATGGACAGGCGTGGACGAGCATCGGCCAGACGCGGACGGACATGGGCGAGCGTGTCTACGCGGGGCTGGCCGTTACCAGCCGTGACACCGCGCGGCTATGCGCTGCCCGGTTCGATCAGGTATCGGTCCGCGGCCAGATGGAGCAGCCGGATGCGTCGGGGCGGTCGGTGGTGCTGTTTGGCGGTGGTGTGCTGCTTCGCGACGGGCGGGTGATGGCGGGTGCGGTCGCGCGTGTTCGAGATGATCGCGTGCGCATCGGTCGCGGGCGCGACGCGGTCGACGTGCCCATCTCGAAGATCGCCAGCATCATCCGCCAACCGCTCACCAGCGAAGCACGCAGCCGCCTGATCGACGGGCGAACGGGTGTGCTGATGCACAACGGCGATTTCCTTGAGGGGGAGATCCTCGAGATCGGCTCGCGCGTCCGGCTGAGCTCGATTCTGCACGGCATTCAGATGCTGGATCTGGATGATCTGTCGCTGATCGTGCTGGCCGAAGCGCCCCAGCCGCAGGCGGCGGTCGTGATCGAGGACGTCAACGGCAGCATCTGGATCGCCGACGAGCTGCGGATCGAGGGGGATCGGCTGGTGATCGAGGATGATGTCGCGGGTGTCGTGCGGCTGGAGGCGCGGGATCTCTCGACCGTACGCGCGGTGGGGGGGCGCGGGGTGTCGCTGGTGGCGATCAAGCCGCAGGTGCGGCGGCTGGGGCTGGTGATAGGCGAGCCGATGGCGGCGGAGCGAAGGGCCAGCGGCTATGGGTTGCCCGCAGACGGGCGGGGGACTGACAACGTGTTGTCAGTGGCAGGGAATATGGCGCTCGATTTTGCTGTGGGCGGCCGATATCAGTCGCTGCTGGTGTCGGGCGGGATCGCGCCGGGGCAGGCCCCGGTGCTGCCCGGGCAGTTGGTGATTCTCGGCGATGGGGAGGAGCTGTATCGCAGCCCGCCGATGACCTCGGCTGAGGCGCCTCGGGAGATCGCCATCCCGCTGAGCGGCGTGCGGACGCTGACGCTGTTGGTCCAGCCCATCGATGGTCAGTCACTCGCCCCGGCAGGTGTGTGGATCGAGCCGATGCTCATTGAGGTGGGAAGGTGAAGCTGCGCCCGCGCGAAGTTCCAAGCTCCAACCACCAAGATCCAAGGACGGTTCAAATCCAAGAGAAGAGGAAGCAAGTTGGCATGACGCGCGGCAGGCATTCGCCTGCTCTACTCACAAGCCATCCTTCGCGCCCTTCGCGTCTTCGCGGCCGCTGTTCCACGTTCCCCGACAGGTGATAGCTGGCTTCAAGCGTGCCGCGGCGCGCCACACCTCAAAACACCAGACAACTGAATACAAAACACCATGGTGTTATTTGTTGCTCGACGGCATCGAGATGTACTGGATCGAGCTGAGCGACTGTTGCTGCGACTGCAGGCTGGCGAGGATGCTTTCCATCTGAGCGAACTGCCGCTCCAGCCGCTGACGCTTGGCTTCGAGGATCTTGTCGAGCTGTTCGATACGGTCCTGGAACTGATCGGTGACGGTGTCGAGCTTCTGGTTCTCGCGCGTGATGATGCCGGTGACCGGGTCGATCAGGCGGTTGATCCGCTGCTCGAGCCGGGAGCCGATGCCGCCGCCGGTGGCCAGGGCAGCGATCTTGCTACCGTCGATAATGTCACCTTCCGCCGCCACGGTCAGACCCAGGTCATACGCCGCCTGCGAGCCGTTGATCGCCGTCACGGCGAAGCTCTCCGAGCCGGTGGTCGTGTCGCGCAGACGCAGGCTCTGGCCGTCGGAGGAGATATCCGCCACGATCTTGCCCTTGCCGGCATCGTTGATGGCGTTGATGACGTCACGGATCGTGCGAGCCTGGAACAGCGACAGCTCCAGAGCCGTGCCGTCCTTCAGCGTGATGCGCAGATCGTTGATCCCTTCGCCCTGCGTGCGGAGGCCGCGGCCGTCGTTGAGCTGTGTGACCGGCATGTCCTCGGTCAGACCCTCGGTGAGAGCCGTGAACAGGCGGCTGACGGCCTCTGCATCCTGGGCGTAGGCTTCGCGGAAGACTTCCTCATCGAACTCAAGCACCGCGCCGCTGCCGACGCGCAAGCCGATCTGCGCAAGCACGCGGAACTTGCCCGCACCGTCGATGGCCGTCGTCAGGGCGGCATACACTTCCGACTGGATTCGCCGCACGGTGCTGTCACCCAGCAGCAGGCCGGCCTTGTTGGTTTCCGGGTCGAACTTCGTCAGCTCGTTGATCTTCTCGATCATCGCATTGAAGTCCTCGGTGAACTTCCTGATCGTTTCGATCGCCTTGTCGGGCGTGGAGCTGACGTTGAGCGTGACGGGCGTGTCGGAGACGCCGTGCAGATCGAGCGTGACGCCGGGAATGACACCCGTGATCTGGTTGCGCGACGAGGTGATCAGCAACGGCTGCTCAGCGCCGTTGCCGCCGAGGAAGACGGCTGCGTCCTGCGCGTCGACGAGCGTCTGCGTCGCCAGGGCGGTCGTGCCGGCGTCGAAGACGAATCGCCCGGCGTATCCGCCGTTGCGCGCGTTGAGCGACAGGCGGAACGGGGCGGCGCCCGAGCCGTCGTTGATCACGCTGGCAAAGGCGCCAAAGCCGGTGTCGTTGATCTTCTGGCGGACGTCGTTGAGCGTGTCGGTGGCGGAGATCTCGATGGAGATCTCGAACGAGCCGTCGATGATGCTGTCCTTCGCCTCGCCGGCGATGCGCAGATCGGCTGCGGCCGTGCCGCTGAGGTCTTCGACCTTCATCTTGCCGGCGCCGCCGGTGGTATCGGTCAAGAGCAAGCCATCGCCGGTCTCGTTGATCGAGGCGACGACGCCGATCTGGCGGCTGTTGATCAGATCGATGATTTCGCCGAGCGTCTGATAGCTCTGCTTGGACAGGTCGATCGTCGCGCTCTGGCCGTTGGCTGCGGTGATCTTGAAGCTTCCCTGTGAAACGCCCTTGCCGCCGTTGTAGTTGGACAGGGCCATCGCCTCCGTCACCCACTGGCGTTGGAGGTTCTTGCCGGTGGCTTTGGCATTGAGGTCGTAGGTGCCGAGCAGGCCGAGCTGTTCGGCTGTATCGCCGCCGGCTTCGGCGATGATGAGATTGCCGCCGGCGCCAGTGTTGTCGACGATTTCAATACCGTTGCCGGCTGCGTTCAGCCGGGCGGTGACATTGATCCCGCCGGTGTTGTTGATGATGTCCAGCACATCCTGCACGGTCGTGGCCGAGCTGAGATCGACGATGGCTGAGGCGCCGTTGCGATCGGTGATCGACATCTGCCCGAGCGTCAGCCCCTTGCCGCCGTTGAGCGCCGCCAGCGAGACGCTGTTGAGCGCGCCGTCGAGGCTCTGGCCCGCCAGCGTGCCGCCTGTGCCCGTGCCGAGGATGCCCAGATCGGCAGCCGCCTTGGAGTTGTTTAGCGCCGTCACGACGACGTCGTTGCCGCCTTTGACGTCGATCAGCGTGATGCCTTTGCGGTCGGCTGAGATCTCCGCACGGACGACGCCGGCGCCGTCGGTGTTGATCCGGTCGATGACATCACCGAGCGTGCGGGCGGTGCCAAGGTCGATGTTGACGACCGATCCGCCGACGGTGATGGCAAAGTCATTGCCGGTTGCCTGGCGTACGCCGCGCCCATCGTTGAGGCTGGAGAGCGTCGTCGAGCGGCCCATGTAGTTGAGCACGCCGCCCGTGATCTGATCCGGCTGAACGCTGCCCGCCACGCTGTTGGCGATCCCGAGGTCCTGTGCCGCGAATCCGCCGCCCAGATCCTGCACTGTCAACTGCCCGCTGCCGCCGGAAATGTCCGTCAGGACCAGGCCGTCGCGGCCGATGCTCGCGCGCACGCCAATGTCCAGCGACGTGTTGATCTTCTTGACGACGTCCTCGAGCGTGACCGCCGAGCTGATGTCGATGCTGGCCGACACGCCGCTGCGGTCCGTAATGCGGAACACGCCGCGGCGAATCCCCTCACCGCCACGCAGGTCCGACAGATTGACCTGCTTCTTCAGGTCGCCACCGCCCATTTCGAGCGTGATCGTGCCGGCGCCGACGCGCGTCTTGTCCGCATCGGCGAATCCGCGCGTCACGGACTGTTGGCTGGTCACGAGGCGGGCGACCTGGAACGTGTACGAGCCGACGCTGGCGCCCGCCGCCGCGGTGGCGGTCAGGACGTTTTCATTGCTGCTGGTGGTCTGGGCCTGGGTGAAGGTGGAGGGCTTCTTGAGCGTGGTGGCGCTGATGCGCAGGCTGGTCAGCCGCGTGGACAGGTCGGTGAAGGCGAGTTTTCGCTGATTGGTCTTGTCGATCCGCTGCTGCAGGAGGGTCTTGGAGCGGGCCTCGATCTGCATGAGCTGATCGATGATGTCACGGGAGTTGATCCCGCTGACCAGTCCGATGCCGGAGGTGATGCGTCCCATGGGTTAAGCTCTTATCGGCAGATTGGGCCGTCGCCTCCCGCGCGGTGGGGCGGCGGCCGCTAGTTGTTTGGAATATTCGATCGGTGCTCCGTGCCGGATCGGCTGTCGCCTTCGCCCGATGCCGAGCCGCAGGCGGCCAGGTCATTCTGGAGCCGCTGGTTGGCCTGTGGCCGGTCCAGCAAACATTCCACGGCCCACAGCGCCAGGAACCGCTGCTGGGCCTCGCGAACCTGCTTGAGCCTTTGGGCAAGGGCAGCCAAGTCGGGCATATGAACTCCTTCCGATATATGCAGTTATCGGACGCTTGGGCGCGCGGGCATGAGTCATTCCGCCAGCGGCATGCTCAGGATGTGTTAGGGGATGGTGGGGCAGGGCGCTCCCCGCAGCCGACCTCGCCAAAATGCGAACCTGCCGGCTGTCGCCGTTGTATTATTGCTGCGGGGAAGCTAATTTATCCGCCCCTCCGTGCGGCGTCCGGCTCGCCTTCGCGGTTGACGATTTCAGCTTTTTTGTTCGAACATGCACGCTCACCCCGTGCCTTAGCGGCGACGGGAGGTGATAGCGGTGAAGGAATTCATGAACCAGGTACGCAACGACATCCGTAACGTCGCGATCATCGCGCACGTCGACCACGGCAAGACGACGCTGGTCGACGCGCTTCTTCGCCAGAGCGGCAACTTCCGGGAGTCGCAGGTCGCCCAGGACACGATCCTCGACTCCAACCCGTTGGAGCGCGAACGCGGGATCACCATCCTGGCCAAGAATTGCGCCATCACCTACACCGATCCCCAGACCAAGCAGACGGTTAAGATCAACCTGATCGACACTCCCGGCCACGCCGACTTCGGCGGCGAGGTCGAGCGCGTGCTGAGTATGGCTGATGGCGCATTCTTGCTGGTCGACGCGGCCGAAGGGCCGATGCCGCAGACGCGCTTCGTCCTGAAAAAGGCCTTCCAGAACGAGCTGCGGCCGATCGTCGTGATCAACAAGATCGACCGGCCGGATGCCCGCGTGGACGAAGTCCTCAACATGGTCTTCGACCTGTTCGTTGAGCTGGGGGCTGACGACGAGACGCTGGATTTCCCGGTGCTGTACGCCTCGGGCCGCGACGGGATCGCGTCCTGGAGCTACGTGCAGCGGGGCACGGATATCCGCCCGATCTTTGAGGCCCTGCTCAAGCACGTGCCGGCGCCGCACGGCGACCCGGACAAGTCACTGCAGATCCGCATCACCAGCATCCAGTACAACGACTATGTCGGCCGGATCGGCGTGGGGCGCATCTACAATGGCGCGATCCGCACCGGCCAGCAGGTTACGATCGTTCGGCGCGACGGCCAGCAGATCAAGAGCAAGGTGATGCAGGTGCAGGTGTTCGACGGCCTGGGCCGTAAGAACGTCGATGAAGCAGCGGCTGGCGATATCGTCGCCCTGGCCGGGCTGGAGAGCGTCGACATCGGCGACAGCATCTGCGATCCGACCGACCCCCAGCCGCTGGCGCCCACCGAGATCGAACCGCCGACGCTGACGATGATGTTCAGCGTCAACGACTCGCCCTTCGCCGGCAAGGATGGCAAGTTCGTCACCAGCCGCAATCTGCGCGAGCGGCTGTTCAAGGAGCTGGAGTCCAACGTCGCCCTGCGTGTGGAAGAGACCGCCAACAAGGAAGCCTTTAAGGTCTCCGGCCGCGGCCTGCTGCACCTGGGCATCCTCATCGAGAGCATGCGCCGCGAAGGCTACGAGCTGAGCATCTCCAAGCCGCACGTGATCATGCGCAAGGACCCGGAGACGGGCCAACTGCTCGAGCCGATCGAGTACCTCGTCGTCGACGTGCCGGAGAAGAACACCGGCCCGGTCATGGAGCTGGTCGGCAACCGCAAGGGCGAGCTGGTGCGGATGGACAACCGCAACGGCCAGGTTCACCTGGAGTTCACGATCCCCGCGCGCGGCCTGATCGGCTTGCGGACGCGCATGCTCACCGCGACGCAGGGCCAGGCGATCATGCACCACAACTTCCACGAGTACGCCCCCGCGCGCGGCGACGTGCCGGGGCGTCCCAACGGCGTGATGGTTTCGATGACCACAGGCGTCGCCAACGCCTACGCGCTCAACAACCTTCAGGAACGCGGCGTGATGTTCGTCGAGCCGGGCGATCCGGTGTACGAAGGGCAGATCGTCGCGGAGAACTCGCGCGACAACGACATGGTCGTCAATCCCACGACCACCAAGAAGCTCACCAACATCCGCACTACCGCCAGCGACGAGAACATCATCCTCAAGCCGGCCCGCAAGATGACGCTGGAGCAGGCGCTGGAGTACATCGAGGAAGATGAACTGGTCGAGGCAACACCCACCGCCATCCGCCTCCGCAAGGCGCTTCTCACCGAGAACGAACGCAAGAAGGCGAAGAAGAAGGCCGTCGAGATCGAAGTGGCGACGGCGTAGCGTACAATGTGGCATCGCCATGCCTGCGGTCTGTGATCTCGGCACGCGTTTGAGCGCGTTTCGCTGTGGATCGACCCGCTTTTCGGCACGGCGTGATGCGTCATGGAAGGCACGCCCGGGCAATTCGAACGATCGACCCCTGACAAGCCAGTGCTGGGCTATGCCCAGCCGCCGCAGCCGGGCACGAAGCTGCCGCGGCTGCCGGTGCGCCCGATCCTGCTGTTCTGGGGATGCATCATCACGCCGGTGCTGGCGGCATTGGCGGGCATGCAGGGGTTGGCGGCATATTTCCATGCCTCGGCCCTGACGCTCCGCGGCGATGAGCGGATCGTTGCCCTGCTGAAGCCGGCTTCGCAGGCGCTGGCCCAGCCGAGTGCGATGCTGGCCGTGCTGGCCGTGACGATGGCGGCGGCGATGGTCATCGTGTCGCTGTCGGGGCTGCGATGGATGTGGCTGCGCCGCGGCGATCCGAATGCTCGCAGCCGGGCGATGCACACCGCCGTGGCGATGCTGATCGCGGCGGTCGGTTATGCAGCCGTGATCATTCCGTATATCCTCAATCTCTATGCTGTGTATCGCGATCATGCCTCGCCAGGCAGGCGGCCGGCCATGACGACCGATCTGCTGGCGCTGGTTTCGCTGATCGCCGTCCTGGGCGCCTTGGCGGCGGTGGCTGCGCAGTTTTCCAAGCCGCGTCCGCAGACCCGGATCGCCGATAGCACAGCCGACTGATCGGACCTGACCCATGAGCCAGTCGACACGATATGATCGCCAGCGGATTCTGCCGCAGGTGGGCGATGAAGGGCAGCAGCGCCTCCGCGCAGCGCGCGTGCTGGTGGTCGGCTGTGGGGCGCTGGGAAGCGTCATCGCCGAGCAGCTTGTGCGCGCGGGGGTGGGGTTTGTGCGACTGGTCGATCGCGATCTGGTCGAGTGGACGAACCTTCAGCGGCAGGTGCTGTTCGACGAGGCCGATGCGCAGGCATCAGCGCCCAAGGCGCTGGCCGCCGCCAATCGGCTGGCGAAGATCAACAGCGACGTCACGATCGAGCCGGTTGTCGTCGATGTCGACTCCGCCAATATCCCGTCGCTGATCGACACGCCGGTCGGCCGCGTCGATCTGATCCTCGATGCCACGGACAACGCGGGGACGCGCTATCTGGTCAATGATCTGGCGGTGCGCGAGGGTGTGCCGTGGGTGTATGGAGCCGTGATCGGCACGGAAGGGCGCGTCATGCCCATCCTGCCCGGTGAGGCGTGCCTGCGGTGCATCTTCCCCACGCCGCCGGCTGCGGGGGAGTTGGCGACCTGTGAGCAGGCGGGTGTACTGGCGTCGGCTGTGGCCGTGGTGGCGTCGCTTCAGGTGACAGCCGGGATGCAGATCCTGCTGGGCGCGGATGTGCCCCGCGTGATGCACGCGCTGGACGTGTGGACGGGCCGATTCCGGACGATTTCGGTGGCTCAGGCACGGCAGGAGGATTGCCCGTGCTGTGGGCGGCGACAGTTCGAGTTCCTCGCAGCCCCGCCCGCAAGCGGCGTGGCGAGCCTGTGCGGGCGCGATGCCGTGCAGGTCCGCCCGCAGAAGCCGACGCGCCTGGACCTGGAGGCACTGGCCAACCGGCTTGAAGGCAAGGTGACGCTGGAGCGCCAGCGGTTCTTCGTTCGCATCCGCCTGGATGAGGGGCAGATGCTCAGCGTCTTCCCCGACGGCCGCGTGATCGTCTCCGGCACGCGCGACACGGCCCGGGCGCGGTCGCTTGTAGCGCAGTGGGTGGGGGTCTGAGCGATTTTGGTATGCGGATTTGGGATGGGGATCGGTGATTTCGGACTGGGGATTGCCACTGCCCACTGCCTACCGCCCACTGCTCACTTCACCACTATCGCTCAAGACGTTCTCACCTGCGGTTTGTCGACCCGGATCGTACAGTCACCCTCGAGATACCCATCCAGAATCTCGTAGTGGTCCGACAGTGAGTGGACAAACATTTCCACTTCCGCGCGCGTGTACCAGTGCAGATGCGGCGCAGCCGCCAGGGTGGGGCCGCACAGGAAGTTGAAGATCAGTGTCTGGTTGGTCGCGTCGAAGGCGCGGCGGAGCGTGGTATAGAACGTGTCGGGTTGGAGCGTGTTGAGCGAGCCGGAGAAGACGATGATGTCGGCTCCGACGAACAGGCGCTGCGGCTGCTCGATGAAATCGCCGCGGACGACTAGGCAGTTGGGGTAGTTGGCGGCTTCGATGGCTTGAGCAAGCGGTTCGACGGCTTCGAGGGCGATGTACTGCGCCGGCTGGATGTTCAGCTCGAGCAGATGGGCCATCAGATCGCCCCGGCCGGCGCCGGCATCGAGGACGATCCGGTCGGCGAAGTCGGCCAGACTGACCAACGCATCGAAGCGGATGCGCTGTGTCGCACGGCTGGCCCACAGCAGGGAGTTGAACCCGCCGCCGTATCGCTGTGCGGCGTCGGTATAGGGTTTGAGGTACGGCGGACTGCTCATTGCTGACAGTCTACCGCGCGTGCTGCGCCCCGGCTGCGCGATAGCGGGCCGGCTTGGCGGACGGCATCGGATTTCCGTTGACGACGGCTGCGCGGGTGCGACAATTCGGGCTTTCCTTCCTGTTCATCCTCCCTGCAAAGGAGCCGCCTATGGCGCAGGTCGATTCGACGCGTAACGTTACGATCGTGGCGCCCGGCGCGGGGGACACGATGTGGGTCGTGGGGGAGCGGCAGTGCTTCAAGCTGGGCCAAGCCGTCACCGATGGGGATTACCTGATCTGCGAAACCGTTGTTGTGCCTGGCGGTGGGCCGCCGCCGCACGTGCATCGTGACGAGGATGAGGGGTTCTACATTCTCGAAGGGCAGATGGAGTTCCTGGGGCCGCAGTGCGTACACGTCGCACCGGCTGGGACATTCTTCTGGGCGCCAAAGCGCCAGCCGCATCAGTTCCGCAACAAGGGTCCGACGCCTGTGCGATACATCCTGCTTGCCATCCCCGGGCAGATTGAGCGGTTCTTCCGCAGTGTCGCGACGCCATGCCGCCCGGAGGAGGTCATTCCACCTCCGTTGACCCCCGAGCTCGCGCAGCATGTCATGACGGAGGCGGGGCGATGGGGGATCGATGTCGTCGATCTGCCCGAGCCGGCGGAACGGCGGGCGGTGCCGCAGGCTGTGGAGTCTGTCGAAGACGGCGTGCGGCGGTTGGTGTGGTGTGCGGCGGATGATGCAGCCGGCATGCCGCAGGTGGATGAGCTGTATCTGCCGGCTGGCGCGGCGGTTGATGTCGGGGGGAGTGAGACGCGACATGCGGCGCTGGTGGTGCTGGAAGGGGCGATTGAGATCCACTGCAGCGATGAGCGCTATATCGCAAGTGCCGGCTCGTATGCGCATCTGCGAGACTCCGCCGAGGTAAACACCGGTACTTCGCCAGCGAGAGTGCTGCGATACCTCATCCAGGCAAGGCCGCAGGAGTAGGGGCGGTGGCACAGCCTGCGTACTAGTCCCGTGCGGCGGCGAGTTGGGCCTGGGGTTTGCGATAGACCTTCGGGTCGAAGGCGTACAGCAAGCCGCGGATGTGCTCCGGGGGCAGATCCAGCTCGGGGGAGGGCGGGACCTGCAGGTACTTGAGCGAGCGCTCGAGCACGTTGGCTGCGCCCGGGGCCGAGACCGTACCGCCGAAGTGGGCGATCGAGCGATCCGGCTCATGGATGATGAAGGCCACGACCAGCCGCGGCCGCTCGAAGGGCGCGCCGCCGACGAACGAGCTGGTGTAGCTCGACTCATTGTAGTTGCCGTTGTGCGCCACGTGGGCTGTGCCGGTCTTGCCGAAGATGTTGTAGGTCTTGCTCTTGATCGCACGACCGGTGCCGCGGAGGGGCACATCCGCCAGCACGCGGCGCATCTCCCGCGCGGTGTACGTGTCGACGACCTCGGGCAACTGCTCCCACGGCGTCGACGGCGCGGTCTGATGGATACGGCCATCCGGCTCGAGGATGCCCCGCAGCAGATGTGGCTGGACGAGGCGTCCGCCGTTGGCGTAGACGCTCATCGCCCGCGCGAGCTGCATCGGCGTGACGAGCATGGCATAGCCCTGGACGGTGGAGATGACATCGGCGTTGCCCCACTGGCTGGCCGGGCGGAGCAAGCCGGGATCCTCGCCGTACAGCTCGACACCCGTCGGCCGGCCAAAGCCGAAGCTCGCCAGCGCCTCGCGAATCCGCTCCTTGCCCATGCGCTCGCCCAGCATGGCCATGCCGATGTTGCTGGACTTGACCAGAATGTCCCACGTCGGCAGCGGGCCGTAGTAATGCACGTCCGTGACCAGCTTGGATCGCAGCGACGACTTATAGCCGCCACCGCGCGGCAGGGGCCAGACCTCATCCAGCCGCGTGATGCCCCACTTGAGGGCCGGGCCGACGATGAACGGCTTGGCTGTCGAGCCGGGCTCGAAGGGGATGACGATAGCGCGGTTGGTGCGCCGATCGGCTGTCGAATCTTCCAGATGCTGCGGGTGATATGCCGGATAGCTGGCCATGGCCAGCACAGCCCCGGTGAGCGGGTCCATCACGACGCACTCGCCGGCCTTGGCGCGGAACTGCATGCAGGTGGCTTCCAGCTCCTGCTCGGCGATCATCTGGATGTTGGCGTCGATTGTCAGGATGATGTGCTTGCCGTGCTGGGGGGGCAGGTAATCCTCAGCCGCGACGGCAATGCCGCGGCGGCGGGCGTCCTTCATCGTCCGCTTGTAGCCGTTGCGGCCCGCCAGGACCGATTCGTACTTCAGCTCGATCCCCTCCAGGCCCTTGCCTTCGGTGCCGACGCCGCCCAGCACGTGTGCCGCCAGCGAGCCCATCGGATAGAACCGCTGATGGACCGGCGTGAAGCCCACGCCCGGGATGCCGAGCTCGCGCACCGCATCGATGTACTCTTCGCTGACGCTGTCCATCAGCCGCACGAAGCGGCTTTCGGATCGCTCATCCAGCAGGTTCATCAGTTCCGCGCGGTCATAGTCGATCAGGTCGGCCAAATCGCCGATGCGCTCCTGGATCTGGGTGGGGGTGAGCCCCTGGTCCAGGAAGCACTCGAACATGAACTTGGGATCCACGAAGAGGGCCTGATTCTGGACGGTTCCGGCCAGCACGTTGCCCGTGGCGTCAAAGATGGTGCCGCGACGCGCAAACTGCGTCTGGTTCATGTAGGTCTGCCGCTCGAGCTTCGTGATCGTCTGCTGGCGGCCGTAGGTCTGCAGCCAGGCAACGCGACCGATCAGGCAGAGCAGCGCCGCGGCAACGCAGCTCAGGACCACGCCTGCGCGCCGGGGGGAGAATGGAATCGCGTCCGAAGGATGCATCGTCCCATAAAATCGGCAATTCACCCGTCGCGACGACAGAAATTAGCGCATCGACCATCGCCGTAGCCGGAAGCCAGGCCCGGGCGTCACGTACCGACGCCGTGACGTTTGTAACTGTTGGCCCCGCCGAAAATTGGCGTTTCAGCGCGGCACTGCCGATAAGACACAACAAGGTTTCAATACTGTTTGCCTGTAGAGATGCGAAAACTCCGCACCCTTGTCCTGGTGCATGCCGACCTGGTTCCCCCCGAAACGCTTGACGGCCTGACGCCCGAGCGGGCGGCTGAGCTGCGCACCGAGTTTGATGTCTGTTCCTGCCTGCGAGAGCTGGGTCATGACGTGCGTCCGCTGGGCGTGCGCGACGATTTGGGCGTGATCAAGCAGGAGATCGAGCAGTGGCGGCCGCACATCTGCTTCAACCTGCTGGAGGAGTTTCACGGCATCGGCTGCTATGACCAGCATGTCGTCAGCTTTCTGGAGCTGATGCGCCAGCGATACACGGGTTCGAATCCGCGCGGGCTGACGCTTGCGCGCGACAAGGCGCTGACCAAGAAGATCCTGGCCTATCACAAGATCCCTGTGCCGAAGTTCGAGGTGTTCCAGCTCAATCGCGTGGTTCGCCGGCCGGAATGGCTGACCTTTCCGCTGCTGGTCAAGAGCGTCACGGAGGAGGGATCGGCTGGGATTTCGCGTGCTTCGCTGGTCCACAATGACAAGCAGCTTGAGGATCGCGTCGCGTACATCCACGAAACCCTGGGTACTGCCGCCATCGCCGAGCAGTACATCGAGGGGCGTGAGCTGTACGTGTCGGTGATGGGCAATCGCAAGCTTATGACCTTTCCGATCTGGGAGCTGACGCTGGCCAATCTGCCGGCCAGCATGCCGCGGATTGCGACGTCCAAGGTGAAGTGGGACACGCAGTACCAGCAGAAGTACGGCATCACGTCGCAGCAGGCGACCGACCTGCCGGAAGGGGCCGAACGGCATATCATTGAGTTGTGCAAGCGAATTTATCGGACGTTGGACCTGTCGGGATACGCCCGCATCGACCTGCGGCTGACCCCCGAGGGGGAGGTCTACCTGCTGGAAGCCAACCCAAATCCCCAGATCGCCCGGGGCGAGGAGTTTGCCGACTCCGCCCAAGCCGCCGGGGTGGGGTATGACCAATTGCTTAACCGCATCCTCCAGCTTGGGTTGAACTACGAACCCCTCGGCCTGGCGTAACTGCCGACCAGCCCCCGTCTAACGTGCGTTTAGCGCGGCCGCATCTCTACCATTGTTTGCGGCGTTCGTGTATCGTTTGCGGTCGTCCAAAGCGGCAAAACTGGCTAACGATCCCGTGCCGGGGAGTGTCCGTCTCTATAGGGGAAATGGACGCCGTCGCGCTGGAGTTCTGAACATGAAGTGGATGGCAGCACTGATCCTGGCTTTCGCACCCGCGGGAGTCGTTATCGCGCAGGTGAACGCGCCGGCGGCTCAGCCGGTGCGGCAGGCCCCGGTCGACGCCGCGGTCAACGATGCGATCTCCGCGCTGCTGAAGGATCTGGCTGCGTATCCGCTGACAGAAGGCGTGACGGTGGGCGATCTGCTGGATCGCACCGCCGCGCGTCCGCGCATGCTCAAGACGCTGGAACAGGCCACGCAGATCGGCGGCCCGCGCTGGTTGAGCGACGATGTCGCGCAGGTGCGCATGGAGATCGAGGGCGCGAAGATCGCCGCGACGCTTCGCGAGATCGCCGCAGCCAATCCGCAGTCGCTGCCCGTCGGCCTGACCGACATGGAGCCGGCGCTCCAGGAGATGGCTGGCCGCACCTTCGCCGCCACCGGCTCAGGCGCTGCGCCGTCAACCGTCGATGACGTCAAGCCGATCGGCATGAATCCCGCCTGGGCGGGCGTTGATGAGAACGCTCGCCGGGCTGCCATCCGGGGCGCCAAGTACGACGCGGCGCTGAGCGTCATCGACAGCGTCAGCGACATCCGCCTGCCGTCGGGCACGCGGCTTGGCGAGCTGATGCGTCAGCCCAACTCGCCGCTGCGTCGCAAGCTCGAAGAGCATCTGCTGTCGCGGCCGGTGACAGCCGTTCGCTTTGCCGATGATCGGCAGGTGCATGTCACGCTGTCGGCGCCGCCGATGGAGACATTCGAGGTCATCCGCGCTGCCCTGGCGGAGCTGCCGCAGGGACGCGATCTGACCGACGCGCAGTGGCAGTCGATCCGCGAGCAGTTCATGATGCAGATCAGCGCGGCCACCGGGCAAGGCGCCGTCCCGCAGACGGCAACCGTGCTGCCGATTCAGCCGACGGTGCAGCTCCCGACTCAGCCGCCGGTGTGGATCAGCGACATGATCGATGCAGAGGGAACTTCCGTTGCCGTCGACAACCGGCTCAAGACGACCCGCGCAGCCGAGCAGCAGGCGCTGGACAAGCTCCGTCAGCAGGTCCTGCAACTGCCGCTTACGCCTGACATGACCATCGGCGAGGCCGCCACGCGCGATCCGGCTTTGGCTGAAGCCGTCAACCGGGCGCTGGAGCGCTCGCGGACGTACAAGTCGGACTACCACGCCGACGGCCGCGTGGTCGTCCGCACGTCGCTGGAACTGCGCGACGTGTGGGAACAGCTCAGCCGGCGGTGATCGGTCGGCCATCTGGCCAAAGAATTGAGGTTACCAACAGTGGCACGTGCGTCGCGCACGTGCTTTCTTCTTGCGCGTTAGGTCAGAATCGCGCGTGGATGTGTCTGCGCCACAATATGGAGATGCTCACCGCGCCGGCTCGATCAGCAGTTCGTGATCGATCGTGCCGTTGGGGGCGATGAAGAAGTGCGCCCGCAGGATCAGGTCGTTCATCGGCTGGCAAACGATGTCGGGCAATGGGGCGCCGGGGACGTGCTCGAATCGCAGTCGTGATGACGGGATCGTCTGGCCGTTGCTGTACGTGAAGTAGACACCCGGATCGGCAGCCGTCGTCGACCGCAGGCCATCTTCCTCTCGCCAAAGCTGCAAGCCGGCGGCTCGTACATCGCTGCGGAAGGCGTCGATCGTGTCATATCGTCGGCCCTGCTCGTGCGTGATGCGCAGCATGTTCGCGAGGATCTCGACATGCTCGGAATACTGTGCCGCCTCCGTCGGCTGGAGGTTGCGGGCGTACTGCACGAACCGCTCCTGGAAGCCGGCGATGTTGTTGCTGAATGCAGCGACGAACGCGGCGTCCGCGTCCTGTCCGCGATTCAGTCGGCGGAGGAAGTCGACAAACCGCTGGCGGTAGTACGGCTGGCCGGTGCCTTCCGTGGCGAAGACCAGGAAATGCACCATCGCCCAGGCCTGGTTGTACTGGAGATGGCCGAGGTCGCGATCCTCCTGGATCCGCCGCAGCCAGGTCGGGTGATCCAGCTTCATGAACGTGGGGAAGTCAATCAGCCGCTGCTGCTGCATGTCGCGGTGCAGGCGGCGGACCCGCCATGGCGGCACTTCGCCCAGCACAAACCCGCTGCCCGTCCACATCCCATCCTCAAACAGCTCGGCTAGCCCCTCGTTCAGCCACGGGGGCAGGTCGGGGGCGATGCGATTGTGGGCGAACTGGTGAAAGGCCTCGTGCTGCAGCGTCCGCCGGAGGTCCTGGCGGGTCGAGCCCTCCAGCACGGCGGCTAGGCAGTTGCGATGGGGCAGAAAGATGCCAGCCGTGTGCTGGCCGTCGTTGCCAAACTCCCGCAGGTAGTCCGCCCGCCGGCTGTAAAGATAGACGTCCAGCCGCTCGCGGCCCGCGGGCCGGAAATCGGTCAGCCGACGGCTGTACTCGTCGTACATCTCGTCCAGCCGCCGGGCCAGATCCTCGGTCAGATCCGCCGGCAGATCGCTGTGGATCGTGTAATGCCGCGAGTGGACGACGCGCATCCCCGCCTCCGCCGGCCAAGCCGGAAACAGCAGCAGGATCGCGACAACCAGCATGGATCGGGTCGGCCACATCCCCCTGCAGGATCGGCAGCCGCCGGGTGGGGGACCAGCTCCGCCAGCCGGGACAGTTGGCGTCGGGGCGGATGATAACTATGATCGGCGGTCTTTGACCCGGATTAACATGAACGACCCGATCAACCCCTACGAACAGGAAAGGCGTCAGAAGCTCCAGCGCCTGCGCGAGCTGGGCGTGGACCCGTATGGACAGCGAACAGAGGGCATCACGCCCCTGGCCACCATCAAGGCTTCCTATCGCGACGAGATGGGGGCCGACCAGGGGCCCGTCGTCAAGGCGGCTGGCCGCGTGATGCTCAAGCGCGACATGGGCAAGCTCACCTTCCTCACCCTGCGGGATGAGTCCGGTGACCTGCAGATCGGCCTGGACAAGCGTCGCCTCAGCGAGCGCGACTGGGAGGTGCGCGGCCTGATCGACCTGGGCGATCTGATCGTCGTCGAGGGCAATCTCGGCAAGACAAAGAAGGGCGAGATCACCATCTGGGGATCGTCCGTCCAGATGGCTTCCAAGGCGCTGCTGCCTCCGCCAGCCAAGTGGGAAGGCCTCAGCGACGTCGAGCTGCGCTATCGCCAGCGGTATGTCGACCTGTGGGCCAACCCGGAGGTCATGCAACTGGCGAAGTTGCGCGTGCGCATCGTCGATGAGATCCGCCAGTTCCTGCGCAACCGCGGGTACATCGAAGTCGAAACGCCGATGCTCCAGCGGATTCATGGCGGCGCGGCGGCTCGGCCGTTTGTCACGCATCACAATGCGCTGGACATGCCGCTGTACCTGCGCATTGCGCCAGAGCTGTACCTCAAGCGGCTGCTGGTCGGCGGATTCTCGAAGGTCTTCGAGATCAACCGCAACTTCCGCAACGAAGGCATCAGCCCGCGGCACAATCCCGAGTTCACCATGCTCGAGCTGTACGA